>NZ_CP028271.1:1253226-1566533 GCF_009914055.1 Mixta intestinalis
TGGCGGTTGTGATATCGTCATTGAGATGTTTCAGCGCGGCGAACTGCAAACGCTGATTAAAGAAACCGCCGAGAAGTATAAAGAAGCAGAATAAGCTTCAGCGCAGCATAATTAGCAAGGGGCACCCGGAGTGGTGCCCTTTTTTATTGCCTGATACGAACTATTTTTCCGCCGTCAGCATATTCTCGACAGACATGTCTTCTTCTACCGGCAGCGGTGGCCAGCCGCCCAGCCGTTTCCAGCGGTTTACCAGTTCGCAAAAAAGCTCGGTGGTGCGCTCGGTATCATACAGCGCGGAGTGCGCCTGGCTGGCGTCAAAGGCGATACCGGCTGCCTTGCAGGCTTTTGCCAACACCGTCTGACCAACCACCAGGCCGCTAAGCGCAGCGGTATCAAAGGTGGCAAACGGATGAAAAGGGTTACGCTTCAGGCCAACGCGCTCGGCGGCCGCCATCATAAAGCTGTGATCGAAATTGGCATTATGGGCCACCATAATGGCGCGATTGCAGCCGCAATCTTTCAGGCCTTTACGAACCTGCTTGAATATTTCGTGCAGCGCATCATATTCACTGACGGCACCGCGCAGCGGGTTATGGGGATCGATGCCGTTGAACGCCAGCGCTTCGGGTTGTAAAACCGCGCCTTCAAAAGGCTCGACGTGAAAATGCAGCGTCTGGTCACGCTGTAGCCAGCCGTCGGCATCCATCTTCAGCGTGATAGCGG
This sequence comes from Mixta intestinalis, assembly GCF_009914055.1. Taxonomy (NCBI): domain Bacteria; kingdom Pseudomonadati; phylum Pseudomonadota; class Gammaproteobacteria; order Enterobacterales; family Erwiniaceae; genus Mixta; species Mixta intestinalis. Next base: position 1,253,950 of record NZ_CP028271.1, read on the forward strand.
CGATTTCCAGCAGCGCATCGGTTTTAGCATTAAACCCGGCGGTTTCCACATCAATAACTACCGGATAAAATCCGCGAAAGCGGTCAGATAACGCATTCAGTTGTTTCGATTCAGACATCAGCATCTCATTGGCGAAAAATTGCAGCGCGTATTATGGCAAATTTCGCCGCAGCTTGCAGCAGCCGGAAAAAGAAGGGCGTCCGCAGACGCCCTGAAAACTTACTGGCCGAGCCCCTGTCCCGCCTGTTTATTTTCAATCAGTTCGATTTTGTAACCGTCCGGATCTTCCACGAAGGCGATAATGGTACTGCCGCCTTTGACCGGGCCCGCTTCACGGGTTACGTTGCCGCCAGCCTGACGAATTTTTTCGCAGGTTGCCGCAACATCATCCACGCCCAGCGCGATGTGGCCGTAAGCGTTGCCCAGATCGTATTTTTCCACGCCCCAGTTGTAGGTCAGTTCAATAACCGCGCCTTCGCTTTCATCGCTGTAGCCAACGAACGCCAGACTGTATTTATACTCCTGATTTTCGCTTTCACGCAGCAGGCGCATGCCCAGTACACGCGTATAAAAATCGAGGGAGCGCTGCATATCGCCAACGCGCAGCATGGTATGAAGTAAGCGCATAGTTTTCTCCTGAAAAAAGAGTGTCATCATCCGATAACGGTCAAAAAAGCGTAGTACAAACGTGCGATTCAGGGGACGGAACTGGGAGGACAAAGAAATAGACCAGTCGTCTTGAAGCGCACGTTTTTTAATTTAGCTGGACGGCAACAGCTGTAAAATTGCCGCCAGCGCATGGGTTAACGCGCTGCCGTCACGACGTATCTTGCTCTGTAAACTGGCACCCAGCCAGAGCGAGTAGAGCGTCTGGGCCATCACATCTGGATCAAGGCTGAACGGTAATGCGCGCTGAGCTGCCGCGTTGCGTAATACCGATGCCAGAATCGCCGTTTGTGCGGCTGCGCCGCGTTCCAGCGCCAGCCGCATCTCTTCAGAGAGATCGCACACTTCCGCCGAAATTTTTACTGCCAGACAATTTTCTATGTGACCGGTTTCGCGAAAGCGCTGCTCGGCCTGTTGATAATAGCGCAGTAAACGTTCCCGTGGCGTATCCTGATGGCTGGCGAACCAGCCGGACATATCCTGTTGCAGAGCGCTGAAATAGCGTTCAAGCATCGCCACGCCAAAGGCTTCTTTCGAGCGAAAATAGTGGTAAAACGATCCCTTCGGCACGCCAGCCCGGCTGAGCAGTTCGCTCAGGCCCATGCCGGTAAAACCGCGCTGTAAACAAAGCTGCTCGCCGATAGCGAGCAGATGTTCACGGGTATCTTGTCGGGTCGTTTTACTCATAGCGTTCAGAGTAATAGACCAGTTGGTCTAATGCAACCCTACTGCGTCTGACAGTTTTTCAACAGATCGCGTCCCGGCTGATAGAGAGCGGTTTGAATATTCATCATCCCCAGCAGCGTATGGAACACGTTGTCCTGCGATATCTCATCCTGTTGGGCATGCTGGCGCAGACATTTTTCGTTGATGCCAAAAGTACGGGCATAGTCGGCGGAGAGCCACATCAGGAACGGTATGTGGGTCTGCTGACTGGGCGCGAACAGATAAGGCGCGCCATGCAGATACATCCCATGTTCACCCAGCGATTCACCATGATCGGACAGGTAGATTAGCGCAACGTTAAACCGGCTCTGATAGCTTTTCAGTAAATCGATGGTATCGCTCAGCATCGAATCGGTATAAAGCAGCGTATTATCATAGGTATTCACCAGCGCCTGATGATCGCAGTCCTGAATCTGTTTGCTGTCACAGGTGGGGGTAAACTGGCGCATTTCCGGCGGATAGCGCAGGTAGTAGGCGGGGCCGTGGCTGCCCATCTGATGCAGTACCACTACCGTGTCGTTATTGACGCCATTAATGTAATTCGCCAGGCGGTGCAGCAGAACTTTATCCAGGCAGTAATCGCTTTGGCAGAGCGACTTCAGCTTCCACAGGGTCATATCCGTGTGGGGGATACGATCGCAGACCCCTTTACAGCCGCCATCGTTTTCTCGCCACATCACATTGACGCCAGCGTGCGCCAGTACATCCATCAATCCTTCCTGATGGCGCGCCAGGTTCGCATCATAATCAGCGCGCGGCATGCCGGAAAACATGCAGGGTACGGAGACAGCCGTTTCGGTACCGCATGAGGTGGCGTGCGGATAGTAGATGACGTTTTGCTGTTTCAGCCTGGGATTTGTTTCACGCTCGTAGCCACCAAGCGAGAAATTCTCCGCCCGTGCCGTTTCGCCCACCACAAATATCACCAGCGTTTTTTTCTGTGCGGCCTGAATCAATGGGCCTTTATGGGCGTCCTGACCGATACGTACCAGCGCCTTATTGCCCTGTAGCCAGCGGTTGTCAACGTAGTGAATGGCACCGCTTATCACGTTCGGTGGCGTGACCATTTTCACCAGCCCCTTATTATTGCGAAACAGCGAGGCGTAATCTTTATACATCAACACCGCGATCAGCAGGATCAGCAATGCCGAGCCGATGCACCAAAGCGCGCGCATCGCCAGCGCAAACCACCAGGGATGCGGCTGACGTATACGAATCAGCACGATAACAACTGAGGGCAGCACGCCCATCAGCAGCATCCAGATAATATATCTGGGGCTCAGCAGAGCAGTGGCTTCCTGCAAATCCGTCTCGAAAACGTTCTGCACCATATTGGTATCGATAACCGTACCGAAGCTGTACATAAAATAGTTAGCCGCTGCACCGCACAGCAGCAAAATAATTAACAGCGGCTTACCTATCCACGGCAAAATCAGCAAATTAAAAATCAGCATAAAGGCGCAAAATAGTACCAGCGGAACAGAAGCGATAAACAGGTAATCCTGTAGCTGATCCAGCGGTGTCCTTTCAGCCGCGCGGATAATAAACATACCGTTAAGGATGAAAGTGAAAAACAGGGCGCAGATAGCCAGAAACAGGGATTCACTACAGCGAAACGTTTTTAGTTGCAGCATAATTAAATTTAACTAAAGAATTTGTCTTCAGCTTAGCGGATAAAAATTAATAAAACCTTAACGGATGCAGACATGCGATCTTCAGACATCTGGCGCTACCTAAAACGGTGAATTAGCCGCGCTGGCAGACACTTTTGCTACGGTTAGCTTGCACTTCAGGCTGAAGCTGGCTTCAATGAAAGATGCGGTTAAACAGGAGGCAATGTGGCGGAGCAGCTTGAATTTTTCCCGGTGCCAAGCCCGTGCCGTGGCATCTGTCAGTCAGACGAGCGCGGCTATTGCCGTGGCTGTATGCGTAGCCGCGACGAGCGCTTTAACTGGATGAAATATAGCGATGCGCGTAAGCGTGAAGTATTGCGGCTTTGTCGTCAGCGTTATTTGCGTTTGCACCGTGCGGATAAAGCATCTGAATCGGCGGAAGCGCCGCAGCAGCCTTCACTTTTTTAACGCCGGACGGTCGTTAGCGTGGATGAGCGTCTATCGTGTCGTAAAGAAACGCAAAAACGCTGGCATACAGCGGCTGAAAAGGCCGTTTCTGTCCATGCTGTAAGAGGATAAACGGAATTAATTCTCAGGAGGTTAAATGAAACGTTACGGTTTAGCAGCGCTGGCGCTGCTGATAACAGGCTTCGCGCAGGCAGCCAGCCAGCAGGTGACGCTGCATAATGTGACCAGTGATGGTATCGGTGAGTCGGTTGGCACCGTCAGGATTGATGAAACCCCGTTGGGCCTGACGTTTACGCCCAGCCTTTCTCAGCTGCCGCCGGGCGTGCATGGTTTCCATGTGCATGCTAATGGCAGCTGCGCGCCAGCGGTCAGCGAAGGTAAAAGCGTGCCTGCCGGTGCGGCTGGTGGACATTTCGATCCGCAGAACAGCGGCAAGCATCTTGGCCCGTGGGGAGAAGGTCATCTCGGCGATCTGCCCGCGCTGTACGTGACGCAGGAGGGATCTGCCAGCTATCCGGTACTTGCACCGAGGCTGAAAAAAATCAGCGACATTTCCGGCAGGGCATTGATGTTACATATGGGGGGTGATAACCACAGTGACACGCCACAACCGCTCGGTGGCGGTGGCGCACGCTATGCCTGCGGCGTCATTAAATAATTTCCTGACGGCCTGCTTTTCGCCTTATTATCCACGCTGACGCGTCGGTCTCTATTACCTGAAGATCGGCGTCGTCTATTAGCGATTTCGTTGTACGCGGCGTCAGTTGTATAAACGCTGCTGTACGACAAAGGGAAAAAAATCGCATTTTTTGCACGCTTCAGAACAATTCTTTGTTCATCATCAGCAATTTGCCGCTTTGTCACAGGTAATCTTCTATCAGTAAAGTTCTGTTTGCTGGCGCTTATCCATTCAGGATTTTTAACGGAAGTTTTGAGGCGAAGCTCATTGTTGTAATGAACGATCTCGGCATGATTACCCACGCGGAAAGGTTTTTTGGAATGGAGAAAATAAGCCGCCGCGATAACAATGGGTATCGGGTTCGTTAACTAAGAGAATCGATGCCGCTGACAACGCTGTTCCTGGCCTTGTACCAGCGATCTTCGGCTGACCTGTCGCTATGTTTTCAGGGAAGCGTTGACGCTGAGAGCGGGGAACGGAATAGCGTTATTACTATTATCCAAAATGGCGTTCGGATGCGATGCATTCTTTTATCGACGCGGACAGCACGATGTCCGTCTGCTATGCATAGAAAGCGCGATTTTTATTTAGCGACGTAGATTATTAGCAGGCTCTTATCACAACTGGTAAACATTCGGAATGAATAAACAAAAAGCAGGCAGAGGATTTTGACGGGTTTTGCCCTGGCTGCGCCTTGCGAAGCGCCCTGGAACTGGCGTAGGGCTTTTCATCAGGGGAGGCTGCAATTGAGTTTTACCCTGGAAACTCGCAGAATAGACTAAAATCATGCTTGATTGCTAGCAAGCTAATTATAAGGAGATGAACTTGGATACGCCATTAGGAACGGATTTGGCACGCTTAGTGCGCATCTGGCGTGCACTTATCGATCAACGTCTTAAACCGCTGGAACTTACTCAGACACATTGGGTTACTCTGCATAATATTCATCAGCTGCCTCCTCATCAGTCTCAGATTCAATTGGCTAAAGCGATCGGCATCGAGCAGCCTTCGCTGGTGCGTACCCTTGATCAGCTGGAAGATAAAGGGCTGATTGTGCGCTGTACCTGTGCTAACGATCGGCGAGCAAAACGCATTAAGCTGACCAAAGCCGCAGAACCGGTTATCCAACAGGTAGAACACGTTATTGATGCCACCCGTGACGATATACTGTCAGGTATTTCGAAGCGCGAAGTCGATCAGATGATTACGTTGGTTGCCCGGTTGGAAAAGAATATTGTCGAGTTGCAGAAAAAAAGTGAATAGCAACAACGATGAAAAAACCGACGCAACGCGCGTCGGTTTTTGTTGTGTCGTACAGCGCGATTATTGTGGGGAGACGGTAATCTGGCTGCCGTTTGACGCCAGCATCACGCGCTGCCCAACGGAATAACGGCTGGCTGTCTGTTTCTGTACCACCAAAATGGTGTTGCCGTCATCTTTACGAATGCCCAGTTCCACACCATCCGCTTTGTTAATGGCTCCCTGAACTCCCTGACCCGCCATGCCGCCCAGAATTGCGCCACCAGCCGTTGCCAGGCTGCGTCCCGCACCGCCGCCAACGGTATTGCCTAAAAAGCCGCCAAGCACCGCGCCGCCAATTGCACCGATAACGTTATTCTCATCGCCACCCTGAATTTTAACCGGACGTACGGAGACAAGCGTACCGTAGCTGACATTCTGTACCTGTTTGGCTTCACTGGCGCTGTATACGTCGCCAGAAAGCGTATCCGTATTAGTACAGCCTGCCAGCGTCATGCCAGCCAGCGCCACGACAAATAAACGCTTAATCATATAAAGCTCCTTTCATGATTGTTGACTGCATCGAAAAGGCAGCCATAGATAGTTCATTATATGGCATAACCTCCGTCTGTTTCAGCCCGCTGTAAATCAGACGATGGCAGAGCATAGACCGCGATGGGTAAACAAAATTTCAATAGTACCGGGAAAATATTATACCCGAATCTGAAAACGCCGTGTTGTCTATAAAAAACAATAATTAATCATAGAATTACCCGCTGGTTTTTGCCAGGCTGTAACCACTCTGACGGCTTTTTCCGCGAGGAAGTAAGGTAACGTGATGAAATCGGGACGCTATATAGGCGTAATGTCCGGCACTAGTCTTGATGGCGTAGATGTGGTGCTGGCGGCCATTGACGAGCAGGTAGTGGCGCAGCAGGCAAGTTACTGTCACCCTGTGCCACAGGCGTTGCGACAGGAACTGCTGGCGATTAATCAGGGGCAAAACCTGACGCTTTCACAGCTTGGACGGCTGGATACGCGACTGGGGCGTCTGTTTGCCGAAGCGGTGTTGACCCTGATGCAACAGCAGAATCTGAAGGCGGAAGATATTGTTGCTATTGGCTGCCATGGGCAAACCGTCTGGCATGAACCGCTGGGCGATGCCCCCTGTACGCTACAGATTGGTGATAATAATCAAATCGCTGCCGCTACGGGCATCACGGTAGTCGGCGATTTTCGTCGGCGGGATATGGCACTGGGCGGGCAGGGCGCGCCGCTGGTGCCCGCTTTCCATCAGGCGTTGCTGATGCATCCGCAGGAGCGACGTATGGTGCTGAATATCGGCGGCATCGCTAATCTTTCGCTGTTGATCCCCGGCAGGCCGGTTGGCGGCTATGATACCGGACCGGGCAACATGCTGATGGATGCCTGGGTCTGGCGTCATTGCGGGCTGCCGTATGATAAAGAGGGTGCCTGGGCCAGCAGCGGAACGGTGATTGTGCCGCTGCTGAAGCAGATGCTGAGCGATGCCTGGTTTTCTCTGCCTGCGCCTAAAAGCACCGGCAGAGAATATTTTAATGCAGGCTGGATCGAGCGGCAGTTGGGATATTTTCCCGGCCTGGCACCGCAGGATGTGCAGGCAACGCTGCTGGAACTGACGGCGGTTACCGTCAGTGAACAGGTGCTGCTGAGCGGTGGTTGCGAGCGGCTGCTGGTGTGCGGCGGCGGCGCACGGAATCCGCTGTTGATGGCGCGGCTGGCAGCGCTGTTAGCCGGTACGGAAGTATTAACCACCGATGCGGCGGGCATCAGCGGTGATGATATGGAGGGCCTGGCCTTTGCCTGGCTCGCCTGGCGTACCCTGAACGGCCTGCCGGGCAATCTGCCGTCGGTCACCGGCGCACGTGAAGCAAGCGTACTGGGCGCTATCTATCCCGCTAACCGACCACAATCTTCAACGTATGCCGGGTGAAAATATGCGTAAAACATCGGTCTTACTGGCTATGGTTCTGCTTTCTGGCTGTGGGTTGAATAGCGGTCAGCGCAATACGGTTAAGGTACAGCACTATCTTTGCGGAACGTTGCCGCTAACGATCGCCCTGAGCGAGCAGCAGGCGCAGTTTATTATGGATGGTCAGCCGCTGACGCTGCAACGCCAGCCTTCTTCTTCCGACACGCTCTACGCCAATGATAGCTGGCGTCTGCGCATGGAAGGCACCAGCGCCTCGATTGAACGCAACCGGCGGATTATTGTTGCTGACTGTCAGCAACAAACGCAGGGTTAACGCGTTGAATTTGAGAAAGGTGAGGCGCACAATAATCTTACCTTTTTTTAGGGGTAAACCCGGTTATGAGTGAAGAAGAGAGTTTGCAACAAATCGCCCATCTGCGACGTGAATATACCCGTGGCGGCCTGCGCCGCAAAGATCTGCCTGAGCAGCCGCTGGAACTGTTTGAGCAGTGGCTGCGTCAGGCCTGTGACGCCCAGCTTCCCGATCCTACCGCGATGTGTGTGGCGACGGTCGATCAACAGGGGCAGCCTTATCAGCGCATCGTGCTGCTGAAGCACTACGACGAGCGCGGCCTGGTGTTTTATACCAATCTCGGCAGCCGCAAGGCGCAACAGCTGGCTGAAAACCCGCGCGTCAGCCTGCATTTCCCCTGGCACTTCCTTGAACGTCAGGTGATGGTGCTGGGGCAGGCGGAAAAACTTTCCATGCTGGAAGTGATGAAATATTTCCACAGCCGCCCGCGTGACAGCCAGATTGGTGCCTGGGTATCGCAGCAGTCGAGCCGTATTTCGGCGCGTGGCGTGCTGGAAGGCAAGTTTTTAGAGCTGAAGCAGAAGTTCAGCCAGGGCGAGGTGCCGTTGCCGAGCTTCTGGGGCGGCTTCCGCGTGCGTATCGATGCGATGGAGTTCTGGCAGGGCGGCGCGCACCGTCTGCACGATCGCTTCTTCTACCAGCGTGACGGAGAAAGCTGGAAAATCGATCGTCTGGCACCCTGAATCAATTAAATATCCGCTGTGGTGCTGGCGCTGATGGCAACAGCGCTTTATTCTATACGCCTTCATTTTTCTCCGCACCTCAGCGGAAAGCTGTGTACCAGCATAGGTGCAGTCGTTACAACATGGAGTCTTTAATGACCAGCAGTAACCTGATTAAACAATTGCAAGAGCGGGGCCTGATCGCCCAGGTAACGGACGAGGATGCGTTAGCAGAGAGGCTGGCGCAGGGGCCAATCTCTCTCTATTGCGGCTTCGATCCCACCGCAGACAGCTTGCATTTGGGCCATCTGGTACCCTTGCTTTGTCTGAAACGTTTCCAGGATGCGGGGCATAAACCGGTTGCGCTGGTAGGTGGCGCCACGGGGTTAATTGGCGATCCAAGCTTTAAAGCGGCTGAGCGCAAGCTGAACACCACCGAAACGGTAAACGAATGGGTGGAAAAAATCCGCCAGCAGGTAGCGCCGTTCCTCGATTTCGACTGTGGCGACAACAGCGCGATTGCAGCAAACAACTATGACTGGTTCGGCAGCATGAACGTGCTGACTTTCCTGCGCGATATCGGTAAGCACTTCTCTGTTAACCAAATGATTAACAAAGAGGCGGTGAAGCAGCGCCTGAACCGTGAAGATCAGGGGATCTCTTTTACCGAGTTCTCTTACAATCTGCTACAGGGTTACGATTTCGCCTGTCTGAATGAGCGCTACGGCGTGGCGCTGCAGATTGGCGGCTCCGATCAGTGGGGCAATATTACCTCCGGTATCGATCTGACGCGCCGTCTGCATCAGAACCAGGTCTTTGGCCTGACCGTTCCATTGATCACCAAATCTGACGGCACGAAATTCGGTAAAACCGAAGGCGGCGCGGTCTGGCTGGATGCGAAAAAAACCAGCCCTTATAAATTCTATCAGTTCTGGATCAATACCGCCGATGCAGACGTTTACCGCTTCCTGAAGTTCTTCACTTTTATGAGCATTGACGAGATCAACGCGCTGGAAGAAGAAGATAAAAACAGCGGTAAAGCGCCGCGCGCCCAGTATGTTCTGGCGGAGCAGGTCACCCGTCTGGTGCATGGCGAAGCCGGGCTGATGGCCGCGCAGCGTATCACCCAGAGCCTCTTTTCCGGTAGCCTGAGCGATATGACCGAAGCGGATTTCGAACAGCTGGCGCAGGATGGTATGCCAACGATTACGCTGGACGCCGACGCCGATCTGCAACAGGCGCTGGTGACGGCGGAGCTGGTGCCGTCACGCGGTCAGGCGCGCACGATGATTAATTCAAATGCGGTAACGGTTAACGGCGAAAAACAGTCTGATGCGGAATATCGTTTCAGCGACAGTGATAAATTGTTCGATCGTTTTACGCTGTTGCGTCGCGGTAAAAAGCACTACTGCCTGGTGTGCTGGAAATAAAAAAGTGTTCTAAAGGCCGGTTCTACCGGCCTTATTTTTTGGTAAGGTTTGACAGGCTCAACTATGAAAAACATTCTCGCTATTCAATCTCATGTCGTATTTGGTCACGCCGGTAATAGCGCGGCGGAATTTCCCATGCGTCGCATGGGGGCCAACGTCTGGCCGCTCAACACCGTGCAGTTCTCCAACCATACGCAATATGGACAATGGACAGGGACGGTAATGCCGGCGGAGCATCTGACCGATATTGTGAAAGGTATTGCGAATATCGACCGGCTAAAAACCTGTGACGCGGTCCTGAGCGGCTATCTCGGTTCCGCCGAACAGGGCGAACAGATTCTGGAGATCGTTCGTCAGGTAAAAGCTGCAAATCCTGATGCCTGGTACTTCTGCGATCCGGTCATGGGACATCCGGAAAAGGGTTGTATTGTGGCACCGGGTGTGGCGGAGTTTCATTGCAAAGCCTCATTACCGGCTAGCGATATTATCGCGCCGAATCTGCTGGAGCTGGAAATGCTCAGCGGCGGCAGCGTGGCAAACGTTGAGGAAGCCGTGACAGCGTCACGTAAGCTGATCGCACAAGGGCCGAAGATTGTGCTGGTGAAACATCTGGCGCGCGCCGGGCGCCGCAGCGATCGCTTTGAAATGCTGCTGGTTACCGCGCAGGAAGCCTGGCATATCAGCCGTCCCCTGGTGGATTTCGGCGTGCGCCAGCCGGTTGGCGTAGGCGATTTAACCAGTGGGCTGTTATTGGTGAACCTGCTGAAGGGCGAAGCATTAAAACCAGCGCTGGAGCACATTACCGCCGCAGTCTATGAAGTGATGCTGAAAACCCATGAAATGGGCGAGTATGAGTTACAGCTGGTGGCGGCGCAGGATCTGCTCGTTCAGCCACAGCATCATTTCGCAGCGGAAAGACTTTAATCACTTCCGGACCGTCGCCGGAAAAGGAAAGAAGCGGGACGCGGAAGCGCCCCGTTGCGTATCAGGCGAGACCTTCCGCCTTCAGGGCGGCGACAACCGCCGGACGTTCTGCTACACGCGCCTGCCATGCCGCCAGCGCCTGAAAAGCGCTGAGATCCAGCCCTGTCACCTTCGCCCAGCGTGCCACGACAAACAGATAGGCATCCGCCACGCTAAAACGTGTACCGGTCAGCCACTGCTTATCGCGCAGCGCCTCATCCACATAGCGAAATTTCGCCATCAGCTGCTCACGCTGTTGCGTTTTATAAGCTTCCGGCGTATCGGGACGGAACAGCGGAATGAAGGCCTTATGCAGCTCGGTAGAGATGTAGCTCAGCCACTCCAGCGTATGGTAGCGCGTCAGGCTGCCGGTGGGTGCCAGCAGCTGACGATCGGGTTTCTGATCGGCGAGATATTGAATAATCGCCACCCCTTCGGTTAACAGCGTGCCATCATCCAGCAGCAGCGCCGGAACCTGGCCCTTGGGGTTGATCTGCAAATAGTCTTCACCGCGTTCCGTTTTTTTGGTCGCCAGATCGACATTGACCTGGGTGAAATCGAAGCCGCACTCGCGCAGAATAATATGGGGAGAGAGGGAACAGGCTCCTGGCTTGCTAAACAGTTTCATACAATGCTCCTTGTTTGCATGGGGATTAGAGCCATCCTACTGCGGACGGCGGCAAATGTCAGCGTAAGAAAAGTATAAAAAAAGCCGTCACGAGGACGGCTTTCACAGGCAGTACAAGCTTGTTTAGCTGTGGTTTTCAGCGGCCTGTTTCGCCACCGCTTCATGGTCAACCGTCATACGGTTAAGCAGCGGGGCGGTCAGCAGCATCAGCACCGCAATTACCGCAGTAACGATACCAATCTGCTGGAATACTTCGCTGTAAGTATGCAGTGATTCCAGCGGGTCAGTAACGTTTTCCGGTACGGCCATCAGGTTAGCCACTTTACCGGCAATCATCGCCGCGCCGGCGGTAGTCAGGAACCAGGAGCCCATAATAAAGCCCATCAGACGCTGTGGCACCAGTTGGGCCACCATAGCCAGGCCCAGGCCGGAGATCATCAGCTCACCGATACTTTGCAGCGCATAGCTCAGGATCAGCCAGCTTACCGGTACAATGCCGAGTTCGTTGGCGAATTTTGCGCCCAGCGGCAGCACCAGGAAGGCAACGGAGCAGAGCACCATACCGATGGCAAATTTGTGCGGCATCGGCAGACGATCGCCCATCTTGTTATACACCGCAGCCAGAATCGGGCTGGCAACCATGATCCAGAACGGATTCAGTGCCTGATACTGCTCAGGTTCGAAGGCGATACCGAAGATGGTGTGCTCAACATTGCGAATCGCAAAGAAGTTCAGCGAGGTCGGCATTTGCATATAGAGAACGAAGAAGACGATAGCTTCTACCATCAGCAGGAAGGCCACGATCATTTTACGACGCGCCGCGCCTTTCAGGGTGAAGGTCTCTTTAGCAAACACCACAACGATGCCCAGAGCGATGACGCCCAGCACGATACGAGCAATATCCTGATGATGCAGCAGCCAGGTGGCAATGGCGATCAGCACCACGACACCGACGATGGTCGCCAGCAGTTTACCCGCCTGCAACGGAGCGAAATCGGGTTTGGAGCCGTAATCTTTCACCATTTTCTGACAGAGCAGGAAGTTAATCACGGTAATCGCCATGCCGACAACCGACAGCGAAAACGCGACGCTCCAGCCATATTTAGCCGCCAGCCATGGGGTCAGCATCATCGAGATCAGCGAGCCGACGTTGATCGACATGTAGAACATGGTGAATGCGCCGTCGATACGCGGATCGTCTTTGTCGTAGCAGGTGGAGAGCAGGGAGCCAGGGTTGGCTTTAAACAGTCCGCTACCCATCGCGATGGTCGCCATGCCGATATAGACGATAGAGACATTATGCCCGGACCAGGCGATCAGGCCGTAGCCGACGCAGAGTACCAGCGCGCCGAGAATAATCACGCGTTTGGTGCCCAGCACTTTATCGCCCAGCCAGCCGCCGATGGCCGTCAGACCATAGACCAGCGCGCTGAAGGATGAGAAAAGCGTAATGGAGTCAGCTTCGGACATCCCCAGTTGTTTAACCAGGTAGACCGCCATAATGGCCTGTAGGCCGTAATAGCCGAAACGCTCCCAAAGTTCGATCGAAAAAATCAAATAGAACGCTTTAGGCTGTTTGAACGCATTGAGGCTTACTGCCTCATCAGTGTGTTTGTTTGCTGTAGACACTGTTACCTCTGTTGTTTCAACCTGATTTTCACCAGGAAATAAGACCACGTCACAGGCGAAACCCGCGCACGGTTCTGTAATAAAATCGGAAAAAACGGCGGTTAATTTCGCTTATCCCGCCACGAGTGGCAAGCGTTTTTTTATTTCCTGAAGATCGTAAAAGATATAGGGTTAAAAATAAGAGTCGCGTCTGTTAAACAGTGTTAAGTGTTGTGGCCTAAATCTTTAGCAGAATAATATGCCAGTTTAAATTCTTTAAAGGCCTTAAAAGTGCAATTATCTGCTGATTACTCATCCAGCGATATCTCTCATATCATTTGACTGATAATGCAGAATAAATGACTGAATAATGCACGATAACCGCGCTTTGTTCAGGATTTATAACGGCTTGCAGCGAAAATTTTCCAGCTGTTATGCATGGCGTGAGCGAGATCACGTTTTAAAACAATAATTTAAGCGGAAAAATAACCCATCCGGGTAAGCGAGCAGGAAAATCGCGCCGGACAAAGTTCACTCTGGTGAACGATTTGTTAAACCGTCACGAATTAAAGGGCGACGAGCCGCAGGCAAACAGGAGAATAGTGTTAATTATTGCGTTGAAAATAATTTTTTATAGAATCATCCTGGATGCTATAAAAAGGCGATCGTCAGCCTGACAGTAAAGCAGATGTCAGTAACAAGAGCGCAGGAAAAAAGACCCGGAACGCAACGACTTCCCCTGACTGGATCCGCCGCCGCGATTCAGCAAAGTTAATTTCCGACTTTCTCTTTATATTCACAGAGATCTTCAATCAGGCAGGAGCCGCAGCGTGGCTTGCGCGCAACGCAGGTATAGCGTCCGTGCAGTATCAGCCAGTGATGGCAGTCAACTTTAAACTCTGTTGGCACCACTTTCAGCAGCTTCTCTTCTACCTGTTCAACGTTTTTGCCCGGAGCAAAGTTGGTGCGGTTGCAGACGCGGAAAATATGGGTATCAACGGCAATGGTTGGCCAGCCGAAAGCCGTATTCAGCACCACGTTAGCGGTTTTACGTCCGACGCCAGGCAGCGCCTCAAGCGCCGCACGATCTTCCGGTACTTCACCCTGGTGCTTTTCCAGCAGGATGCGGCAGGTTTTAATCACATTCTCCGCTTTGCTGTTATACAGGCCAATGGTTTTAATGTATTCCTTCACGCCTTCCACGCCGAGCGCCAGCAGGGCCGCAGGCGTATTCGCAACCGGATAAAGCCTGGCGGTCGCCTTATTGACGCTGACGTCAGTCGCCTGCGCCGAGAGCAGAACGGCAATCAGCAGCTCAAACGGCGAATTGAAATTAAGCTCGGTAGTGGGATGCGGGTTATTAGCCCGCAAACGTGACAGGATTTCGTAACGCTTCTCTTTATTCACACCGCTTTCCCGGTTTGTCCCTGTGGCAGATCGCGTCGGGCCGCAGCGCGTGCCTTCAGCCTCTGATCGAGAATATATTTCGCCGCCAGCATCATGCCGAGGCCGATAAATGCGCCCGGTGGCAGCATGGCCAGCAGCATCGGTGCATCAAAATGTACCACTTCCACCCGCAGCACTTTGGCCCAGGGGCCCAGCAGCTGATCGGCACCGTTAAAAATGGTGCCGTTGCCGATAATTTCACGCATTGAGCCCAGCACGAACATGGCGCTGGTGGCTCCCATACCGATAGCAAAACCGTCGAGCGCGGAAAGGGGAATGCTGCTTTTGGAAGCGACCGCTTCGGCGCGTCCCACCACGATACAGTTTGTCACGATCAGCGGGATAAAAATTCCCAGCGACTGATAAAGTCCGTAAGCGTAGGCGTTAATCAACATCTGTACGCAGCTGACCACCGACGCGATAATCATTACGTAGATGGGAATACGGATTTCTGACGGCACCCAGCGACGCGAGGCGGAGATAGCGCTGTTAGTGATGGTCAGCACCAGCGTGGTCGCCAGGCCGAGACCGAGCGCGTTGGTAGCGGTAGAGGTCACGGCCAGCAGCGGGCACAGGCCCAGCAGCTGTACCAGCGCGGAGTTGTTTTTCCACAGCCCGCCGATCAATAAATTCTTAGCTTCACTCATTAGCATCTCCACAGTCGGGTAGCGAAGAGAGTTTCTTCGGCAGCGTTTCAATCAGTAAGGTGGTGCGTTTGGCCGCGTTAACCACCGCGCGTGGCGTAATAGTAGCACCGGTAAACTGATCGAAGTCACCGCCATCTTTTTTCACCGCAAAACGGGCGTCATTCGCGCCGTGTAGCTGCACGCCGCTGAAATAGGTGATCCAGTCGGAGATACGCAGTTCAATCTTATCACCCAGCCCTGGCGTTTCGTGATGTTCCACTACGCGCACGCCCAGCACCTTACCCTGAAAATCGGCACCCACCAGCATCTGAATCGCGCCAGAATAACCGTCGGGCGCGGTGGTCTCAAGCGCTGCCGCTACCGGCTGATTCGCTTTACGTGCGATATAAAGCCGATGCGGTTTATCGTTCCCCAACAGGCTATCCGTGACAACGTAACATTCTTTCTGCATAACATTGTCATACAGCGCTGGCGGGACGACCTGATCCAGCAGCAGCTTCTGCTGCACCGACGTCTGGTGTGCAATTGTCGGTTTGGTGACCGCGTTGATCACTGCCGTCAGGCCGGTTGTTACGGCGGCAAACAGTGCCAGAGTCACGCCATTTTTACGAATGGTATCCAGCATGGTTTACTCCTTGCGATGGCCGTAAACGCGCGGCTGCGTGTAATAATCGATCAGCGGCACGCAGATGTTTGCCAGCAATACTGCAAAAGCAACGCCGTCCGGGTAGCCGCCGAAGCTGCGAATCAGCCATACCAGCAGGCCAATCAGCACGCCGAAAATCAGCCGCCCTTTATTGGTGGTGGAGGCGGTAATCGGGTCGGTCGCAATAAAGAATGCGCCGAGCATGGTTGCGCCGGAGAAAAGATGAATCAGCGGTGAGGCGAGCGTGTCCGGCGAGAAAATCCAGCCCAGCGTGGCGCAGAACGTCAGCGAAAGCAGGAAACTGACCGGGATATGCCAGCGAATCGCTTTCTTCAGCAGCAGAAACAGCCCGCCCAGCAGGAAGCCGATATTCACCCACTGCCAGCCGATACCGGCGATAGCGCCGCCGAAAATCGGCTGCGCCAGCAGCTGTTCCGCGCTGTGACCGGCGCGCAGTCCGGTTTTAAAGGTATCGAGCGGTGTTGCCTGGCTGACGCCATCAACGCCCAGCTGTAGCTGCTGCATGGTTTCACCCGCCAGCGTGTGATGGGTAAAGATCATGCTCAACGAATCCAGCAGGCCAGGCGTCACCGCCTGCAACGCCTGCGGCGGTAGCCAGCTGGTCATCTGCACCGGGAAAGATATCAGCAACACCACATAACCGATCATCGCCGGATTAAACGGGTTTTGCCCCAGGCCGCCATACAGCTGTTTGGCAATGATAATGGCGAAGGCGGTGCCAATGACAATCAGCCACCAGGGCGCGAGCGGCGGCAGGCTGACGCCGAGCAGCAGGGCAGTAAGCAACGCTGAATGATCGCCAAGGTTAGCCAGAATCGGCTGCTTGCGCAGATGCAGAATAGCCGCCTCGGTGCCCCATGCGGTCAGCGCTGCCAGTACTACCTGAATCAGGTTGCCGTAGCCGAAGAAATACCACTGCGCCGCCATGCCGGGAATCGCCGCCAGCAGCACCAGCATCATGATGCGGCTGGTGGCCCGATGGTTATGGGTATAAGGGGAACTTGCAATACGAAAAGCCATTTATTCCTCGAAGCTTGTCTGCTGCTGTGCTTTACGCGCCTTAGCGCGCGCAACGGCGGCGGCTACCGCAGCTTTACGGCGATCTTCCGTATCTGCCTGCGCCAGTTCTTCCGCCTGGGGTTGTTGTTCTGCTTTTTTCGCTTTGGCGCGCGCAATTGCCGCTGCAATCGCGGCCTTGCGGGGATCGACCGGCTCAGCTTCGGTTACCGCAGGCGTTTGCGGGGCGGTTGCCGCCGTGGCCGGGACGCTGTGGCTTTCCGCTGCATCGCCTGCCTCTGCCTGCTGTTTTTCCGCCGTCGCCTGCTGCGCCTTCTTCGCTTTGGCGCGGGCGATCGCCGCCTGCACTGCGGCTTTGCGCGGATCGACCGGCACATCAGCCGTTAATGGCTCGCCGCCAGCCGCTTCAACCGGCTCAGCCGTCGCCTGCTGTGCTTTTTTCGCTTTGGCACGGGCGATAGCCGCTTCTACCGCCGCTTTGCGCGGATCGGTTGCGGCTTCAGCAGCAGGCGACAGCGGGCTGGCGCGCTCCGCCTGTTTTTCTGCCTGACGGGCGCGCGCCATCGCTTTACGCGCTTCCCGCTGGGCAATAATGGCGGCGTTATCTGGTGTAGCGCCTGCCTGAACATCAATCGGGGCTTCGGCAGCTTTTTTCGCTTTTACCCGCTCCAGCGCGGCGGCGATTTCATTCTGCTCGCTGGTGCTGACTTTGCGTTTTGCCTGAGCATGACGCGCTTCACGTGCCAGCTTCTCGCGCTCCAGGCGTGCCTGACGCGCTTCAAAGCGCGCCTTTGCTTCGGCGGTGCGTTTTGCTTCCAGATCGATAGCACGCAGCTCGGCTTTCTCCTGGCGATAATATTGCACCAGCGGAATATTGCTGGGGCAGACCCAGGCACAGGCACCGCACTCAATGCAGTCATCAATATGGTAGGCGCGCGCTTTGTCGTGATCGGCACCCTGGCTGTACCAGTAAAGCTGCTGAGGCAGCAAGTTTGCCGGGCAGGCATCGGCACAGGCGCTACAGCGTATGCAGGAGAGCTCAGGCTGTGGCTCGCCCATTTCGCCTGGCGACGGTGCCAGCAAACAGTTGGTGATTTTCACCACCGGCACATCCAGCGCGGGCAGGGTAAAGCCCATCAGCGGGCCGCCCATAATCACCATCGGCTCTGGCTGCGGCTGGAAACCGGCATGCTGAAGCAGATGGCTGACTGGCGTACCGAGGCGTCCCCAGACGTTGCCCGGCGTGGCGATGGCTTCGCCGGTCAGCGTTACCACGCGTTCGGTCAGCGGCTCGCCGTCGATAATCGCCCGCTTCACCGCCCGGGCGGTGCCGACGTTCTGCATCAGCACGCCAATATCAGACGAACGTCCGCCGTGCGGCACCTCTTTGCCGGTAAGAATTTTGGTCAGCTGCTTTGCGCCGCCGGAGGGATATTTCGTTGGGATAACCCGCAGCTGCAGATCATTCGTACCAGCCAGCGCCTGTTTCAGAGCGGCAATCGCTTCCGGTTTATTATCTTCGATGCCGATCAGCACGCGCTCCGCCTGTAATACCCAGGCAAGGATCCGGCTGCCCGCGATCACTTCATCGGCGCAATCCTGCATCAGCCGATCGTCAGCGGTAATATAAGGCTCGCATTCGGCGGCGTTAATGATCAGCGTGCGCGTAACGTTCAGTCCGCCTTTTAGCTTGCTTGCGGTGGGAAAGCCCGCGCCGCCCAGACCTGCCACGCCCGCCTGGTGAATCCGGTTAATGACCTCTTCACGCGACAGCTGGCGATAATCGCTTACGCCCTGGCGTTCAATCCAGCGATCTTCGCCATCGGGACGGATAATGACCGACATTTCCGGCAGACCGGACGGGTGTGCGGTAATGTGCGGTGTAATAGCTTCTACCGTACCGGACGTGGGCGCATGTACCGGCAGCATCCGGCCGCTACCGAAGGTGAGCGGTTGGCCGCGCAGCACCTTATCGCCGGGCTGGACACAGAGTTCGCCTTCGTTACCAATATGCTGTTTCAGCGGAATGATAAAACGATCCGCTAACGGCAGCTGACGCAGCGGCGTACCGCTTGACTGGGTCTTCATCTCCGGCGGATGAATACCGCCGTCAAAATCCCAAATCTTATCTTTATGAAAAAATTTCAGAAGGTTAAGCATGGCTTTCCACAGGAATGACCCGAACCGGGATCGTATGCAGATCCCATTTCCAGTTGGCCGTGGTGGTGGCAACCGGGCGCATTTCAATACAGTCGGTTGGGCAGGGCGCAACACACAGATCGCAGCCGGTACAGACATCGCTCAGTACGGTGTGCATGGCGCGCGTGGCACCAACAATGGCATCTACCGGACAGGCCTGAATACACTTGGTGCAGCCGATGCAGTTGGCCTCATCGATCCAGGCAACGGTGCGTACCGGCTCTTTGGCGTTTTCGTCGCCGTCCAGCGGCTGCGGTTCGATATTAAGCAATCCCGCCAGCTTCAGCATGGTCTGCTCGCCGCCGGGCGCGCATTTATTGATCGCTTCACCATTGTTGCCTACCGCTTCGGCGTAAGGGCGGCAACCGGCGTAACCGCACTGTCCGCACTGGCTCTGTGGCAGGATTGCGTCGATCTGTTCAACGATAGGATCCGCTTCCACTTTGAAACGGCGTGAGGCATAGCCCAGCAGCCCACCGAAAACCAGGCTGAGGGCACTAATAGCAATAATAGCTATCCAGATAGCGGACATCAGAATTTCACCAGACCGGTAAAGCCCATAAACGCCAGCGCCATCAGGCCAGCGGTGATTAGGGCGATAGAAGAACCTTTAAACGGAGCCGGAACGTTTGCCAGCACCAGACGTTCACGCATACCGGCAAACAGCACCATCACCAGCGAGAAGCCCAGCGAAGCGCTGAAGCCGTACAGCGCCGCCTGCAAAAACGTATGGTTGAGGTTAACGCTCAGCAGCGGCACCGCCAGCACCGCACAGTTGGTGGTGATCAGCGGCAGAAAGATACCCAGCAGGCGATAGAGCGCCGGGCTGGTTTTACGCACCACCATTTCGGTGAACTGCACGGTTACGGCAATTACCAGGATATAGGCGAGCGTACGCAGATAAACCAGATCCAGCGGCACCAGAATCAGGTGATTCACCAGCCAGGCGCAGATTGAGGCCAGCGTAATAACGAAGGTTGTCGCCAGACCCATGCCGATAGCGGTTTCCAGCTTTTTGGAAACGCCCATAAAGGGGCAAAGGCCCAGAAACTTCACCAGAACGAAGTTATTCACCAGCACGGTGCCAATAAAGAGAAGCAGGTAATCGGTCATGGTCTCGTCCGGGATTACAAAAGGTGCTTATTATCAGCCATTCCCCGTGCTATCACAACGTTACGTGAGCGCCGGAAAACGCCAAAAGCACTCATGATTAAATTGATGTTGAATTTCGCGCCGTTCAGGGCGCGATAAAGGTGGCCTTAACCCGCTGCGAACGGCGGAAATAGGGGGCGAGTGCGGCGGCAGCCAGCAGCGATATCAGCAGAGAGCGCACCGCTGCGCCGTCGGCGACCGGCGAAAAGGCAAAGGTTTTCAACGCCAGCGCCAGCGTCAGCAGCAGCCAGATAATATAGTGGCGCGGCAGACGGCGTGAGCGCTGGCAGAATATCCAGGCTATCCAGGCGCTGTAGAGTGTTACCAGCAGCGAGGTAGCCAGCGATAATCCCCACTGCATCAACAGCGGCTGGCTCTGACTGAGCAGATCCCGCCACGTAGGATTAAGCAGCGCGCCAATATACATCGTTACCGCCAGCACGCTGGTCAGCAGGGTTAAAATCAGCCAGGCAAGCGGCAACAGCAGCCAGCCGCCGAGGCGTGGCGCGGAAGATGGTGAAGGCATAGCGATTCCTTGTACGACAAAAAACGGCGGCGTGCAGCAGGGAAACCGTCCGGCAAGCCACACCGACAGGGATGATCCTGCATTATACGAAAAAGCGGGGAAAGGAAACAGACAGGATTAGACCACGTAACGCCACACTGATTTTGGCACTTCGCCTAAATTAAACAGCCTGCCGCCGGAAACCAGCTCGGCGCGGCGATGATCGGCGGCGCGATACATATTCATTAATTCCTGGTCATCAGTCAGAGAATAATTGAGATGATCAAATAATTTCTCCAGACTTTCTGAGGTATTTACTTTACGAAATTTCAACAGATAATCTTGCGCTGTCATAATAACCATAGTAATAGGAAGAAGATTTAGCGCCCCAGTATAGATAGGCCGCGCCATCTGTCCAGATCCCGTCAGATAAAAAATAATAAAATTCAGAAAATAGCGCCGCCTGCGGTTAATAAAATAGAGCGTTATTCTATTTTGTAACTTTTCTTCCGGTTATCACTATTCGTCCGCGCAAAATTTCCCGAAAAGAAACAGGTTTTTTTCAGGATTTTTCTGGTCAGAATTTTATAGCTGTCGCAGCAGCGTGGACGCAAAAGTGACAGCATCACCGTCACACGCGGGTAAACAGAATGTTTTTTTATCTGTTGCGGATCAAGCTTTCCTTAACGATCGGTAAAAAATGCCGGTACGACAGGCGTGTGCGAGCCATCACAAAATAGCAATTTGTTCGTCGCCTCCTTTTACCGCACAGCATGACCAAAGTTTACACGGCTCTGTAATCGCTACCAATGTGTCGCGGCGCTAACCATTTCTCTTTATTACACTTATTTAACAGTTATGAAGAAAGGATACAGGCGTTTTTTCCATATCCGCCTCGGCTGGCAGCGCCACCGAAAAGAGGTAACTCATTTAATTAATTGAATTTTGTGAAGTAAGTCGAAAACTGTCGTAGCTGAATCCGCCAGGCTGTAAACGCGTTGTTACCTGAATAATAAATTCTCACCAGAGGAAAAAGATTATGTGGAAGCGTTTACTTCTGTCCACGGTGGTCAGCGCCGTGCTCGCCGTTCCTGCGCTGGCGGCCGACATGACCGTTGGCTTTTCGCAGGTTGGCTCAGAATCGGGCTGGCGTGCGGCGGAAACCAGCGTAGCGAAAAGTGAAGCGGCAAAACGCGGTATTACACTGAAAATTGCCGATGGTCAGCAGAAACAGGAAAACCAGATAAAAGCGGTACGCTCATTTATCGCTCAGGGCGTTGACGCCATTTTTATCGCACCGGTGGTACAGACCGGCTGGGAGCCAGTGCTGGAAGAAGCGAAAGACGCAGGCATTCCGGTATTCCTGCTCGATCGCGCTATTGTGGTCAAAGATAACTCGCTTTATATGTCGGTCATTACCGCAGATAACGTGCTGGAAGGGCGTTTAATCGGTGACTGGCTGGTAAAACAGATGAATGGCAAGCCCTGTAATGTGGTGGAACTACAGGGGACGGTGGGAGCCAGCGTGGCTATCGACCGTAAAAAAGGATTTGCCGAGGCGATTGCGCATGCTCCCAATATCAAAGTGATCCGCTCGCAGTCGGGCGACTTTACTCGTAGTAAAGGGAAAGAGGTCATGGAGAGCTTTATTAAAGCGGAGAATAACGGAAAAAATATCTGCATGGTTTATGCCCACAATGATGATATGGCTATCGGTGCTATTCAGGCGATTAAAGAAGCAGGATTAAAACCAGGCAAAGATATTTTGACTGGCTCTATTGATGGTGTGCCCGATATCTATAAAGCGATGCTGGCGGGTGAGGCGAATGCTAACGTTGAGCTGACGCCAAATATGGCTGGCCCGGCATTTGATGCGCTGGAGAAATTTAAGCAAAACGGTACTGTGCCGCCAAAAGTGATTAAAACCAAAACCACACTCTGGTTACCGGCTGATGCGCAAAGCGAGCTTGATAAGAAGAAAAACATGGGCTACTGAGCCAGCTAACGTCTGATTCCTGTCGGGCAGAGACGACTTCACGTTCTCTGTTCCGACATGGCCGTTAATCACCGAGGCATAATATGTCCCTGCATAGCGATCGGCTGCTGGATATACGCGGCGTCAGTAAATTCTTTCCCGGCGTTAAGGCGCTGGATAATGTCTCTTTCAGCCTGCAGCGCGGTGAAATTATGGCGCTGCTGGGAGAAAACGGTGCGGGCAAATCGACGCTGATTAAGGTTTTAACCGGCGTCTATACGCGTGATGCCGGGGAAATCTGGCTAAACGGTCAGATGATTAACCCGCGCAACACCGCGCAGGCGCAGCAGGCCGGTATCGGCACCGTTTATCAGGAAGTCAACCTGCTGCCTAATATGTCGGTGGCGGATAATCTGTTTATCGGTCGCGAGCCGCGCCGCTTCGGTATGGTGGATCGCAAAGCGATGGCGCGGCAGGCGCGTGCGTTGCTTCATCGCTACGGTTTTGTCCTGGATGTCACGCGTCCGCTCGGTCACTATTCGGTAGCGATGCAGCAGATTATCGCCATCTGTCGCGCGGTGGATCTCTCCGCGCAGGTATTGATTCTGGATGAACCGACCGCCAGCCTCGACGCCAGTGAAGTTGAGATGCTGTTTACGCTGATGAAACAGCTGCGCGCTAAAGGCATGAGCCTGATTTTCGTTACCCACTTTCTCGATCAGGTCTACCGCGTTTGCGATCGCATTACCATCCTGCGCAACGGGCAATATATCGCCACCCACGAGGCGCATACGCTGCCGCAGCTGGAGCTGATTAAGCTGATGCTGGGGCGCGAACTGATGGCGACCGCTCTCCAGCGCGCGGGCAGAACGCTGAAAAGCGACCGACCGGTGGTGGAATTTAATGACTACAGCAAAAAGGGCACCATTGCGCCATTCAGCCTGCATGTACGTCCCGGTGAAGCGGTGGGTCTGGCGGGACTGTTAGGATCCGGGCGCACCGAAACGGCGGAGGTACTGTTTGGTGTCCGGCGCGCCGACAGCGGTACGGCGAAAGTGCGCGGTAGAAAATACACAATCCGCACACCGGCGCAGGCTTCCCGTCTCGGCATGGGCTTTTGTCCGGAAGATCGTAAAACGGACGGTATCATTGGTGCCGCTTCGGTGCGGGAAAATATTATTCTCGCGCTACAGGCGCAGCGTGGCTGGCTGCGTCCTGTTAGCCGCCGCGAGCAGACGGAGATTGCCCAACGCTTTATTCGCCAGCTCGGTATCCGCACGCCCCATGCCGAGCAGCCGATAGAGCTGCTTTCCGGTGGCAACCAGCAAAAAGTATTGCTGTCGCGCTGGCTGGTTACTCGCCCACAGTTTCTCATCCTTGATGAGCCAACGCGCGGTATCGACGTTGGTGCCCATGCGGAAATCATTCGTCTGATTGAGTCGCTCTGCGCCGATGGCCTGGCACTGCTGGTGATTTCTTCAGAGCTGGAAGAGCTGGTGGGCTATGCCGATCGGGTCATAATCCTGCGTGACAGGGAGCAGGTAGCGGAGATCCCGCTGGAAGAATTGTCGGTGGCCGCCATTGTTAGCGCCATTGCTCAGGGGAGTGCGCAACATGCCTGAAAGTCAGGTCTTACCGGAGAAGCCGCCCATGCAGAGACGTAAACTGCCGCCTGGAATGCCTCAGCTGGCGGCGCTGATTCTGGTGCTGCTAATCGACAGCCTGGTGGCGCATAACTTTTTTGCGCTGCATTTGCAGGATGGACGGCTGTTTGGCAGCCCGATCGATATTCTTAACCGCGCCGTACCGGTGGCGCTGCTGGCGATCGGTATGACGCTGGTTATCGCTACCGGCGGTATCGATCTCTCCGTCGGGGCAATCATGGCGATTGCAGGCGCGACGGCAGCAACCTTAACGGTGGCTGGTCACAGCCTGCCGATGGTTATCCTGATTACGCTGGCGAGCGGCCTGCTGTGCGGATTGTGGAACGGAATTCTGGTTGCGCTGCTGAAGATCCAGCCTTTTGTCGCCACGCTGATCCTGATGGTGGCGGGGCGCGGTATCGCCCAGTTGATTACCCAGGGGCAGATTGTCACTTTTAACAGTGATGCGCTGGGCTGGACAGGCAGCGGATCCCTGGCGTTGTTGCCGGTGCCGGTATGGATTGCCGCAGCGATGGCGCTGCTGGTCTGGCTGCTGACGCGTAAAACCGCGCTGGGTCTGTTTATCGAGGCGGTGGGAATTAACCTGCGTGCTGCCCGCAACGCCGGTGTTAACGGCTGGCTGGTGGTGATGTCAAGCTATCTGATTAGCGGGCTCTGCGCGGCGGTAGCTGGCTTGATCGTCGCGGCGGATATCCGTGGTGCCGATGCCAATAACGCCGGGCTGTGGCTGGAGCTGGACGCCATTCTGGCGGTGGTGATCGGTGGCGCATCGCTGATGGGCGGGCGCTTTAACCTCTGGCTGTCGCTGCTTGGCGCGCTGATTATTCAGGCGATGAATACCGGTATTCTGCTGTCGGGCTTCCCGCCGGAGCTGAACCAGGTGGTAAAAGCGGTGGTGGTTATGGTGGTGCTGCTGTTGCAGTCGCCGCGTTTTTTGCAGTTGCTGAAGCGGGGAGGCCGCCATGCTTAAACGTCATTTGCCTTTGGCTATTACGCTGCTGGTGTTCGTGGCGGGCTATCTTTTCTGTCTGTCGCAGTTTCCCGGCTTTGCTTCGACACGCGTGATCGGCAATATCCTCACCGATAACGCCTTTCTCGGTATTATCGCTGTCGGTATGACCTTTGTCATTCTCTCCGGCGGTATCGATCTTTCCGTCGGCGCGGTAATCGCCTTTACCGGCGTCTTTCTGGCCAGAGCGATTGGCGATCTTCATCTTTCTCCCTGGCTGGCGTTTGCCATTATCCTGCTGGCGGGCGCTATCTTCGGCGCGCTGATGGGTTGGCTGATCGATGCGCTGAAAATCCCGGCCTTTATTATTACTCTGGCGGGTATGTTCTTCCTGCGCGGCTGTAGCTATCTGATTGCGGAAAGCTCGATACCTGTTGATCATCCCCTTTACGGTACACTTTCCGGAATGGCGTGGAAGATGCCGGGTGGTGGGCGGCTCAGCCTGATGGCGTTGATTATGCTGGTGGTGGTAGGGCTGGGTATCCTGCTGGCGCATCGCACCCGCTTTGGTAACCAGGTGTATGCCATTGGCGGCAACAGCCATTCGGCGCAGCTGATGGGCGTCTCAACGCGTGCCACCACGGTGAAGATTTATATGCTCTCTACCTTTCTGGCAACGCTGGCGGGCATTGTTTTCTCTTTATATACCTCGGCGGGTTACGCGCTGGCAGGGCTGGGCGTGGAGCTGGATGCTATTGCCTCGGTGGTGATTGGCGGCACGCTGCTTTCCGGCGGCGTGGGAACGGTGCTCGGTACGCTGTTCGGCGTGCTGATTCAGGGGCTGATCCAGACCTGGATTAACTTTGACGGCACGCTTAGCTCCTGGTGGACAAAGATCGCTATCGGCATCCTGCTGTTCGCTTTTATCTCGCTGCAACGGCTGCTAACGGTGATGTGGGATCGCCAGCAGAATGCGCCGGTAAAGCGGATAACGCCGCAGTAGCGCCGACGCTCCGCCGGAAACCGCTGCTGGACGACGAACGTTTAGCAGGGAAAACCGCGCGGAGCGTTTTTTTATTATTTTTAGTTACAACATACTATAGGTTGTATCAACACCGTCAACATTAACTCTTCTGCTCGCAAGGCCCGGCAGAAAATAAAGGGCGGCTTCGGTTTCATTTTTAATATTACCCGATACGGATTTCTATCTTATCATCCTATTATTGCTGTCATATTTTTATGGCTGGATAAGTTAATAATAATCTTTAATCCCTTCTGACCAGGAATTATTCTGGAAAATTAAAGGCAGCGCGGTATGCTGATTTCTGTAATCTGTACAGGATTATTGAAAATAAAATTAAGGAGTCAGAAATGAAAAACGAAGATATGAGAAACGTGATTATCCCGTCATTGAAATCTTATGCGCAAGATGAAAGCAGTAACTTTGAATTTAAGCAGCTGCTGGGTATTTATTCTGCCTCTGTGCAAGAGTTCCCTGAGCTTGTGAATAAATTAAACCTGTTCATTGATGAGTTTTTTGTTGCTACCGGCGTGCAGTTAACCCTGGTTGAGACGCTGCCCGCAGAAACGGAGCGATATATTCAGTTTACGGTAGCAGGAGAAGTCAGCGAGGCGCTTTATGATGAGTATACTATTGTCGTCAACGAGCAGGGTATTTCTGTTGAGGCGCCCACGGTTCAGGGTGTGTTCTATGCCACCAGAACATTATTACAGTTTGCTCAGCGTGGTGATGCGGTGAACTATGGTGAAATTCACGATTATTCGCAGATCAAAGAGCGAGGGTTGATGCTGGATGTCGCAAGGAAATATTTTACGCTGCCGTGGATAAAAAAAATGGTAGACCAGCTTGCTGCGATAAAAATGAATGCCCTGCAGTTACACCTGTCAGATAATCAGGGCTTCAGAATGGAAACCTCGGTTGATGAGGAAAAATATGGCGTTAATTTCGAAACCCAAAAGGTATTATCCAAAGATGATGTCGCGGAGCTGATCCGGTATGCCAGCGACCGATGTATTGCCATTATCCCCGATTTTGACAGCCCTGGACATATGGGTAATATTATCAATACGTTAAAAAAAGCCGATCCGGTAAAATACCAGGATATTTCTTATAAATTTGCAAGTTATGACGTTAATTTAAAAGTCACCAATCCGGTTGGTGTTCAGGTTATCAGCGATATTATTGATGAATGGATCAGCAGTTTTGACGGCTGCCCGGCTTTTCACGTTGGTGGAGATGAATATTTTTCCTCCTTACCCCTGTTGCACCAGGCCACTCATGATGAAGTCGTAACTTATCTTAATGATCGTGCCGCGCAGGTGGTTGCCAGCGGTATGGAAGCAAGAATATGGAATGATGAAGTGTTCAGGGAAGGCGGAACTATCCAGCCGGATACCAGCACGGTAATTTGTTACTGGTCTTCTTCTATTATTCCAGCCTTTGATGGTCTTTATGCCCCGGTGACGCAGTTAATTTCTGCGGGCTATAATCTGATTAACGCTAACCAGAATTATCTTTATTATACGCCACAGGTAAAAGAGCCTGAACCGGAAGCGATATATAACCAATGGACGCCGATGGTGTTTGCCGGTGACAGCGCTGATTACGAGGCCCAGCAGAAGGTTGACAGCCTGCAACAGATAAAAGGTGCGATGTACTGCATTTGGTGCGATCAGGCTGAAAACATCAATGAAAATGATATTTATAATAATGCAAAATTAGCGCTGCGGACTATGGCTGAAAAAAGCTGGGGTAAGGGTTCGGAAGACTTTGACTATGAAACTTTTGTTCGTTTATCCGATGCCTGGGAACCGGTGTATTAATCCCTGAAAAAATAAAATGAAAAAGGGCGCTGCGATGCGCCCTTATTTTTACCTGAGCGTAACCATTTCAGTTAACGATTAATGCGGTAATAAACCTCGTTCCAGCGCAGCGCATCCTTAAAGGCGGGCAGCGTAGTATCGTTATCGATTACCATTACTTCAATGCCGTGCATCTCGCCATACAGGCGCATATCATCCACGTCCAGCGCCTGACTGAAAACGGTATGGTGCGCGCCGCCGCCGAGGATCCAGGCTTCGGATGCGGTTGCCAGCGTCGGCTGTGCTTTCCACAGGGCGCGCGCCACCGGCAGCTTTGGCAACGGCTGCGGCTGCTCGATGGCATCTACCACGTTTACCAGCAGGCGGAAGCGGTCGCCCATATCGATCACGCTGGCGTTCACCGCCGGGCCTGCCGGCGTGGAGAAAATCAGGCGCGCCGGATCGGCTTTGCCGCCGATACCGAGGAACTGCACATCCAGCAGCGGCTTTTCTTCTTTAGCAATAGAAGGACAGACTTCCAGCATATGTGAGCCCAGCACCAGCTCGTTACCTGGCGAGAAGTGATAGGTGTAATCCTCCATAAATGAAGTACCGCCGGGGCGATCGCCCGCCATAATTTTAAAAATATGCAGCAGCGCGGCGGTTTTCCAGTCACCCTCACCGGCAAAGCCGTAGCCCTGCGCCATCAGGCGCTGCACCGCCAGTCCCGGTAGCTGTTTCATACCATGCAGCGTCTGGAAGTTGGTGGTAAAGGCCTGACAGCCTTCATCATCAAGGAAACGTTTCATGCCCAGCTCGATACGGGCGGCATCCAGCACGTTCTGGCGTTTCTCGCCGTTAACCGCAGCGACCGCGCTGAAGCGGTACTGGCTTTCGTACTCATCGACCAGCGCGCTAACGTCACCATCGCTGACCTGATTAATCACCTCAACCAGATCGCCGACGCCCCAGCCGTTCACCGCATAGCCAAACTGAATCTGTGCCGCAACCTTGTCGCCTTCGGTCACTGCCACTTCGCGCATATTGTCACCGAAACGCGCCACCTTTAGCTGCTGGCTGGCGTGGCGGGCGGCAGCGGCGCGCATCCATTTACCGAGGCGCTGGTGGCTTTGCCTGTCCTGCCAGTGTCCGGTAATGACGCTGTGCGCCAGCCCCATACGCGCGCCGATAAAGCCGAACTCGCGCCCGCCGTGCGCCGTCTGGTTCAGGTTCATAAAATCCATATCCATGCTGTCCCACGGAATTTCCGCGTTGAACTGGGTATGGAACTGTAGCAGCGGCTTATTCAGTACCGAGAGGCCGCCGATCCACATCTTTGCCGGGGAGAAGGTGTGCAGCCAGGTGATGATACCGATGCAGCTGGCGTCATGGTTGGCGTCACGGCAGAGCGCCAGCGCCTCGTCCGGGCTTTTTACCAGTGGCTTAAGCTGCAATTTCACCGGCAGTCTGGCGTCGTGATTCAGGCCATCCACGACCTGCTGCGCATGGTCTGCCACCTGACGCAGCGTTTCCGGGCCGTACAGATGCTGGGTGCCGATCACAAACCACACGTTCAGCGAATCAAACTGTTGCATAAAAACTCCTTAACTGGCGGAAGAAGGACGTGCGGCGTAATGAGGTTCGGCGGTCGCACACCACTGTTGATAACGTTGGTAAAGCTGCTGATAGCGCGCCACGCGCGCAGCATCGGGCTGGAGCGTGCGTTCAATCGGGCTGGCCATTTTGTGCTGCGCGGCGGGAACATCGGGATAAACGCCCGCGGCAACGGCGGCAAAAATCGCTGCGCCCAGCGCACAGCACTCGTCAGAGGCGACAATATCCAGCGGGCGATTCATAACATCGCAGCAGACCTGCATAATTGCCGGCGATTTACGGGCAATGCCGCCGAGCGTCAGAATGCTCTCTACCGGGATCTGCTGTTGTTCAAAACATTCCATAATGGCGCGCGCGCCGAAGGCGGTGGCGGCAATAAAGCCGCCGAACAGTGCGGGCGCATCGGTACCGAGGTTGAGATCGGTAATCACGCCTTTCAGCCGCTGGTTGGCGAAGGGCGTACGGCGTCCGTTAAACCAGTCGAGCACGACCGGCAGATGATCGAGCTGCGGATTAGCCACCCAGGCGTCAGTAAGCTGACGCAGCAGATCCTGGGTAAAAATATCAAGCTGAGGTTTCAGCGCAGGCTGCTGTTGCGCCAGCTGTTGCAGCGGCCAGCTCAGCAGGCGACTGAACCAGGCGTACATATCGCCAAAGGCAGACTGGCCCGCCTCAAGCCCGATAACGCCCGGCGTCACGCTGCCGTCTACCTGGCCGCAAATACCTTCAATCGCCCGGTCACCAACGCGTTCCGCATCGGCGATCAGGATGTCGCAGGTGGAAGTACCAATCACTTTAACCAGCGTCCAGGGCTGTGCGCCGGCACCCACGGCTCCCATATGGCAGTCAAAGGCGCCGCCGGAAAGCGTTACTGCCGTAGAGAGTCCCAGGCGTTGCGCCCATTCCGCTGTCAGGGTGCCAACCGGGCGATCGGCGGTGAAGGTATCGGTAAACAACGGCACATCAAGCTGTTCGGTTAACAGCGGATCGAGCGCATTAAGAAAATCCGCCTGCGGCAGGCCGCCCCACTGTGGATGCCACAGTGATTTATGCCCGGCGGCGCAGCGCCCACGACGAATGGCGGCGGGCGCGGTAGTACCACTCAGCAGAGCGGGCACCCAGTCGCACAGTTCGATCCAGGAAACTGCGGCGGCGCGTACCGACGCATCGCTACGAGAGATATGCAGAATTTTCGCCCAGAACCATTCGGAGGAGTAAACGCCGCCGATAAAGCGCGAATAGTCGGTAAAACGCCCGCTGTGGCAGAGCCGGTTAATCTCTTCCGCCTCTTCAATGGCGGTGTGGTCTTTCCATAATACAAACATCGCATTCGGGTTATCGGCAAACTCCGGGCGCAGCGCCAGCACCTGGCCGTCACGGTCGATGGGGGCCGGCGTGGAGCCGGTAGAATCAACGCCGATACCGACCACCGCTGCACGCTCTGCTGCGCTCAGGCGTGAAACCACGCCGCGAATGGCGTTTTCCAGCGCGTCAATATAATCCTGTGGATGATGTCGAAACTGGCTTGCCTGCGGCACCGAATAGCGGCCCGCCAGCCAGCGCGTATAGGGTGCCACCTCTTTTTGTAGTTCCTCACCGCTTTGGCAGTCTACCGCCAGGGCGCGAACCGAATCGCTGCCAAAGTCCAGACCAATCGTTATGGCACCAGCACGCATTCGGGCTCTCCTGTTAATGAACAATTGCAGCTTCTGAGACTAAAAAGCGCGCCGTTTTTTAGTTAGCCCTGGCTGGCTGCAAATATGTACTTTTCTGCCGTGGTCGGAGGAACTGTGAGGGGGATCAAAAGTTAATAGACGGTTAAAGTTGCTAAATGTATGGATTTTATTGCTGTAGTTTTGTGTTGTGATACCGCTCTACATTTCCTGCTGCGTTTCCCGCTAAAACTAGCCCAGCGTTTGTTCAGCTATCGAACAATCCGCGCGCTAATTCACTGATTTTTCGTTTTTGACGCGTTTTTTAACCGATTGGTATCGCTTACACCGTTTTGTTACACGAGACGAAAAAAACTACTGCACCGGAGAGGATCATGCACAAATTCACTAAAGCGTTAGCCGCCATAGGTCTTGCTGCCGCTATGTCACATTCCGCTATCGCCGATACCATGAAACTGGGTTTTCTGGTTAAGCAGCCGGAAGAACCCTGGTTCCAGACCGAATGGAAGTTTGCCGATAAAGCGGGGAAAGATTTGGGCTTCGAGGTGATCAAGATCGCGGTGCCGGACGGCGAAAAAACGCTAAACGCCATCGACAGCCTGGCGGCCAGCGGTGCAAAAGGCTTTGTGATCTGTACGCCCGATCCCAAGCTCGGTTCGGCCATTATGGCGAAGGCGCGTAGCTACGATCTGAAGGTGATTGCGGTAGACGATCAGTTTGTTACTGCCAAAGGTAAGCCGATGGAGAGTGTGCCGCTGGTGATGATGGCTGCGACCAAGATCGGTGAGCGTCAGGGGCAGGAACTGTATAAAGAGATGCAGAAACGCGGCTGGGATGTGAAAACCTCAGCGGTGATGGCGATCACCGCCAACGAACTGGATACCGCCCGCCGCCGCACCGGTGGTTCTATGGCGGCGCTGAAGGCCGCCGGTTTCCCGGAAAAACAGATCTATCAGGTGCCCACCAAATCCAATGATATTCCCGGCGCCTTTGATGCCGCCAACTCGCTGCTGGTGCAGCATCCTGAAGTGAAACACTGGCTGATTGTCGGCATGAACGATAACACCGTGCTGGGCGGCGTACGCGCCACCGAAGGGCAGGGATTTAAAGCGCCGGATGTGATCGGTATCGGTATTAACGGCGTGGATGCCATCAGCGAACTTTCCAAAGGGCAGCCGACCGGCTTCTATGGCTCGCTGTTGCCCAGTCCGGACGTACACGGCTACAAAAGTATTCAGATGCTTTACAACTGGACAACCAAAGGCGAAGAACCGGCAAAATTTACCGAAGTGACCGATGTGGTGCTGATTACGCGCGACAACTTTAAAGCGGAGCTGGCGAAGAAAGGATTGATGTAACCGGTGCGGGCGGTAAGGGCCGTCCGTTTCTCTACGCGCCGGACGGTCGGCGTTTATTCAACACAACGGAGACACCATGAACACTGATTCAGCTTTTCTGTCGTTTCATGGCATCAGTAAATCCTTTCCCGGCGTGAAGGCACTACAGGATATCAGCTTTCACTGTCGTGCAGGCGAAGTGCATGCGCTGATGGGTGAGAACGGTGCGGGTAAATCGACGCTGCTGAAAATTCTCAGCGGCAGCTATCAGCCGAGCGGCGGCGCTATTCAGATTCAGGGGCGTACGGTCAGCTTCAGCCATACCACCGATGCGCTGAATGCGGGCGTGGCGATTATTTACCAGGAGTTACATCTGGTGCCGGAAATGAGCGTGGCGGAGAACATCTATCTGGGGCAGCTGCCGCAGCGCGGCGGCCTGGTCAACCGTAAGCTGCTGCGCTACGAGGCGGGGCTACAGCTTAAAAACCTGGGGATGGATATCGATCCCGATACGCCGCTGAAATATCTCTCGCTGGGCCAGTGGCAGATGGTGGAAATTGCCAAGGCGCTGGCGCGCAACGCCAAAATTATTGCCTTTGACGAGCCAACCAGTTCGCTGTCGGCGCGTGAAATCGAACAGCTGTTTCGTGTGATCCGCCAGCTACGGGCGGAAGGGCGTGTGGTGCTGTATGTCTCGCACCGCATGGAGGAAATCTTTGCGCTGAGCGATGCGATTACCGTCTTTAAAGATGGCCGCTATGTGCGCACCTTCGATGATGTGCCGAATACCAGCCATGACATGCTGGTGCAGGCGATGGTGGGACGTGACCTCGGTGATGTCTATGGCTATGCGCCGCGCGAACATGGCCCGGTGCGTTTGCAGCTGGAAGGTGTCCATGCGCAGGGCGTAAGAATGCCGGTTTCGCTCAGCGTGCGCGCCGGAGAAATCGTCGGTCTGTTTGGGCTGGTGGGTGCCGGACGCAGCGAGCTGATGAAAGGGCTGTTTGGTGCCACGCGCCTGAAGGCGGGCCGGGTGCTGCTGGATGGCCAGGCGCTGACCATTAACGAGCCTGCGCACGCGATCCGCGCCGGGATCTTACTCTGTCCGGAGGATCGCAAGGCGGACGGCATTATTCCGGTGCACTCGGTACGCGATAATATCAATATCTCTGCCCGTCGTAATAACCTCTCGGCGGGCTGTCTGATCGATCATCGCTGGGAGGCGAGCAACGCCGATAAGCATATCCGTTCGCTGAATATCAAAACGCCCAGCGCCGATCAGCTGATTATGAACCTCTCCGGCGGCAACCAGCAGAAGGCGATTCTGGGGCGCTGGCTGTCGGAAGAGATGAAAGTCATTCTGCTTGATGAGCCGACACGCGGTATTGATGTCGGCGCTAAGCATGAAATCTACAGCCTGATCTACGCGCTGGCACGTCAGGGAATCGCCGTGCTGTTCGCTTCCAGCGATCTGCCGGAGGTGATGGGGCTGGCCGATCGGATTCTGGTCATGCGCGAAGGTGAGATTGCCGGAGAACTGTTACATGACGAGGCGACGGAGCAGCTGACGCTGAGCCTTGCCATGCCGAAAAACACGCAACAGACGGCCGCCGTGGCCTGATGCAGGAGTAACGCTATGTCTTCATCCACGACTTCAAACACGCCGCCGGTAACGCGCTCTGGTTTCCGTTTCGGGCGTATCTGGGATAACTTCGGCATGCTGGTGGTTTTCGCGGTGCTGTTTCTCGCCTGCGTGCTGTTTATTCCTAATTTTGGCAGCTTTATCAATATGAAAGGGCTGGGGCTGGCGATGTCGATGTCCGGCATGGTGGCGTGCGGCATGCTGTTCTGCCTCGCCTCCGGGGATTTCGATCTCTCCGTCGCCTCAGTTATCGCCTGTGCGGGCGTGACCACTGCGGTGGTGATCAATATGAGCGAAAGCCTGTGGCTTGGCATCGGTGCCGGGCTGCTGTTGGGCGTGCTCTGCGGCTTTGTTAACGGCTTCGTGATCGCCAAACTGAAGATCAACGCGCTGATTACCACCCTGGCGACGATGCAGATCGTGCGCGGCCTCGCCTATATTTTCTCGGATGGGAAAGCAGTAGGCATTGAAGATGAGCGCTTCTTTGAACTGGGTTATGCAACCTGGTTTGGTCTGCCGGCACCGATCTGGCTGACTATCGGCACCATGATTATTTTTGGCTTCCTGCTGAATAAAACCACCTTCGGACGTAATACGCTGGCTATCGGCGGTAATGAGGAAGCGGCGCGGCTGGCGGGCGTGCCGGTGGTACGTACCCGAATTATTATCTTTATCCTTTCCGGCCTGGTATCCGCTGCGGCAGGCATTATTCTTGCCTCGCGTATGACCAGCGGTCAGCCGATGACCTCGCTGGGCTATGAGCTGATCGTCATCTCGGCGTGCGTGCTGGGCGGCGTTTCGCTGAAGGGCGGCATCGGCAAAATTTCGTATGTGGTTGCCGGCGTGCTAATCCTGGGCACCGTTGAGAACGCGATGAACCTGCTTAACATCTCACCTTTTTCTCAATATGTGGTGCGCGGTCTGATTCTGCTGGCGGCGGTGATTTTTGACCGCTATAAACAGAGTCATAAAGCTGCC
The DNA here is from genome assembly GCF_009914055.1 of Mixta intestinalis. Taxonomy (NCBI): domain Bacteria; kingdom Pseudomonadati; phylum Pseudomonadota; class Gammaproteobacteria; order Enterobacterales; family Erwiniaceae; genus Mixta; species Mixta intestinalis. The sequence continues at coordinate 1,289,244 of NZ_CP028271.1, forward strand.
TGATGGTTGCGGGCGGCAGAGGCTGCCCGCGTTGCCTGATGCTTCGGAGGTTTATTATGTATCATCGTCAACCGATAGAGTCACAGCCTAACCCTCTGCTGCCGGGTTATCCCTTTAACGCCTGGCTGGTGGCCGGGCTGACGCCAATCAGTGCAGGCGGCGCGCGCTCGATTTTTCAATCGATCGTCCACACGGCATGAAAGGTTACATTATTAACCTGACGATTAAAGGGCGGGGAAGGGTATTTGACGGCGATGCGGCGTTTGACTGCGAGCCGGGGGATATGCTGTTGTTTCAGCCGAAAACGCCCCATTTTTATGGACGTGCGCCGGACAGCGACAACTGGTATCACCGCTGGATCTACTTTCGTCCACGCGCCTACTGGCATGACTGGCTGCGCTGGCAGGATGAAACCCAGGGCGTCGGGCGTTTACGCCTGCCGGAATCGCTGCGCGGCGAGTTTGATCGCCTGTTTGCCAATATTGAGCAGACGCACAACTCCGGGCGACGCTTTGCTGAAGAACTGGCGATGAACCTGCTGGAGCGGCTGCTGCTGCGGGCGGTGGAAGAAGATCCGCGCTCGCACCAGCAGATCCGCGATCCGCGTATTATTGAAGCCTGCCAGTATGTGACCAACAACCTGGCCGGTGAGCTGAAGATTGATGCGGTGGCGAAGCACGTTTGCCTGTCACCGTCGCGTCTGGCGCATCTGTTTCGTGAGCAGATGGGGGTGAATCTGCTGCGCTGGCGTGAGGATCAGCGCGTTATTCGCGCCAGGCTGCTGCTGCAAACTACCCAGGAACCGATTGCCTCTATCGGGCGAGAGGTGGGCTATGACGATCAGCTCTATTTTTCCCGTGTGTTTCGCAAGCGTGTCGGCGTCAGCCCCAGTGATTTTCGTCGCCGCAGTCAGGATGCGCACGACGCGCTGGTAGCGCAGGAGACCTGGCAGCTGCCGCGCCGCGCCGGTGAAGCGTAGATTTATACTCTTTTTAACCATATCCGCCGTAGAGCGAACAATTAACCAGCGTTCGGTTTAACATCTTGCGCAATTGTCTGGCATAGTTGCGCAACTTATTTTTATACTACTCTGCACTTTACTTAACATCGCAAGAGAGTGCTTCATGATTGACTCCCGCCTTCCGCTTACCGACATTCATCGCCACCTTGACGGCAATATCCGCGCCTCCACCATTCTTGACCTGGGCCGTGAATTTAATATCGCGCTGCCCGCCAGCGATCTGGAAGCACTACGCCCGCATGTGCAGGTGGTAGAAAATCAACCGGATCTGGTGAGCTTTTTGCAGAAGCTCGACTGGGGCGTAAAGGTGCTTGGATCGCTGGAAGCCTGTCGTCGCGTGGCGCTGGAAAATGTGGAGGATGCGGCGCGTGCCGGTATTCATTACGCCGAGCTGCGTTTCTCTCCGGGCTACATGGCAATGAATCATAAGCTGCCAATCGCAGGTGTGGTGGAGGCGGTGATTGATGGCGTGCGCGCAGGCTGTCAGCAACATCATATCGATGTGCGCCTGATCGGCATTATGAGCCGCACCTTTGGCGAAGAAGCCTGCCTGAATGAACTGGACGGTTTGCTGGCACACCGCGACGGTATTACCGCAGTCGATCTGGCTGGCGATGAGCTGGGCTTTCCCGGCAGTGAGTTCCTCAGCCACTTTAACCGCGCGCGCGATGCCGGTTTTCGCGTAACGGTACATGCGGGCGAGGCGGCAGGCCCGGAAAGCATCTGGCAGGCGATTCGTGAACTGGGTGCGGAACGTATCGGGCACGGCGTCAAAGCGGTTGAAGATCCGGCACTGATGGATTTCCTTGCTGAACAGGGTATCGGCATCGAATCCTGTCTGACGTCTAATATCCAGACCAGCACCGTGGCGCAGCTTTCCCACCATCCGCTGGTAAAATTCCTCGATCACGGTATTCTGGCTACGCTGAATACTGACGATCCGGCGGTACAGGGAATTGAGCTTGCCCATGAGTATCAGGTAGCGGCACCGCAGGCGGGGTTGACGGCGGCGCATATGCGTCAGGCACAGGAGAATGGCCTGACGATCGCTTTCCTGAGCGAAGAGGAGAAACAGCGTATTCGTCAGCGTGTAGCAGGTTAAAGTAAAAAAGGGCGACCTGCGTCGCCCTTGATTTCAGCAGCAGATTGCCGCCTTATTGACAAACCTTTATTCCGGAAGATCGCCAGCCGGTGTACCCAGCATAAAGCGTGAGAGGAAACCATCCAGCGGCATCTTCTCGCCGTTCATCGTCACCTGAGCGCCGTTATATTGCAGGCTGGTAACGATATTATTGTCCTGCTGCTGCGTCAGGCGGAACATCTGACCCATCGCCGCCAGCCCTTTGACCTGCTGATCGGCCAGTTTTTCAGCATCCGCTTCGCTATAGCCTTCTGCGATGGCAACCTGCTTCATCATTTCTGTCGCCATCGGCATATTGATAACCAGCTTGCCGTCGAGGGTCTTCAGCATACTGCTCAGCTCGTCGGCGGCTGTCTGCGTTGCCGCGTCCGCTACCGCCGGATCTTTAAAGTGGATCGCCAGGTTAAAGGTGCTTTCGCCTTTCTCGTTTTTCCAGCTCAGCGGCGCTATGGTAACCACCGGATCGCCTTTCAGCAGCAGCGGCAGGTTATCGGTCAGGATTTTGTTGAGCCCTTCCTGATAACGTTCCGGATCTTCACTGATGCCGGGCTGGTTAAGTAATGCCTGTACCTGGTTACTGTAGTTTTCCGAGAATTTTTTCAGCGCCTTATCATTCAGCTGCGACAGCTTCATCGTCATATGACCAGAGCCGAAATCACGATTTTGCAGCTTCAGGCTGGCGATACGGTAATCCACCTGGCCTGCGATATTATCGCCGTTGGCATCAAACACGGTTTTAATCTCAGATCCTTCCATCACGACAGCTTCCTGGCCGTTGATGCTGGTGGAGAGTTTTTTCACCGTCATCAGCTGATCGCCAAGACGCACGCCCTGCGGGCTGAGATGTGAATTGCCTTTGAGGTTAATGCCGTTAAAGGTAAACAGCACCGGTAATTGCCCCTGGTCGATGACCGTTAGCGCCACGCTATCAATATCGCTGTCGACATCGATACGGTCGCCTTTGCTGTCAACATCAATATTCAGGGTGCCGCCGTTCCAGGCATAGCGCTCGCCGCTTTCGGCATTTTGATAATCGAGCGGCAACAGGCGAATCGCGGAGGCCGTCGCGCCGCTGTAACCAATACGCGTATCGGCTTCGATGAATGATTTACCTTTACTCAGTTCAAACAGTTTTTTCAGCACCGGCGTATTTTCCAGCTCGCTGTGTACTGACGCCATGCTGGGAATGAGATTAAATTTCTTCAGCTGGCCAAGCGGGAAGGGGCCATGATCGATGGTTTCGTTAATAATCACGCTCTGGCCGGGTTTCAGCAGCGCGTTATCTTCCGTCTGTGAATTGGCCTGAACGACCAGCTGGGTATGGCTGGTAAACCATCCACGCTGGTAATTTTGATAACTCACCTTCAGACGGCTTTCAGGCATTTCCTGTGCCAGATGCACGTTGGCTTTTTGTACCAGTTCATCCATATGGCTTTCGAACTGCTTGCCGGTCAGCCATGCGGCGCCTGTCCAGATCACGCCCAAAGCCACTACTACGCCAACTGCGATTTTTGTCTTTTTCATCGACTCGTCCTTTTATCGGCATCAATGCCTGATATTAATTTCTTGAATAATCATAGCATTCACTGCTTAAGCCGTCAGCCCGGCTGATTACAGATGCAGGCAATACGACCTTGTCTCTGTACCGTTATCGGCGATTCGCTGGTGGCCACGAAACAGGATTCGCCTGCTTTTTATGCCAGATGCCACAGGCCGTGGAGCAATAAGACCTGACCCGTCATACCGAACAGAATAGCGGCGCTACGCTGGCTCAGCGGGTGAATCGGGAAGGTAACATCGCTGACCGACACCGGAAAATCAAGCGTATCATCCTGCGGTTGCGTCGTGGTCAGCGGTCTGCCGACAGAACGAGAAGTAAATTTTTTATTTGCCATAAGTTCTGCCACAGCGAGATGTAAACATAGTCTCTCCTGCATGGCGGGTGATTGCATAGTTTTATTAAGTCAGAAACATCTTGCTAAACCGTAATACAACGCCAATAAGGACGACTGGCTCGCATAATGTTAAATTATTGTATGTCATACTGTAGCCTGCGCTCGCGGTAGCGGATTCGTACCGGTCGGAGCTTTTTAAATCATACGTTTGTGTTAAAGGAGAGTAGTAATGGCAGCCAACCGCATTGAAAAAGATTCAATGGGACCCATTGATGTACCGGCTGAGAAACTGTGGGGCGCGCAGACGCAGCGCTCGCTGGAACACTTTCGCATCTCTACAGAAAAAATGCCGACCGCGCTGGTTCATGCGCTGGCATTAACCAAACGCGCTGCCGCTAAAGTGAACAGCGATCTGGGGCTGCTGCCGCAGGAGAGGGCGCAGGCGATTATCCAGGCCGCTGATGAAGTGCTGGCAGAGAAACATGCCGATGAATTCCCGCTGGCCATCTGGCAGACCGGCTCCGGCACACAAACCAATATGAATATGAACGAGGTGCTGGCTAATCGTGCCAGTGAGATCCTCGGCGGCGAACGCGGTATGTCACGTCTGGTGCATCCTAATGACGACGTGAATAAGAGCCAAAGCTCCAACGATGTTTTCCCGACGGCGATGCATGTGGCCGCGGTAATCGCTCTGCGTGAGCAGCTGATCCCGCAGCTGAACACCCTGAAGCAGACGCTGAATGAAAAAGCGGAAGCTTTCCAGGATATCGTCAAAATCGGACGTACCCATTTGCAGGATGCCACGCCGCTGACGCTTGGCCAGGAAATTTCCGGTTGGGTGGCGATGCTGACGCATAATCTAAAGCATATCGAGCAGAGCGTACCGCACGTGGCAGAACTGGCGCTGGGCGGTACCGCCGTAGGGACCGGCCTGAATACGCACCCGGAATATGCGGTGCGCGTGGCTAAAGAACTGGCGGAACTGACCCATCAACCTTTTGTTACCGCGCCGAATAAGTTCGAAGCGCTGGCAACCTGCGATGCGCTGGTTCATGCTCACGGCGCGCTGAAAGGCCTGGCGGCCTCGTTAATGAAAATCGCTAACGATGTGCGCTGGCTCTCCTCCGGCCCGCGCTGTGGTATTGGCGAAATTTCTATCCCTGAAAATGAACCAGGCAGTTCCATCATGCCAGGTAAAGTAAACCCGACCCAGTGTGAAGCCATGACGATGCTTTGCTGTCAGGTGATGGGGAATGATGTGGCGATCAATATGGGCGGCGCTTCCGGTAACTTCGAGCTGAACGTTTATCGTCCGATGATTATCCATAACTTCCTGCAATCGATCCGTCTGCTGGCGGACGGCATGGACAGCTTTAATCACCACTGCGCCGTAGGTATTGAACCGAATCGCGATCGTATCAGCCAGCTACTGAACGAATCACTGATGCTGGTTACCGCGCTGAATACGCATATCGGCTACGATAAAGCGGCGGAAATTGCCAAGAAAGCACATAAAGAGGGGCTGACGCTGAAAGGCTCGGCGCTGAAGCTGGGCTATCTGACTGAAGAAGAGTTTGATGCCTGGGTGCGCCCGGAAGAGATGGTCGGCAGTATGAAGCAGTAAGAGAAGCGATGGGGCCGTAAAGGCCCCGTTTTGATTCAGCTCAACGCGCTTTTCCGCAGCGTTATACGTACTTAGACAGCTTCTACCGGCCTGTTGCAATAGAGATGCAGCCGTGGGATCAGCAGCCAGAGTGATTCGGCTTCCGGCTTATAGCGCCAGGTAATGTTCTCCGCATCATAATTCAGCAGCTCTCCAAACTCTGGTACCCGCTGACGGTCAGGACAAAGCACCAGTAAAGGCGAAGGGCAGGCCAGCTGTGTCTGTTTTTGCTGTTCTTTATTCCAGATACGGGCAATAGGCTGCACTTTAACCGGGCGTTTAATTTTTAGCCTGGCGCCCCGTGGCAATGCGCGTACCGCCTCCAGTTCCAGCTGCACTTTCTCTGCCCATTGCTCGCGTGTCCAGGGGGCCTGTGCGCGTCCCGCCTTCAGGCTTTTCTCCAGCTTTGCGACGATCTCCTGCGGCGTTACGTTTTTTATAATGTGTTTATTCGCCCAGCCGAAGCGCACGCTGTCGGGCGCATCCAGCAGGGTAATGGCGCGGTAGGCGTTTAGCGTCAGCAGGCCGCGCAGGTGGGTATGTACAAAATCAAAACGTGCTTCGCTGGGCAGCCCTGAATCGACAGTGATAATGCGTTCCAGCCCGGCCTTCAGCTGATTAATATGCTCTACCTGCTGGTGGAGCAGGGTATGCTGCTGTTCATTTGCCTCAAAACAGAGCGCACCCGGTAAGCGAACCGCCGCCTTGGTACTGATATTTTCCGACTGATGCTGGATAAACAGCCGACAGTAGTGCTGCAATGCTAGTTCGCGCGCTTCATTGCCGAGGTGCTGGGTGACGCTAATCTGCGTTACCGGATCGTGTTCCGTGCCTTTTGCCACCGGCGGCAGCGAAAATACGCGGCCAACCAGCAGCGGCAGGGCGGTAAGCTGTTGCTGGAGCGTGGCGAGAGCCTGTTCAAGCTGGCTGGCGCACTGGCGCAAATCTTCAACCAAATCATAGCGAGGCATATCGGCTCCTTCAGGTGTTTAATTAGTTACAACATACATATAAAGCATTCTACAAAGATACCTCAACATCGAAGAAATTAACAGTCAGGCAGAGAAAAGGCCGCGTAAAGCGGCCTGTCAGAATTACAGTTTGCGGATATGGAGGCGGGCGGCAACAATCAGCGCCAGCAATAACAGCGTCGCGATAAAAGCGGTAATGCCCGGCCAGCCCCAGGCATGCCAGAAGACACCGCCCAGCGTACCGGCGATGCTGGAGCCGACATAATAACTAAACAGATATAAAGAAGATGCCTGACCTTTGGCGCGACGTGCGCGTGGGCCAATCCAACTGCTGGCTACCGAATGGGCAGCAAAGAATCCGGCGGTAAACAGCATCATACCGGGGAAAATCAGCCACAGCGACTGGAACAACGTAATCAGCAACCCGGACAGCATAATAGCGGTTGCGCCCAGCAATACCGGGCCGCGTCCGTAGCGCGCCGTCATTGCACCTGCCTTCGGTGAACTCCAGGAGCCGGTAAGATAAACTACCGACAGCAGACCGACCACCGCCTGACTCAGCGACCAGGGCGCATTCAGCAGCCGATAGCCGATATAGTTAAACAGAGTGACAAACGCGCCCATCAACAAAAAACCTTCGGCAAACAGCAGCGGCAGGCCGCGATCGCGCCAGTGCAGGCGAAAGTTAATCATCAGGCTGCGCGGACGTAGTGAAATGGGGCGGAAGTGACGTGACGCTGGCAAAATTTTCCAGAACATCAGCGCTGAAGCCAGCGAGAAACAGCCAATAAAGGCAACCGCCATACGCCATGAACTGAAATCAGTAATCACGCCGCTAATTAAACGGCCGCTCATACCGCCGATGGAGTTACCGCTGATATAAAGCCCCATAGAGAAAGCAATAAAGCTGGGATGGATCTCTTCGCTCAGGTAGGTCATGCCTACCGCCGCCACGCCGCTCAGGGATAGCCCGATCAAGGCGCGCATCAGCAAAATTCCGTGCCAGCTGGTCATGGTTGCGGAAAGCAGCGTACATACCGCAGCCAGCAACAAGGCGACCACCATCACAGGCTTTCGCCCTACGGCATCGGACAGCGGGCCGGTGATCAACAGCCCCAGCGCCATTAATGCAGTAGCGATCGACAGAGAAATACTGCTGGTCGCCGGCGAGACGCCAAACTCCTGCGACAGTACCGGCAGAATAGGCTGCACGCAATAGAGCAGGGCGAAAGTGGCAAGCCCGGCGGAGAACAGCGCCAGCGTTACCCTCATAAACTGCGGGGTGCCACGCTTGATATAGAGATTTTTATCTGCGATAGCGGGAGAAGCGGATTTGACAGTCTCAGCATCAGCAGGCAGAGACGCTGTCTGGGTTGAGCGGTTCACAAAACTTCCTTTAATTGGCGTCGATAGCTTTATTGTGGGCGCGAGGCAATATACTGTCTAATATATTAATTATCTGGAATGATATCTTTGAAATATGAATATTGAGCTGCGCCATTTACGCTACTTTATTGCCGTAGCGGAGGAGCTACATTTTGGGCGTGCTGCGCTGCGGCTGAACATCTCGCAGCCGCCGTTAAGCCAGCAGATTCAGTTGCTGGAACAGCAAATCGGTGCCCGCCTGCTGGCACGCACCAATCGCAGCGTACAGCTAACCGCCGCCGGTCATCAGTTTCTGAATGATGCGCGCGCTATTCTGCTTAACGTGGAGCAGGCCGCCAGCCGCGCCGCTCGCCTGCATCAGGGGGAAGAGGGGGAAATTCGCATTGGCTTTACCTCCTCTGCGCCTTTTATCACCGCCGTTTCCGACGCGCTGTATAACTTTCGCCAGCGTTACCCGCAGGTACATATTCAGATGCAGGAGATGAATACGCGTCAGCAGCTGACGCCGTTAAGCGACGGCAGGCTGGATTTAGGGGTGATGCGCAATACGCCTCTTCCCGATACGCTGGCGTGGCAGCTGTTGCTGCGCGAACCGCTTTGCTGCGTTGTGCATCATGATCATCCGCTGGCGCAGCGCCACGCGGTCTCGGTGCGCGATCTCGCTCATGAACCCTTTGTCCTTTTCGATGCGCAAAGCGGTACCGCGCTGTATGGCGAAATTATGGCGCTGCTGCATCGCTATCAAATTCAGCCTTATGTCACGCAGGAAGTTGGGGAAGCGATGACTATTCTTGGGCTGGTCGCTACCGGGCTGGGCGTTTCGATTCTGCCCGCTTCCTTTCAGCGGCCAAAGCTGGCGGATATCGTGTGGTTACCGTTGCAAGAGCCGGATGCCTGGTCAGAAATGTGGCTGGTCTGGTCACGACAGCGTGAATTCAGCGCCGTAATGATCCACATGAAAAAATTGCTTTTGGGTGAAGATTGAACGTTATTTTGCATCATAACAGGCTTTTTTGTGCGGTAAATCACAGTCCTAATCAAATAGTTGACGGCCTTGCTTAACTGCATCACCATTAGCCCGACAGGTTTATTTTGAAGCGCGAAAATAAGTGGGAGCCGGGCAGTGATAGCGGAGAGTCAACCTGGTCATATTGACCAGATCAAGCAGACAAACGCTGGGACAGTATATCGGCTGATCGACCAGTTTGGCCCGATTTCGCGTATTGAACTTTCCCGCCGTGCGCAGTTAGCCCCGGCCAGCATCACCAAAATCGTGCGTGAGATGCTTGAAGCGCATCTGGTACAGGAAACGGAATACCAGGAGCCGGGAAGTCGTGGGCGTCCGGCGGTAGGGCTGATCCTGGATACCGTTGCCTGGCACTATCTGGCGATTCGCATCGGGCGCGGTGAAATCACTCTTGCGCTGCGCGATCTCAGCAGCAAGCTGGTTACCGAAGAGACCCGTCCTCTGCCTACCGAAAGCGAAACGCCGCTGCTACAACGCGTTATTGTCGAAGTCGATCAGTTTTTTATTCGCCACCAGCGCCAGCTTGAGCGCCTGACCGCTATCGCCATTACGCTGCCGGGCATTATTCACACCGGTAGCGGTATCGTGCATCGCATGCCTTTTTATGAGGTGGCGGATATGCCTCTGGGGCCTGAGCTGGCCGCGCATACCGGTCTGCCGGTTTATATTCAGCATGATGTTTGTGCCTGGACCATTGCTGAGTCGCTGTTTGGCGCTTCTCGTGGTGCCAGTGATGTGATTCAGGTGGTTATTGATGATAACGTTGGCGCTGGCGTCATTACCGGTGGGCGGCTGCTGCATAACAGCCGTAGCTCGCTGGTTGAAATAGGGCATACTCAGGTCGATGCCTGGGGGAAACAGTGCTACTGCGGCAATCATGGCTGCCTGGAAACCGTCGCCAGCGTTGGCAGTATCCTCGAACTGACCGCGCAGCGTATGCAGACGGCGCTCAGCTCCAGCCTGCATTATCAGCCACTGAGCGTTAATTCGCTGTGTGATGCGGCCCTGAATGGCGACCCGCTGGCACGCGATATTATTACCGGCATCGGTAACAGCGTCGGACGCATCCTTGCCATCATGGTTAATCTGTTTAATCCTGAAAAAATTCTTATCGGTTCTCCGCTCAATCGTGCGGCTGACGTTCTTTATCCCGCCATTGGTTCTTCCATTCGTCAGCAGGCTTTGCCCGCTTACAGCGCACATATAAATGTTGAGCCTACCGAATTCCCCAATGTAGGTACCATGCCTGGTGCGGCATTAGTAAAAAACGCCATGTACAACGGAGAATTGCTAATCAAGCTGTTGCAGGGCTAAACCAATTCCAGTTATCACCAAAAAATTGCGCTAACGCAAGCCGTTAACAAGCGCAATTTTCTAAACTGTCCGGCAAAACCGATGATTAATGTTTAACTATTTCAGGCCGTCAGCCTGCCGGAGTGTTGCTATGCTGAGTCGTCTTTTCATTACCGGTACGGATACCGCCGTCGGTAAAACAGTTATTACCCGCGCCCTGATGCAAAAACTGGCAGAGAGCCACTCTGTCGTGGTGGGCTATAAACCGGTAGCGAAAAGTAGTCAGATGACCCCTGAAGGTCCACGTAATAAAGATGCGCTGATTTTGCAGCAGGCATCCACGCTTGATGTGCCTTATGAAGTCATAAACCCGGTTACGCTGCTGGAAGATGAAGTCAGTATGCACCGTGGCGAAGCGATTAACTATGCGCGCCTGAGCAGCAGCCTGATGACCTTACAGGCGCAGGCTGACATAGTGGTCATTGAAGGCACCGGAGGCTGGCGCAGCCTGATGAACGATCTGCGTCCGCTTTCCGACTGGGTTATTCAGGAGCAGCTGCCGGTCGTGCTGGTCGTCGGGATCAAGCTGGGTTGTATCAGCCATGCGTTATTAACGGCGCAGGCGGTTATCAACGACGGTTTACCGCTGCTGGGCTGGGTAGCTAACCGCATCAATCCAGGGCTGGCGCACTACGCCGATATTATTGATGTTCTGCAAGAGAAAATTCCGGCACCGCTGTTGGGTGAGTTGCCTTATCTGCCGCGCGCCGAACAGCGCGATCTGGCAGGCTATATCGATCTGTCGGCGCTTTCCAAACCGCAGGCGGTAGCCTGAAAGTAAAAAAGGGCGCGCCTGGGTGGCGCGCTTTGTTCTTGTCCTTTAGCGGTTCAGCGCCCGGCGCGTACGTCCGGAACTGAGATAGCCCGCGATATAATCCTGCGAAATCTCCCCGCTGTAGCGTCCATCTTCATCAACGATCGGCATCCATACCATATTGTGTTCATACAGCTTTGACAGCACCACGCGCAGGTTCTCTTCCGCTTTGCCAGTAATGGTAAACTGATGCAGAATCTGCTCGCAGTTTCCGCTGGCACCGCGTGCCTCACGTCGCTTAACGAAACCCAGCGGTCTGCCATCATTATCCACCACGGTTATCGAGCGCATATCATTATCGTCCATAAGAGCAAAGGCTTCGGCCAGCGGCGTTGATCGCTTCACGGTCAGCGTTGGCTGTTGATCGGTCACGTCACCCGCCTGCACCAGCAGTAGCCGCTTCAGCGTGCGATCCTGACCAACAAAAGAGCCGACAAACTCGTTTGCCGGTTTCGCCAGCAGCTCATCAGGCGTGGCGCACTGGACGATTTTGCCCTGACCAAATACTGCAATGCGATCGCCCAGCTTCAGCGCCTCATCAATATCATGACTGACCAGCATGACGGTTTTCTTTAGCTGGCGCTGCATTTCCAGGAACTCGTTCTGAATCGCTTCGCGGTTAATGGGATCCACCGCGCCGAACGGCTCATCCATCAGCAGCACCGGCGGATCGGCGGCGAGGGCGCGAATAACGCCGATGCGCTGCTGCTGACCGCCGGACATCTCTTTCGGGTAACGATGTAAAAACTTATGCGGATCGAGCGCCACCATGCTCATCAGTTCACTGGCGCGATCGCGGCAGCGCTTTTTATCCCAGCCCAGCATGCGCGGTACCACGGTAATATTTTCCTCAATGGTCATATTGGGAAACAGGCCGATTTGCTGGATAACATAGCCAATATTGCGCCGCAGAGTGACAGTATCCTGGGTACTGGTATCCTCGCCGTTAATGGTGATTTTGCCGCTGGTAGCCGGAATCAGTCGGTTAATCATTTTCAGCGTGGTGGTTTTGCCACAGCCGGAAGGGCCGAGCAGTACGCACATCTCACCGCCGGGAACGTGCAGGCTGACGTTATCCACCGCGTTAAGCGCCACGCCGTTTTTCTGTTTAAAAGTCTTGGTGAGATTTTCCAGCTTAATCATTAGCGCATCCCCTTCGGTGTTAAAACCTGCTGCAGGCGGTGCAGCAGCCAGTCAAGAATAATTGCCAGCAGACAAATCAGTACCGCCCCGGCAATCAGCATGCGAATATCGCTGCCGCTGATACCGTCCAGCAGCAGTAAGCCTAAACCACCGGCACCAATCACCGCAGCAATAGCCATCACGCCGACGTTCATCACAACGGCGGTGCGAATGCCGCCAAAAATAACCGGCAGCGCCAGCGGGATTTCTACCCAGCGCAGACGCTGCCAGAAAGTCATGCCGATGCCGCGCCCCGCCTCGCGCATGCCGGGCGGAATACTCTCCAGCGCGGTATGCGTGTTGCGCACGATTGGCAGCAGCGAATAGAGAAATACCGCCGTGATGGCGGGCACTACGCCAATGCCCTGACCGATCAGCGAAAATAACGGAATCATCAGGCCAAACAGGGCGATAGAAGGGATGGTTAATACCAGCGTGGCGATACCCAGCACCGGCGTCGCCAGCCATTTAACCCGCACAATAATAATGCCCAGCGGCACACCAGCCAGAATGGCGCAGCCCACCGCCACCAGCACCAGCCAGAGATGTTGCCAGCTCAGCGCTACCAGGTGGGGCCAGTTGTCGATCATATAATGCAGCGTATCCATAGCTTCTCCTTACAGCATGCCTTTCGCCTGTAAAAAATCATGCGCCACCTGCTGCGGTGACTGGTGATCGACATCCACCCGTTTATTCATTTCAGTAATGGCGTCATCGGTAATAAGCGCGGAGAGCTGATTCAGCGCCGCTGCCAGCCCCGGATGAGCCGCCAGCACCTCTTTACGCACTACCGGCGTGACGTTGTAGCTGGGAAAAAAGTGCTTATCATCTTCCAGAATTTGCAGATCGAAGCCTTTGACGCGTCCGTCGGTGGTATACACCAGGCCCGCCTCAACGAAACCGTCACGAATTGCGTTGTACACCAGGCCCGGATCCATCTGGCGGATCTGTGGACGGTCGAGTTTCAGGCCGTAGAGTTTTTGCAGCGGCTGTAAGCCATCAGAGCGGCCTGCGAATTCCAGATCCAGTCCCAGCATCCAGTTATGTTTGGGATCCTGCTGGCGAATTTGCTCGATGCGCGCCACCAGCTGCGACACCGTGGTGATATGCTCTTTCCCGGCGCGTTTACGCTGCATGGCAAAGGCGTAGGTGTTATTCATTGGTGCCGGATCCAGCCAGACCAGGCCGAGTTTGGCATCCAGCCGTCGTACCGTTTCGTAAGCCTGCTTCGAGGACATCGGGGTAGTAATATGATTGAAGATAATCAGCGACGAGCCGGTATATTCCCAGGTCATATCGATCTGTTTATTCAGCATCGCGCTGCGGCTGATGGAGACGGCAATATTGGTTTTAGGGATCACCTCAAACCCTTTTTTCTCCAGCCAGAGTACGGTCATCGCCGAGAGAATATGTTGTTCGGTGAAGCCTTTGGTCGCCATGGTGATTGGTGCGGCGTGGGCGACATTCAGGGTCAGTAGCAGGGTTACCAGCAGCGCCATCGCGCGTATTAAGGTGCGAACTCCGTTCATAACGCTCTCCTATAGCGCATGTGGGCTAAGCCAGCGGCCAAGCGCCGCCAGCAACATATCCAGAATCAGCGCCACCAGCGCCGTTGCCACCGCACCCAAAATCAGAATCGGGAAATCATTGAGGTAGATGCCGGGAAAAATCAGTTCGCCGTAGCTGCTGGCACCGATAAGAAACGCCAGCGGGGCTGTGCCAACATTAATCGCCATGGCGATACGAATACCGGAAAGCATTACTGGCCAGGCGTTGGGGAGCTCAACCTGGCGCAGGCGCTGTAAGCGCGTCATGCCAATGCCGTTGGCAGCTTCCAGCAGCGAGTGTGGCACGCCGATCAGACCGGCATAGGTGTTACGGACGACAGGCAATAGCGAGGCAAAAAACAGGGCGATGATGGCGGGACGATCGCCAATGCCGATAACCACCATCGCCAGCGCCAGTACCGCCAGCGGCGGCAGGGTATTGCCGACATTGAAGATCTGCATCATATATTCTGCCCAGCGTCGGGCAAAGGGGCGACTCAGGAGGATGCCGCTGGGAATACCTACCAGCAGCGCACCGGACATCGACCAACCCACCAGCCAGAGGTGCTGTCGGCCAAGATAGATCAGGTCAACCCGGTGTGCCTTAATTACCTCAAAACCAATACCGTAAATCAGGATCGCAGCGATCGGCACGATTGCCAGCAGCGCCAGCAAGGTTCGCTTGATCGTGGTAGAACAATGCATTGACAGGACTCTCCGGGGATAGCTGTAGTGCCGCTTTAAAGGCAGCTCAGCTGTTATAGTCATTAGCGGGCAACGGTGCGCTGAATATTCTCCTCACCGGCTTACCCTGTACTCAAAATAAAATGCTGACTTATACGGATTTGTCAGCAAAAACCAATCGTAGTGCCTTAAAGCTATAGCAGCGGCTGGGCAGCTACGCCAGTTTCGACGATAAAATCAAGCGCATAATCTTCTGCAAGGCTGATATTGATGAACGAGTGCTTATGGCACCGCTTCCTGAATGGGAGACGATTTTGAGCATCGGCACCCTGATCGTATAAGCTCTATTGAATACTAATAAGCGGGCTAAAAAATCATAAACTGCCTGCGTTGGCAGGCAGATAAAGCACTTAGTGTAATAAAAGCGCGCTCCCACAATCGGGTTTAACGCTTGCGGTCATTTCCAGCAGATCCCCGGTTAGCTGGGATCGTAGATAATATCTTTACCCATCTCAAGACCATAATAATTCAGATAGGCCGTATCGTGCTGATAGCTATACTGTTGCTGGAAATCGGTAATTTCAGGATTAATACCGAAATCAAACAATTCTGGCTGACTTGTATGGGTATAGTCATAACTGGCCATAAGGTCAGCAAAGCCAATAATTATTGTTTTCATAATCAAAGGCAGTTTAATCACTGGTTCATACAGGGTTGCAATCTCTTTTAGTGAATCTGTATTCCATGCTTTGGGAACAACATCCATATTATTAATAATTCGTTTTAGCCCACTGCCCAATATATTTTCCGCATATGTGGCAAAATAAGAATTACCTGCCGTTGCACCAGCGAAACTGCGTACCTGGACCCGCACGTTTTTTTTCAGTTGCTGCTTAACGCTGACACCCCAGGGAATGGTAAATGTACCGCCCATACTGTGCCCGCAGAACGTTAACGTATCGCCATCATTCAAACGGGAGTTCAGGAACTGCATGAGCGTGCTCCCACAACCAGGTTCAACGCTTGCGGTCATTTCCAGCAAATCCGTGAGTACCTCAGCCATACCGGAGGCGATTTTCGCCTCGCCCGGTGCACCAGCATCAAACTGACGCCAGTCGATCAGTTTGAAGACGGCCATATCCTCTTGCCCGTTAAGAGTAGATACGGTAGAGCGGGCAGCAACGCGATAGTCCGATGGATCGTTGCGGTTCTGAACAACGAAAAACATATAGTCGTCCCAGTTATCCGAGTCGGCGCGAGATTTTGGCATTCGTTTAACAGCTGGTCCCCAGACCACATTATCCAGTTTACCGGCAGTAATGGGGGATTGAGTTAACCCGTCCTGTAGTTTTTTTTGCGTAAGTTCCGGATTATATTCTTCCTGGTGTGCGCCTGACCAGGCAATTGAAGCTAAGGCGAAACACTCTGCATCAAATGTGTATATTGATTTCATATGGAATTCCTTTTATTTACTGGAAAATATCGATGGTTATAGTGGAATAGCGCGACTGCATTATTCTCAATACATTTTAACTTTCTCGATTATAGCTGCCAGCGTTTAATCAGGAATGGGCGCTTTAATATTTGATGTGTAATTAATTATATTTATAAGTTGAAACGCTTGATACCTCTGTTAAATAATGTTTCTTTGCTGACAAATGTTTTTTTGTGCAATTAAATTGCCCCGATTTTTCTATTAATCATCCTTTGTGCTGTTAATTAAATCGCTTCAGTTATTCCGTTTAAAATAAAAGCGGGAAATTGAAGCAAAGAAAGTGGCTATTTTTCCCATCCATGTTGGGGAAATCCTGATATCACCACATGTATAAATGCCATGGTCAGCCCATTTTCACTATAAAATGCTGGGACGACACGGTAGGGTTCGTCGTTTTGTATCAGACGTCCATTTCCGTGCTCCTGGTTTTCAGACGCCTGCTATTGGCACCGACGAAAGAGAAAATCGTAAGCTTTAAGTGACATTGTCACTTTAGACATAACAAACGAAACGATCGCGCGCAGCCATGCGGTAAGCTACGCTTAGCAGTTCGACAGGAAGGGGAAAAATGACAGAAAATCAACCGCAACCGGTGCCGCACCGTCACTGGATTTTAATCGCCTGTATGCTGGCGATGTTTATGGCAGCGATCGAGGTGACTATCGTCGCCACCGCAATGCCTACCATTATCGCCCAGCTGGGCGGCTTTTCTCAGTTTGGCTGGGTTTTTTCTATCTATTTACTGACTCAGGCGGTAAGCGTGCCGATTTATGGACGCCTGGCCGATATCTGGGGACGCAAGCGGATGTTTTTTATCGGCACCTCGCTGTTTCTGCTGGGTTCGGTATTATGTGGTTTTGCCCACAGCATGGGCTGGCTGATTCTGTTTCGCGCTTTTCAGGGCATCGGGGCCGGAGCGATCATGCCGCTGACCTCTACGATCGTTGCCGATGTCTATTCGCCACGTGAGCGTGCGGGCATCCAGGGCTGGCTTTCCAGCGTCTGGGGCGTATCGGCGATTATCGGGCCGCTGAGCGGCGCGTGGATCGTGCAGCATTTCAACTGGGCGCTGGTTTTTTGGGTCAATGTGCCGTTGGGGATCATTTCGATGTTAATGCTGGCACGCTGGCTGCCTGCCCATCGTCAGGATTCTTCGCAGCGGCTGAACGTCTCCGGCAGTGCCTGGCTGATGCTGAGCGTCAGTGCGCTGTTGGTTGCGCTATTACAGGCGCAGGCGCTGGGCTACTGGCTGCTGCTGTTTCTGGCGATCGCCCTGGTTACCGGCGTTATTCTGTTACGCCACGAAAAGAGATCGGAATCGCCTCTGTTCCCGCTGGATATCTGGCGCAGCCGGGTTATCGTCGCAGGCAATGTGGGTAATTTAATTATCGGCGCGGCGATGATGGGTATCAGCGCATTTCTGCCTACCTGGATTCAGGGGATTAACGGCGGTACGCCGCTACAGGCGGGCAGTGTGCTGGCAATGATGTCTATTGGCTGGCCGCTCGCCAGCACGCTAAGCGGCAGACTGATGTTAATCACTTCATATCGGTTTACCGCCCAGCTGGGCGCACTATTGCTTATCGTTGGCAGCGCGTTGCTGCTCATGCTGCATGCCAACAGCAGCCTGATACAGGCGGGTTTTGCGGCATTTGTCATCGGTACCGGGATGGGAATGAGCAGCACTACCTTTCTGGTTTCGGTGCAAAACAGCGCGGCGTTTGAAATCCGTGGTATCTGCACCGCCTCGATTATGTTTAGTCGCATACTGGGATCGGCTATCGGTACGGCGATAATGGGTGCGGTGTTAAACTATAATCTGATGCTACGGCTGCCTGCGGCCCAGGATCCGGTTCAGCAAATTATGTCACCGGAACAGCGCCAGGCGCTGGACAGCCAGACGTTACAGCAGCTGATCCAGCAGATTGCGGCGTCGCTGCATTGGGTGTTTATCGTGTCGCTGATTGTAGCGTTCGGTACGCTGTTTATCGCCTGGGTTATGCCGCGCAAGCAGCCGGAATAGGGATCGGAACGGGGAAGCTGGCACCGCAAACGCGGTGCCGGAAGGATTTTACTCGCTGGGCGCGTCCTGGGTGGTACCTGCATTCGCCGGGACGTTAGCCTCGCTGTCAACGCCGGTACGTTTGTAAACGATTTTCTGACTGTCGTTTTCACAGTGACCGACTACCTGACCTCCGGCAGCGTTCGCCTGATCGTTAGGCACGATATCCAGCGTAAAACCCGTTTCGGGAACGCCGTTATTGATAATTTTCTGGCTGATATCCGCTTTAACCGACTCACAGGACGCCTGAGCCGCCAGCGGAGCAGCAACCAGCAGGGCGCTAAATAACCACATCTTCGCTCTCATCACATCATCCTTTTGCAATAAAACCAGCGGTAACTATAGCAGTCAAATCAGGGGGCAACCTGACGTCCGGTACGACGATCGAGACACCGCAGCGTTTTGGGTTCCCAGTAGGCATTAATATTGTAACTTTTTTCACAGGCGTCGCGGACGTCATAAGCCCGATCGGTTTTATCGAACTCTTTTTCAACGCGCGTGTTCACTTTCTTACGCAGCATACGCGTATCATCCCACTGCTCTTTATTTTGCCGCGCTTCTTCATTACTGAGGGCGTTACTGCCGTCTTCAATAATGACGCGATCGGTACGCGCCTGCGCCTGAAGGGGTGCTAACGCCAGTGCGCCTAAAAGGGAGAGCGGGAGCAGTGCAATGGCAAGACGTTCAGGTAAAGTTCTCATTTTTTCTTCCTTATATTTCATCGCAGCCAGCCATGAGGCGGGATCGTTTTTAGTATATCATCGGTGCTTATTTACCCACCAGCGGCACACGTGCTTCGTTTAGTTTCTGGCGAACATATTATGTTAAAAACTACTTTGCTCTTTTTTCTTACCGCGCTGGCGGAAATCGTTGGTTGTTTTCTTCCCTGGCTATGGTTGAAAAAGGGGGCCACGCCGTTATTGCTGCTGCCCGCCGCAGTGAGCCTGATGCTGTTTGTCTGGCTGCTGACGCTGCATCCTGCGGCCAGCGGGCGCGTTTATGCTGCCTACGGCGGCGTATATGTGGTAACGGCGCTGCTGTGGCTGCGCTGGGTGGATGGCGTGCGCCTGAGTCATTATGACTGGCTGGGTGCGGCGATAGCTTTTTGCGGTATGCTGATTATCGTGGCGGGCTGGGGAAAAGCGTAATGGATGTCAGCACGGTTTATTACATTTTGAGTTTTTATTAGCGCACGGCCTGACAGATGCCGTGACGCGCTATAAATCAGGGGAGCAGTGCTCCCCGTTATCTTACTTTTTATCAGGAATTTTTCGCGACGCTCAGCCCGGCAACGGTCTGGCTTACCGGCATCATCTCCAGCGTATTGATATTGACATGCGCAGGCAGCGTGGCCACCCAAAATACCGCTTCGGTCACATCTTCCGGCGTAAGCGCGGTCGTGCCCGCATAGACATTCCCGGCGCGGTTATCGTCGCCTTTAAAACGCACGTTGGAAAATTCCGTGCCGCCAACCAGCCCCGGCTCAATGTCGGTAACACGCAGCGCGGTGCCGTGCAGGTCAGTACGCAGGTTGAGGCTGAACTGACGAACAAACGCTTTAGTCGCGCCGTAAACGTTGCCACCCGCATAGGGCCAGCTACCGGCAATAGAGCCGATATTGATGACATGCCCGATATTGCGTTCGACCATTGCGGGCAGCAGGGCGCGGGTCATATAAACCAGCCCCTTGTTATTGGTATCGATCATGGTTTCCCAGTCTTCAATGCTGGCTTTATGCGCAGGCTCAATACCCAGCGCCAGCCCGGCATTGTTCACCAGCACATCAATCTGTCGCCATTCGGCAGGTAGTGTCGCCACGGCAGCGTCAATGGCGACACGATCGCGCACATCAAACTGAAGGGTATAGAGATTTTCGCCCAGCTCCGCTTTCAGGTCATCAAGGCGTTCCTGACGACGCCCGGTAGCGATAACCTTGTGGCCCGCTGCGATAAAACGGCGGGCAATACTTTGACCAAAGCCAGCGGTTGCGCCGGTAACAAAAATTATCATCTCACTGTTCCTCAAAGGATTTTCCAGAATAATCACCTTAGCACTTCGTTTTACCACTGCCCAGCGCCAGGGTTAAATAGAACCTGTATGCTTTGCTGCTGTACCGACAGGTATCTTCTGCTAACCGCCTTTGTTATCAGGGACGAAAGACGTCCCACGCAGACGATCAGCAAACTATTCTATTGGCCATCTGAGTTTAACAGATTGATATATAGCAACTTTATTAGCCGATACTCTAAAGCCAAAACTACGCGTTTCATGCGTCTCACGCAGGTTTTGACGTGTATCTGAAAAGCAGATCAGAACAAAAAGATGTGACGTTGTCACGATTGATAGCAAAAATAGCCTGTTAACACAGAACATGACAACAGGCTAAAACACCAAAGATTATGATGAACGAGCGCAATAATAAAATGCCGCTATTCAGCCGCCATGCCGGCTCATCAGCTCCGCGATTGCCGCATTGTTTTTCTCATACAGCGCATCCAGCTGTTGGCATTTTTCGCTCAGATCCTGAGGCGGTTGCTGACCAAACAGGCTATAGGCTTCCAGCAGCATATCCATAAAAATACCGGCACCGCTGACGCATTTAATTTGAGTATGAGTAAGTAATTTCAAAATGACTCCTTTACTGGCGTTATCGCCAAAATCCATGTGTAGAAAATTTGCTACTAACGGGCTGCGCCGTGTGGCGGCGCTGTCAGCAAGCCGCGCCATCCTGACAATGCTTATTTTCCTGGTCAAGGAATTGAATTTTTAACAATAAGATAATAAAGCAATATTAAAGGGAAAGGCACGGTGCCAGAAGGGGCTTAAGACGGTTTTAGCGCAGCCGATAACGTATTTTCAACCGGTGCGTAACGGTAGCATCAGCGGCTAACTCCACCTATGATTCTGTCTTTACAGATAAGGAACAGGAGAGTAAGGATATGCGGTTATCGGTGCTATTTTTCGCCGTCGGTCTGGCCCTGAGCGGTAATGTGCAGGCAGCGGATTCGACGACAAATCACGATCGGGAGAAGAAGATGTCCATCGAGCAACACAACCCCTTCAGCCAGCCCAGTACGCTGCCGTTCCAGGCACCGCCTTTTGACCGAATCAAAGACAGTGATTATCTGCCCGCCATTATGGCCGGTATCGCCGAAAAACAGCAGGAGGTAGCGCGTATTGCTGACGACACACAGCCGCCAACCTTCGAGAATACCTACGTAGCGCTGGAGAGAAGCGGGGAGCTGTTGAGGCGCGTGATGAACGTGTTTAGCGCCATGACCTCCGCCAATACTAACGATCAACTGCAAAAAATTGATGAAGAAACCGCGCCTAAACTGGCGGCGCTCGATGATGAAATCTATCTCAACAGCAAACTGTTTGCGCGCCTCGATCGCGTTTATCAACAGCGCGAACAGTTAAATCTGGATGCAGAATCACGTCGCCTGGTTGAGGTGACCTGGCAGGCTTTCCAGCTGGCAGGTGCCAGCCTGAGCGATACGCAAAAAGCGGAGCTGAAGGCGTTAAATCAGGAAGCGGCAACGCTCAGCACCCAGTTTACCAATCGTTTGCTGGCGGCGACTAAAGCAGGCGGACTGGCAGTTACGGATAAAGCGGCGCTGGCCGGGCTCAGCGACAGTGAAATTGCGGCGGCGGCTGAGGCTGCCGAAGCGCGTGGCCTGAAAAATCAGTGGCTGCTGACGCTACAGAACACGACGCAGCAGCCAGCGTTGCAGACGTTGACCAACCGCGCTACCCGCGAGGCGCTGTTTAACGCCTCATGGGATCGAGCGGAAAAGGGCGACAACAATGATACACGCCAGCTAATTGCGCGCCTTGCCGCAGTGCGGGCGCAGCAGGCGAAACTGCTGGGCTTTAGCAGCTATGCGGAGTGGAAGCTTCAGGATCAAATGGCGAAAACGCCACAGGCAGCGTTAACCTTTATGCGTAATATCGTACCGGCGGCTACCGCGCGGGCCACGCGTGAGGCGGCAGATATTCAGGCGGCTATCGATCGGCAGCAGGGCGGCTTTAAACTGGCCCCCTGGGACTGGACACACTACGCCGAGCAGGTGCGGCGCGCTAAATACGATCTCGATGAGTCACAGATCCGGCCTTACTTTGAGCTGAATAACGTGCTGGAAAACGGGGTATTTTATGCGGCCAACCAGCTGTACGGTTTGACCTTTAAACAGCGTAAGGATCTGCCGGTTTATCAGCCGGACGTGCGCGTGTATGAAGTCTTTGATCAGGATGGCACATCGCTGGCGCTGTTCTACACCGATTTCTTTAAGCGCGATAACAAAGGCGGCGGTGCCTGGATGAGTAATTTTGTCGATCAATCCAGACTATTGGGTACCAAACCGGTTATCTATAACGTGGCTAACTTCAGCAAACCGGCAGCGGGCCAGCCTGCGCTGCTTTCATGGGACGATGTCATCACTATGTTCCATGAGTTTGGTCATGCGCTGCACGGCATGTTTGCCGATCAACAGTATCCGAGCCTTTCCGGCACCGCCACGCCACGTGATTTTGTCGAGTTTCCGTCACAGTTCAATGAGCACTGGGCCAGCGATGACAAGGTGTTTAAACATTTTGCCCGTCATTACCAGACCGGCGAGCCGATGCCGCAGGCGCTGCATGATAAAATCCTCAAGGCGGATAAGTTTAATAAAGGCTACGACATGACCGAACTGCTGGCGGCGGCGCTGCTGGATATGCACTGGCACAGCCTGAGCGCCGATGCGCCGCAGCAGGACGTGGACCAGTTCGAACAGCAGTCACTGGTGCAGGATAAGATCAACCTGCCTGAAGTACCGCCGCGCTATCGTTCCAGCTATTTCCAGCATATCTGGGGTAACGGCTATGCAGCTGGCTATTATGCCTACCTGTGGACCGAAATGCTGGCAGATGACGGCTTCGAATGGTTTAAAGAGCATGGGGGCCTGACGCGTGAAAACGGTCAGCGCTTCCGCGATATGGTGCTGTCTCGCGGCAACAGCAGCGATCTGAAACAGCTTTACCATGACTGGCGTGGTCAGGAGCCGCAGATTGAGCCGATGCTGATTAACCGTGGCCTGAAAGAAGAGCAGTAATTAGATTAACTTCAGGTAGTAAAAAAGGGCAGCGATGCCCTTTTTTGCGTCTGTCAGAAGGATTCAAAGATGTGCAATACGTTTTTATGGCGCCGTTCTCTGTTTGCCGCCGCGCTTACGCTGCTTTCTGCCGCCGTACAGGCTGACGAAGCGGCGCTGACGCAGCAGCTCGCCGCACTGGAAAAAAGCGTCGGCGGCAGGCTTGGCGTAGCCTGGATTGATGAGGGCGCTTCACATTATGGTTATCGGGCTGATGAGCGTTTCCCGATGACCAGCACCTTTAAGACGCTGGCGGTGGCGGCCATTCTGCATCAAAATGTCAGCCAGCCGCATCTGCTGGAGAAAAAAATTGCGATAGAAGAGGCGGACCGGGTGCCATGGACGCCGGTGACCGGCAATTATTTTGGTAAAAAAATGAGCGTAGCCGCCCTTTGCGCCGCAGCAATTGAATATAGCGATAACCTGGCGGCGAATTACCTGTTAAAAGAGGCCGGTGGACCGCAGGGCATAACCCGCTACGCCCGTTATTTAGGTGACAGCGTCACGCAGCTTAATCGCCTGGAGCCGGAACTTAATAGCGCGGTGCCGGGCGATAAGCGTGATACCACCACACCTGCGGCGATGGCGGAAAACCTCTATAAGCTGACGTTGGGAACGGCCTTGCCGACTGCCCAACGCCAGCAGCTAATCTCCTGGCTACAACAGAGCACCACCGGTGCTGAAAGTATCCGCGCAGGCGTTCCTGCAGGCTGGCGGGTTGGCGATAAAACCGGAGCTGGTGCCTATGGTTCGACCAATGACATCGCGATTCTCTGGCCGGAAAAGGGCGCGCCGAAAATTCTGGCGATCTATTTTACCCAGCCGCAGCCGGACGCAGCGAATAATAAAGCGGTACTGGCTGCTGCAACGCGGCTGACGATTAAAGCGCTTTATCACTGAGAAGGAAGCCGGAACGGATATCCGGCTTAAAATATCGAACAGCCGAGCCGCTCGGAAAGCAGCTCCAGCGCGGCAGTGCCCGCCAGCGAATTGCCAGAAGCATCAAGCCCAGGCGACCACACCGCAATCGACATCTCACCGGGAATGGCGGCGATAATGCCGCCGCCAACGCCCGATTTCCCTGGCATGCCGACGCGCCAGGCAAACTCGCCGGCGCCGTCATACATGCCGCTGGTGATCAGCAGGGCATTGATTTGACGCGTCTGGCGCGGAGTCAGCACCGGCGGCGCATCGCCAAACGGTATGCCCTGGTTAGCCAGATAAAAGAAACAGCGCGCCAGCTCCAGGCAGCTCATCGATAAAGAGCAGTAGTGAAAGTAGGTTTGCAGCACGCCAGGTACATCATTATCAAAATTGCCAAAGGACTTCATCAGCCAGGCAATAGCGGCGTTACGGGCGGAGTGTTCAAACTCCGAGCGTGCCACATGACGATCGTAATTGATGCCCGACTCGCCGCAGAGCTGGCGCACCACCTCAAGCATGCGCTGGCGCGGCGCGGTCAGCCGGGTTTCCAGCATATCGCATACCACCAACGCACCCGCATTGATAAAGGGATTGCGCGGCTTGCCACGTTCGATCTCCAGCTGCACCAGCGAATTAAACGGCTGGCCTGACGGCTCTTTGCCGACGCGCTGCCAGATTTCCTGTTCCTGATAGCGCGTTTGCGCCAGGGTTAGCGACAGCACTTTAGAGATCGACTGGATCGAGAAGCGCACACCGGCATCACCGGCCTGATAAACGCTGCCGTCATGAGTAAAGATAGCGATACCAAGATAATCGGGCGATACCTGCGCCAGCGCCGGAATATAGTCGGCGACTTTTCCCTGACGCGTCAGGGGACGAACCTGATGCAGGATCTCTTCCAGTAAAGCATTGCTGAGCTCGGCCACAACTTTCGCTCCGTTATATTAGCTAATGGCGCAGCATCATCGTGGGTTGTTGCCGTCTCGTCAACGGCTGAAAGCAAAAAGCGTGCTCGGGAGAAAAAAGCACGCCGTCAGTGCGGCAGGCATGACGGCGTAACCAATCAGGAAGGGATAATGTGGTTTGCTTTTAGCTTATCGAATAGCGCGAAGAAGGCTTCGCGTGTCGAGCGGTAACCGGTAAAGCCAGCGTTGCGGCTCTTACTCATATCGGTAAACACTTCCATCGGGCGCCCCAAATCGGCATCGGTGTGCCACCACGAAGCCAGACGAGAAACATCCGCTTCACGTAGCTGATATTTCTCAGCGATCTCCCGCCAGTTATCTTCAGCATCGAGCATTCGGCCTTCCAGCGGCTGCATCTCGCCAGGGAACGGCGCTGCTTCAATGCCAAAATAGTCAGCGATCTGCTGCCACATCCATTTCCAGCGAAAAACATCGCCGTTTACCACGTTAAAATCTTCGTTCTTTGCGGCGGGTGACGTCGCGGCCCATTCCAGCTGCTCTGCCAGCAGGCCAGCATCCGTCATATCGGTAACGCCGTTCCACTGCGCTTCCGAACCGGGGAAAATAAACGGCTTGCCCGTTTCCTTACATAGCGTAGCGTATACCGCCAGCGTCTGGCCCATATTCATCGCATTGCCCAGCGCGTAGCCGATAACGGTATGCGGACGATGCACGCTCCAGGTGCAGCCATATTTTTCCGCTGCGGCGAACACTTCATCTTCCTGTGCATAATAAAAGTTATCTACCGGCTGGCGCCCCTGTTCTTCACGGAACGGCGTCATCGGTACGCTGCCTTTGCCATAGGCATCAAACGGACCGAGGTAGTGTTTCAGGCCGGTTACCAACGCCACGTGGCTGCCTTGCAGCCGATTGCCCAGCGCTTCCAGCACGTTGCGCACCATTGCGCCGTTAACGCGAATGTTTTCTTTTTCATTTGCCTGGCGCGCCCAGACGCTGAAAAAAATGCTGTCGAACCGCAAATCACCCAGCGCATCCTTTACCGATTGCGCCGACGTTAAATCAGCGGTCAGGGAATGACATCCCTGCGGTACCGGCGTACGGCCACGTGATAAGCCGGATACCTGCCAGCCATCCGCCTGAAGTTTTTCCGCCAGCGCGCTGCCGACGATGCCGCTAACGCCTACGATTAATGCTGTTTTGCTCATTACGCCTCCTTTTTGCTCGTGCTGATAAGCATAGTGCGGAATTTATTTCCCAGCTCTGGTATAAATTCACAAGATTCTGGAACAGGATTCATCAATATGGCGGGAAACGATCTGCTGAAAGGCATTATGCCGTTTGTTGCGACGGTGGAGGCGGGTAACTTTAGCGCTGCGGCTGAGCGGCTAAATCTGACCAGTTCGGCAATCAGTAAAAGCATAGCTCGACTGGAGGAGCGGCTGGGCTCGCAGCTGTTTGAACGCACCACGCGTAGCCTGAAGCTGACCGATGCCGGAGAAGCCTATTACCAGACCTGTCAGCGTGTGGTGAATGAACTGAGCGAGGCGGAGATGGTGCTGGCGGCGCAGCGCACGCGGGCAGTAGGAAGACTGCGCGTGGCGGTGCCGATGACCTTTGGACGCACGCACGTTATGCCGCTGGTGAATAGGTTTTGCCTCAGCTATCCCGATCTGCAAATCAATATGACCTTTGCCGATCGCTTTGTGGATCTGTTTGATGAGGGTATTGACGTTGCGGTACGTATCGGTGGACCAGCGGATTATCCCGCCTCGCTGGGGGTTCGTTACATGGGCAGAGAACAACTGGTTTTTTGCGCCTCGCCCGATTATCTACAGCGCCACGGTACGCCGCAGAATCTGGATGAACTACAGCAGCATCGGGCCATCGCCTATGAACGCGTTGATGGGACTACCACGCCCTGGCGTTTTTTAGCCGCGGACGGCAGCATTGCCAGCCGTATGGTGACGCAGGGCCTGGCTTTTGGCGACAGCGAGGCACAGTTAAGCGCGGTCAGCGCGGGTTTAGGGATCGCACAGATGGCTACCTGGCTGATTGACGAGGCGCAGCAGGCGGGCAGGGTGAAGATTATTTTGCCGCAGCTGGCGCTGGACGGACTGCCGCTCTGGCTGATCTGGCCACGTAAAAAACAGCTGCTGCCAAAGGTGGATGCGTTGCTGAAAGCCTTTCAGGCGCTCTCTGTTTAATTTATGTCTTTATTCGTATTATTAGCTATGTATTAAATGCTGGCTCAGCTTATTCAATCATTTCTGTGGCACAGATAAATCAGGATATAACCAACGGCAAGAACAGAAAAGAATAACAAACTCATCCCCCAGTCAGTACCATACCATAATGTTAATTCATCAATTATTTCATCATTATCGTTTCGAAAAACGGTGATCTCTTTAAGCGCAGGCTTAAAAACAGGAATAAGCAGGGCAATTACCAGTGGGCTAGCCCAGAGAATAAGGCCGATTTCCAGTTTCATTCCCAAAAATATTACCGTTCCGACTAAAAAGCCCCAGGCAAAGAGATTGCCTCCCGTTTCCAGTGCGGTTTGCCATTCAATACCAAATGCTTTTTTCAGCCAGAACACAACTACCGAAAAGGAAAATATCGCCCCTAAAAAAATTAATGACTTGCCATTTGACTTATTGTTGTCACTCATCCTTTGAGTCCCATCAATTCTTTCAGTCGTTCAAAGTACCGGATTCTGTTAAACAAAACCATGTCTTAGATTAATCTTTATGATCGCCGATCCGTTTTGTGGTCTGGATGATAAACGGGAGTGGTAACGCCGCCTTGCGAGTGGATCAAATATAATTATTTTATGCCAGCGGGAGGTGGGATAATTACGGTTATGCCTGATGTAGATGAGGCGACGGGAGGCCAACGCGTTTAGTTACAGTAGATCCAGGTTTATGGCGTATCACGGTCAAACTGAGCCAGAGCACCGTCTTTTTCTTACGCGCATGGTTTTGAATGACTGCCAATAGTAGCCAGGGTTGACCAATGATTCCCGCCAGATTCTGCCATCCTTATCATTGGTGCGCATAATGTATATTATGTTAAATTGCCTATGGTGGTTAGGTTCCACTCTTTCAATTCAACAAAGCAGCCTTTATTTTCTCGATAGCTAACACCTCCTGCTCTTGTAAGCCACCATCCCACATTTCTACCTCCAACGGAGTTCCCCTTAGTTTTCAGTTTAAACTTGCTTAGAAAGTCAGGCCATTTATTCTGGTCATAACGGACGAATCGGACTCAGCGCTCTATATCACCCCTATTCTCGCTATTCTCAAATCAGGAGCTGCCTATGTGTGAAGGATTAGCGAGTCATGGGGAATTGGTGCTATGATCGGCATCACTCAGTCCGGTTGGTTACTTGTGATTTTTGGCAATTGATCAGATCGCACAACCCGGGCTGAACTCCCTCAAATTGAGCTACTATACCGCGCAACTATTTAGCACAATTTTGGGATTTTGAAGCTTGAGATTGCAAAACATCTCTTGCCGCAGCTTGCGCCCCAGGCAGCAGTTACAGTCGCAGCGAAATTATAAAGTAACTAATGTTATCTATTGTTAATAGTTACTAGTTACCAAATTACTTATACAGATAAAGTCAGTATCAAGGAACGTTGACTGCTCTGGTGCACCACTTTAGTCTGTACGCACCTGAAGCCCCGCCCTGCTCTTGCGGCTCCTGGCGGGCTTCGTTAATTAAACCGTTCCCCGTATTTAAACAATCCGCGCTGGGGCGATGTATAATTAAGTATTATCCATTAACAAGGGAAACTTCCCCTATGGGGCGTACGGATTTATCAGCGCTAAAGAATCAATCAGACCGCCAGCTGGCGTTACGGCTGGAAAAAGCCGTAGAAGCGGTTAGAAACGAAGTTATCACCAGTGCGAAAGACCTACGAAACGCCGCGCAGCGGCTAACTTTTTATACGTCCTGCTTTTTTGACGATTATCAAGACGTATGCAAAAATATAGAACAAGAAGATAAGCGTTTTATACTTGCTATCGTGCAATTAATTAAAGACAGAAATACTATTTATAAAATGCTCCAGCTTTATTATGAAATTGTTTTCAAAAATAAGAAACAAGATGAGCTATTAAAAATTAGAGACAGTTTAATAAAATCGGGTATCCGCGTATCAGCAGGTAATATAAACGGGCACGCGTTATCTTTGGCGGTAGCTACCGCGACTTTTTATAGTTTTAAAATGAATAACATAGTGAGGAGATACACCTTTGGTTTTACTAAATATGGAATATTACTGCTTAAAATGTATAGTTTTATTCCTGTTGCTAAAAAAAGTGCGGAGCGTTTACATATGTTAAATCCCGCTTATTATCGGACGCTATACGCACATAATCTTGAAATGATGTTTTTTTTAGTAGAGCCGTTCTTTATAGATGAGCGGGCGCTTCGTGCGGATAGGTTAAGCGACGACGACATAGTAAAAATAATCAAACATATGATTAATTAACATGAAAAAATACCTTCGTGATTTGCTTAAATTTCAATTGGCAATGTTCGCCTTTGCGGTAATCCCAAACGTACTTATTATATGCTTCGCTATTTTCGCTGTAACCTATCTACCTGATGATATTTGCATGAAAGCTATTGGTTTGTTTATATTGGTTGTAACAGTTGTTACGTTCATTATTTCCAGGAAAAAATTTTAAAGCAGACAGGATAGGTGAAGCTATGTAATAGACATTTTATGAAAACCGATGAATAATCTGATAATGAATATTGTGAAAAAATATCTGATTAGCTTACTTAAATTTGAGTTAGGAATTTTCGCCTTTGCAATAAGGCCAACTATTCTGGTCATATGCTTTGCTGTGTTTGCGGTAACGTATTTGCCTGAAGATATATGGCTGAAAGCGATCGGCCTATTTATACTCGTAACATTTATCGCGTCGGTTATTATAGAAAGGAAATTTTAAATAGCGGATGTTTCGCACATCCGCTATCTTATTATGCATGGTGCTCTTTTATATCCCAGGTTGTACGCGTTTCAGCGCCGCGCCCACCTCTTGAGGTTTGCTCCCAGTATTGGAACTGCACTTTATCGGCTTCCAGTCCATAAGACACCTCTGAGGCTACGCCGGAATCCCCCATCGAAATAGATACGATGCGCACGTTTTCTAACGTGATCCGACAGAATTCTTTATGCTCACTACCGGCGCGACATATTGCTAACTCAGCTTTACTTATCAGAGTCTTTTTCGTTGCGTGAGTAATCATTGCCGGAGTCGCTTTATCAAGAGAAGCATACACTATGACATTTTGAAAATTAACAGTGCCGTTAGCACCCGTTCCAGGGCTTTCCAAACCCCAGCTATATCCCTTTAAATCAATCCAGCCTTGATGTAAGTTATCTCTCGATTCCCCGGTAATCCCCTGCAAACGTAAATATAATTCATCCATTTATTTTCTATTCCATGTATTTAAATAACGTTTTATATTCCTGCAAGGGTGGGCAATCAATGCACGTGTAGATAAATATTTTTTAGCCTACGGACGTTACGGCTCCTGTTAATTAAGAGATTATACGGCTCCTCAATTCCTCGATCTCAACTCTGCTCCATTCTCCCCCACATTTCTACTTTCACCGCTGCGCCCGCAGCCAGCTTTGCAATAGTTTCCCTTCCGCTGTCATTTCGCTGTCCTGTCGCACGCAAAGATAGTAATCACGCCCATCGTCGATGGGTAAATCAAACAGCTTTACCAGTTCGCCGCTTTCCAGGTAAGGCCTGATAAGTGGCTCGCGCATCAGCGCGCAACCTAACCCAGCCTGTACCGCCGCCAGCGTCAGCAAACCATCCTCAAATAATGGTCCACTGCGTCCAGGTGTGCGTCGAACGTTTTGCTGAACAAACCACTGGTTCCAGGTCATGCGCTCTTCATCATGCAGCAACGGCATTTGCAACAGCTGTTCCGGGGTATCCACATGACCATGCAAACGAATAAACTCCCGACTGGCTACCGGCACCATCTTACCGGAGATCAACGGCTCGCTAAGATAGCCCGCCCACTGACCGCGCCCGAAGCGAATCGACATATCAGAGGCATCGCTAAGGTAATTACGATGGTTGGCATAAACTACGTTAATTTCCGTTCGTGGATTAGCGCGCATAAAATCCGGCAGCCGCGGGATAAACCAGCCCATGCCAAACAGCGGAATCAGGCTGATGGTCACCTGACGGTTTTGCGTCTGCTCAACCAGATGCTCTGTTGCCTGGCGCAATACGTTAAAGGCGGCACGAATCGAACGATAATATTCTCTGCCTTGCTGACTCAATATCAACCGGCGACCGTGCCGCTCGGTTAACGGCATCTGCAAAAAATCATCCAGCACCCGTAACTGATGGCTCACCGCCGAGGGAGAAATCGCCAGCTCCTGAGCGGCCTGCGTGACGCTGCCCAGCCGGGCTACTGCTTCAAAAGCGCGTACTGCCCGCAGTGGCGGATCGTTAGCCAGCGTACTGGTATCACGTGTTTCCTGATGGAATGATTGTTCTGTTTTTCTCATATGATGATCTGTTTCAGGCTAACCAGAAAAAGAGTGATTGATATAAAATACGGTAAAACAGTGAGTTATAGAAAATCTCAAACGTAATAAGAAATAATTTTTTCGTATTTCACAATTAAATTCAGTTGTTGGAAGGTAGCCCAAATTGAGCAATTTGTCGGGTTTATTTTGGACACCTTAATACAACAACTAATTAATGGCGTCATGTTAGGCAGTATCTATGCACTGATAGCCCTCGGCTATACGATGGTGTATGGCATTCTGCGCATCATTAACTTTGCCCACGGCGATATTTTGATGGTGGGTGCGCTGACTACGTTATCGGGCATGAACTGGCTTGAGCAAAGCGCGCCCGCTCTGCCGCCGCTGGTACGACTGGTGATTGCCCTGGCGATCGCGATGGCAGTATGTGCGCTGCTGGCAATGGCGGTGGAACGGTTTGCCTACCGTCGCCTGCGCAATGCGCCGCGCCTTGCACCGCTGATTTCCGGGATCGGCGTTTCCGTGCTGCTGCAAACCGTTGCGATGATCGTCTGGACGCGTAATCCGCTGATGTTTCCGCAAGTTTTGTCAATGGAGCCGATTGCCATAACGCATGGCAGCGCGGCGCATCCTCCGGCAATTATTACCGTCACCGGCATTGTCACCATCAGCCTGGCGTTGATCGTGATGATTGGCCTGTGGGCGTTGGTGGAGTTTACCCGCCTCGGACGCGGTATGCGCGCGGTGGCGGAAAACCCGCGCGTCGCCAGCCTGATGGGCGTTAACCCCAACCGTATTATCACCCTCACCTTTGCTATCGGCGGCATGTTTGCCGCGCTGGCGGGCGTCATGATGGCCAGCAACTACGGCAACGCCAGCTTCTCTATGGGCTTCCTGCCGGGAATTAAAGCCTTTACCGCTGCTGTATTAGGCGGTATCGGCAACATACGCGGTGCCATGCTGGGCGGCGTGCTGCTGGGCATGATTGAATCCCTGGGCGCGGGCTACCTCGGCGAGCTGACGAACGGTGTCTTCGGCAGTAACTACCAGGATGTCTTCGCCTTTATCGTGCTGATCCTCGTACTGGTCTTTCGCCCGGCTGGCATTCTCGGCGAGCGCGTGGCGCACCGCGCATAGGAAAAAAGATGACAACTTCAACATTACCGATAGCAGCGCCGCGTTCACGCCGTCTCTGGTCAGGGTTGGCGCTGTTTATTGTCGCTATCGCTATTGCTCCCATCGTGGCCGGGCAGCTCGGCGGTAATTATTGGGTGCGAGTGATCGATTTCGCCCTGCTCTATATCATGCTGGCGCTGGGGCTGAATATCGTGGTGGGCTTTACCGGCCTGCTGGATATGGGCTTTATCGCTTTTTACGCTGTAGGCGCTTACCTGGCGGCGCTGCTGGCCTCGCCGCATCTGCTGGATGCCTTTCCGTTGATGCAGGCCTGGTTCCCGGATGGGCTGCACACGTCCTACTGGCTGATTATCCCGGCTGCCGCCGTGCTCGCCGCCATCTGTGGCATCCTGCTTGGCGCGCCTACCCTGAAATTGCGCGGCGACTACCTGGCGATCGTGACGCTCGGCTTTGGCGAAATTATCCGAATCCTGATGCGTAACCTCGATCGCCCACTCAATATTACCAACGGCGCAAAAGGCATTTCCGGAGTTGATACCCTTTCGCTGTTCGGCGTGAAGTTTAGCGGCGTACAGCACTGGTTTGGTATGAAAATTCCCTCGCTGTGGCTGTGGTATTACCTGCTGATGGCGATGATTGTGCTGATTATCGTGGTCTGCCTGCGTCTGCAACACTCGCGTATCGGGCGCGCCTGGCACGCCATTCGTGAAGATGAGGATGTTGCCCGTGCGATGGGCATCAACGTGCGTAACTATAAGCTGCTCGCTTTTGCCATGGGTGCCTCTTTCGGCGGCGTTGCGGGCGCATTGTTCGCCGCTTTCCAGGGCTTCGTCTCGCCTGAATCCTTTACCCTCCAGGAATCGATCGCCGTGCTGGCGATGGTGGTACTGGGCGGCATGGGCCATATTCCCGGCGTTATTCTCGGCGCGGTGCTCTTAACCGCCCTGCCGGAACTGCTGCGTAGCCAGGCGGCACCGCTACAGCAGGCGTTGTTCGGCAGCGTACTGATCGATCCGGAAATTCTGCGCCAGCTGTTTTATGGGCTGGCTCTGGTACTGGTCATGCTGCTGCGTCCGACGGGCATCTGGCCTGCACGTCATGCGGAGACGAAGCCATGAATCTGTTAACTATTACCGGTATGAGCAAGCGCTTCGGCGGTGTGCAGGCGGTTGATAACGTCTCTCTTACCGTTCAGCCGGGAGAGATTTACGGTCTGATCGGGCCAAACGGTGCCGGAAAAACCACCTGCTTTAACCTGATTACCGGGCTTTATGCGGCGGACAGCGGGGCATTTCTGCTCAATGACGTGCCCTATTCGCCGCGCAATGTGGAAAAAGTAACCCGAGCGGGTATCGCCAGAACTTTCCAGAACGTGCGGCTGTTTAACGAAATGTCGGTACTGGAAAACGTAATGGTTGGTCGTCACGTGCGCACCCGCAACGGCCTGTGGGCCGCGCTGACACGGCATAAGCGTGCCCGTCACGAGGAAGCGCACACCCGCGAGCAGGCCTGGCACTGGCTGGAATATACCGGCATCGCGCAGTTTGCTCACTACCGCGCCTGTGACCTCGCCTATGGACATCAGCGACGTCTGGAAATCGCCCGCGCGCTGGCGACTGAGCCGCTGCTGCTGGCGCTGGATGAGCCTGCCGCGGGCATGAACGCCGCCGAAAAAGTTGCGCTTGGCGAACTCCTGAAGCGCATTCGTGACGATGGCAAAACGCTGCTGATGATCGAACACGACGTCAAGCTGGTAATGGGCATCTGCGATCGCTTAACGGTGCTCGATTACGGCAAGGTGCTTGCCAGCGGCGCTCCGGAGCGCGTACGCCGCGATCCGCGCGTTGTGGCGGCCTGGCTTGGAGGACAAAAGCATGACTGAACCATTACTGCGCGTTAACCAGCTTGGCGTCCATTACGGCGGCATCCAGGCGGTACGCGATGTTTCATTTGCGCTGCAAGATGGCGAACAGGCCACGTTGATTGGTGCTAACGGAGCCGGAAAAAGCTCTACGGTACGCGCTATTACCGGGCTACAGCCTTTCCGCGGCGAGATTATTTACGCCGGGCTACAGGTAGCAAAACAGAAACCGGAAGATCTGCTGCGCGCCGGACTGGTGATGGTGCCGGAAGGTCGCGGCATCTTCGCCCGTATGACGGTAATGGAAAACCTGCAAATGGGTGCCTGGCTACGGCGCGATAGCGCAGCGGTTAAAAGCGAAATCGACGATATCTTTAGCCACTTTCCGCGCCTCGGCGAACGTCAGCATCAGCTTGCCGGGCTGCTGTCCGGTGGTGAGCAACAGCTGCTGGCATTGAACCGGGCGCTGCTCAGCCGACCACGACTGTTGATTCTGGATGAGCCGTCAATGGGGCTGGCCCCGCTGATGGTTGAAAACATTTTTAAGGTTATCGCCACCTTGCGCGGGCGTGGCGTCAGTCTGTTGCTGATTGAGCAGAATGCCCGTCTGGCACTGGAAATCACCGATAACGCCTGGGTGATGGACAGCGGCAATATTGTTCACCACGGCGACTCACGCGCCCTGCTTGCTGATGACAGCATTGCGCAAATTTACCTGGGCGAAATGCCCGTCTGACAGCAAACCAACACCAGGAATAAATAATGAAAAAAATCACCCTCAGCGTGCTAAGCGCCGCCATTATTTCCGCCGGTTTCGCCAGCGCGCCCGGCTGGGCGCAGGAGAGCGAAACGGTACTGATTGGTCTCGCCGGACCGCTAACCGGGCCATCGGCGCGTATCGGTAAGGATCTGGAAAACGGTGCGAAGCTGGCTATCGACGATATTAATAAACAGCATCCGGTCATCGGTGGTAAAGCCGTTACCTTTAAGCTCCAGTCGGAAGACGATCAGTCCGATCCGCGCACGGCGGTTGCCGTTGCTCAGCGTCTGGTGGACAGCGAAGTCGCTGGCGTGGTTGGACACTGGAACACCGGTACCAGCATTCCGGCGGCGCGTGTTTATCATGATGCCGGCATCGCCCAGGTTGCGCCGGTAGCAACCGGTCACGCCTACACGCGTCAGGGCTTTGATACCAGCTTCCGCGTTATGGGCCATGATGATGACGGCGGTCAGCTGGCGGGCCAGTATGCGTTACAGACCCTGAAAGCGAAGCGCATCGCCGTTATCGACGATCGAACCGCCTTCGGTCAGGGGCTGGCCGATGAGTTTATTAAATCGCTGGAAGCTCAGGGTGTAAAAATCATCGATCGCCAGTATGTGGATGAGAAAACCGTCGATTTCAGCGCCGTGCTGACCTCTATCCGTAGCAAAAACGCCGATCTGATTTTCTTCGGCGGCGTTGACAGCCAGGCGGCTCCGCTGGCGCGTCGGATGAAACAGTTAGGCATCAACGCCACGCTGATGGGCGCGGGCGGCTTTGTCAGCCAGACCTTCCTGCAGCTGGCGCAAAAAGAGGGCGAAGGCGTAGTGGCGCTGGAGCCAGGCCTGCCGGTGGATCAGATGCCGGGCGGTAAAGGCTTCGAGCAGGCGTATCAGTCGCGCTATCACACCCATATTGAGCTGCATGCGCCCTTCGCCTATGACGCTACCCGCGTGCTGGTTGCGGCAATGCAAAAAGCGGATTCCGTCGATCCGGCTGAGTATCTGCCCGCGCTGCGCGCTATCAGCTATTCCGGCGTAACCGGACAAATCGCCTTTGATAAAGAAGGCAATCTGAAATCGCCATCGTTCACCGTTTATAAGGTGGTAGATGGTAAATGGCAGCCGCAAACCGTGCTCGGCGGTGCCGCGAAGTAACCGTAGTGAGGCAATGTGATGAGTGATAATAACGAGCTGGGCATCCTCGCCCGCCGCAAAATTGAAGCTGAAATTATTAAACCGATTTATGACATCATGGTACGCGAGCTGGGCAAAGCCCAGGCGCAGGCGATTATCGGCGAAGCCATTGAGCAGGCGGCCATCGATGCTGGCGCGCAGTTTGCGCAACAGGAACCTGACGGCGCGAATCTGCGTAGCTTCGTTGCCCTGCAATATCTGTGGGAAAAAGATAATGCGCTGGACGTGCGGGTGATTGATAACGACGATCGGCAGTATAACTATGACGTCACCCGCTGCCGTTATGCCGAGATGTATCACGAAATGGGCCTCGGCGAGATTGGTCATCTGCTCTCCTGTGCCAGGGACGATAAGTTTATCGTCGGCTATGCGCCGGAAGTGGAACTGACACGCACCACCACCATTATGCAGGGCGCACGCTGCTGTGATTTCCGTTACCATGTCAAAAAGGACAAGCCATGAGCGGGGCCATAACCGTTAATGCTGCCCGACTCTGGTCAACGCTGGAAGAGATGGCGAAAATTGGCGCGACGCCCGCCGGCGGCGTTACGCGCCTGGCGCTGAGCGATGAAGATCGCATGGCGCGCGATCGGCTACGCGACTGGGCATTACAGGATGGTTTTCACTGTGAGGTTGATACGCTGGGTAATATGTTTATCCGGCGTCCAGGTAAAAACCCGCAGCTGTCGCCGGTGCTGACGGGATCGCATGTGGATTCGCAGCCGCTGGGCGGGCGTTATGACGGTATTTACGGCGTGCTGGCGGGCCTTGAAGCGCTGCGCACGCTGAACGATCGCCAGATAGAGACCGAGCGCGATATTCTGCTGGTGAACTGGACCAACGAAGAAGGCGCACGCTTTGCTCCGGCGATGCTCGCCTCCGGCGTCTGGACCGGGCACTTTACCGATACGTTCGCCCTCTCGCGTACCGATAGCGCGGGCATCAGCGTCGGTGAGGCGCTACAAAAAATCGGCTATCAGGGCAGCCGCCCGACGCTGGCCTTTCCGCTGCACGCCTGTTATGAAGTGCATATTGAACAAGGCCCCATCCTGGAAGAAGAAGGCATCGATATTGGCGTGGTTCACGCGGCGATGGGACAGCGCTGGTACACCGTTACCCTGAACGGCTTTGCCGCTCATGCGGGCACCACGCCGATGTCCAGCCGTCGCGATGCCATAAACGGCTTCGCCCAGTTAGCGCTGGCGGTAGAAGAGATTGGTCTGCGCCATGTGCCGGATGGCAGAGCGACCATCGGTATGGTGCAGAATATCCCCAATTCACGTAACGTGGTTTCAGGCCAGGTGGTGTGTAGCGTCGAGTTCCGTCA
Source organism: Mixta intestinalis (assembly GCF_009914055.1). NCBI lineage: Bacteria > Pseudomonadati > Pseudomonadota > Gammaproteobacteria > Enterobacterales > Erwiniaceae > Mixta > Mixta intestinalis. The sequence goes on from NZ_CP028271.1 coordinate 1,327,284, forward strand.
TCCTGAAAAAGAAGCGCTGGCGAGCATGGAACAGGCTCTCTACGAGGCAATTGACGCGCTGAGCGCACGCCAGCTGGAGACGCAGGTCGAGCGGATTTTTGATTATGCGCCGATTGCCTTTGATTCGGGCTGTATCGCCCGCGTCAGACAGGCGGCGGATCGCCTGGGCTACCCATGGCGTCCAATGGTTTCAGGTGCCGGTCATGACACCTGTTATCTCAACGCGATCGCTCCGGCGAGCATGATTTTTATTCCCTGCGAGAAAGGCATTAGCCATAACGAAGCGGAAAATATCCTGCCCGCCTGGTCTGAAAAAGGCGCTAACGTCCTGCTCAATACCTTACTCACGGCGGCACAGGAAAAATAATCCTGTCGCCATTTAGCCCCTGCGCTGGCCGGGGCTGAAAACCGCTGCATAGCCATCACGCCGTTACCCATTTCAATTCGTTTCGTCAGTTGCGCTCAGGCTGTCTGTTCTCCTTTACACCGTTAACCAGAAATATTAATGCACGGCCTCTGGATGTGCGTAATGAAGAATTGACGGGGTGTAAAGTTTAACTTACCCTGCGCAGCTTCTACTCTTTAGCGAAGCGTTTATTCAGGGGAAGGCGTGGGGAATCGCACTTTTGGCAGTATTTTTATTGTGGCTGGCACCACCATTGGCGCTGGGATGTTGGCAATGCCGCTGGCCGCCGCCGGGGTTGGACCAGGCGTCACGCTGTTATTACTGATCGGATTGTGGGCGCTGATGTGCTATACCGCGCTGTTGCTGGTTGAGGTTTATCAGCATACCTCTGCGGATACCGGGCTGGGCACCCTGACCCGCCGCTACCTGGGCAGGCCTGGCCAGTGGCTGACCGGCTTCAGTATGCTGTTTTTGATGTATGCGCTGACGGCGGCCTATATCAGCGGCGCAGGTGAACTGCTGGCGGTAAGCCTGAGCCAGTGGCTGTCGATAAATCTCTCTGCCAGCAGCGGCGTGCTGCTGTTTACGCTGTTTGCCGGGGGCGTTGTTTGCACCGGAACCCATATGGTGGATATGTTCAACCGCGTGTTGTTCAGCGCTAAAATTATCCTGCTGGTAGTGATGCTGGCATTGATGATGCCGCATATTCACCAGACCAATCTGATGACGTTACCGCTGGAGAAAGGGCTGGTACTGTCCGCCATTCCGGTTATTTTCACCTCTTTCGGCTTTCATGGCAGCGTACCCAGCATTATCAGCTATCTTAATGGCGATCTGCGCAAGCTGCGCTGGGTGTTTATTATCGGCAGCGCCATCCCGCTGGTGGCCTATATTTTCTGGCAGCTGGCTACGCTGGGCGCGATTGACTCGGCGTCCTTCAACGCCCTGCTGGCTAACCACGCCGGGCTGAACGGGCTGTTGCAGGCGATCCGCGAAGTGGTGGCCTCGCCACATGTTGAGCTGGCAGTGCATCTGTTTGCCGATCTGGCGTTGGCGACCTCTTTCCTTGGTGTCTCTCTGGGGCTGTTTGATTACCTCGCCGATCTCTGTAAGCGTAAAGCTAACGTTACAGGACGTCTGCAAAGCGGGCTGCTGACCTTCCTGCCGCCGCTGGTTTTTGCGCTGTTCTACCCGCAGGGATTTGTCCTGGCGCTGGGCTACGCGGGCGTTGCGCTGGCTATGCTGGCGCTGATTATTCCGGTGCTGCTGGTGTGGCGCAGTCGTCGGCAGCACGGCACAACCGCTTATCAGGTTGTTGGCGGATCGCCGCTGTTGGTACTGGTTTTTCTTTGCGGTATCGGCGTGATCGCGATTCAGATGCTGATCGCCATTGGCTGGCTGCCTGAAGTGGGATAAAACGCGGGAAAGCGCGTGATGCCAACGCCATCTTTCCCGCGCACAGAGGCGAAATATGCCCCGGCAGGCGGTGCCGGGACATCGTTTTAGTTATTAACCGGAATCACCGCACCTTTATATTTGGTGCGGATCCACTCCTGGATTGCTTTTGAGTGCAGCACGTCCACCAGCGCAACGATATCTTTCTTCTTCTCATCGCCGCGACGCACGGTAATAATATTGGCGTACGGATTGTTTTCCGCGCTTTCTACCGCAATCGGATCTTTCACCGGATCGAGACCGGCATCGATAGCGTAATTAGCGTTAATCACTACCGCATCGCCCTCATCATTGGCATACATTTGCGGCAGCAGCGATGCTTCAACGTTCGGCATAAATTGCAGCTTTTTCGGGTTCTCAACGATATCGTCGATACGGGCATTCACTTTATTTATGCCCGGCTTCAGCTTGATCACCCCTTCCCGCTCAAAAATCGTCAGGATGCGCCCTTCCTCGGAAACCGCATCGCGCATAATAACCTTACCGTTCTGCGGCAGGTCCTTCAGCGATTTATATTTCTTTGAGTAGATGCCGATCGGTTCGATATGAATCGCTCCGGCGCTGACAAAATCGTAATCCTTATCGCCCGCGTGATCCTTCAGTACGCTGTTGAGATAGGGAATATGCTGGAAGTAGTTCGCATCAATATCATGGCTGGCCAGCGCAGTGTTAGGCAGGATGTAATCCTGAAAAGGTTCGATCTCCAGATCGATGCCCTGCTTTGCCAGGATCGGTTTGGCCTGCTCCAGGATTTCCGCATGAGGAACGTTGGACGCGCCGATTTTTAACGTATCCGCCCAGGCGCTCAGACTCATAGTGCCCAGCGCCGCCGCCACCAGCAGCGTAATGGTTTTTTTCATGATGTGTGTTCTCTGTGTAATTAACGTTTGTCTAAGGAACGGGTGATCAGATCACCAATAAATTGAATGATAAACACAACAATCAGGATGGTGACGGTAGCCACCAGCGTGACGTCATTATGGTTGCGCTGGAATCCTTCCAGATAGGCGAGATTTCCCAGGCCGCCTGCGCCGATTACGCCCGCCATTGCGCTGTAGCTCACCAGCGCGATCAGCGTGACGGTAATGCCGGAAACCAGCGCTGGAGACGATTCCGGCAGCAGCACTCGAAATATCAGCGTGCTCAGCCGTGCCCCCATCGAGCGGGTTGCTTCTATGACGCCTTTATCCACTTCGCGCAGCGCGATTTCTACCAGACGGGCGTAAAACGGCGCGGCACCGATAATCAACGCGGGCAGCGCGGCGTTAGCGCCGAGAATAGTGCCGACCAGCGTTTTGGTAAAAGGGATCAGCAACACGATCAGGATAATAAACGGGATAGAACGAAATACGTTCACTATCACGGAGATCAGGCTGTAGAGCTTGCGGTTAGGAAACAGGCCATCGCGGGCGGTTAAAAACAGCGCCAGTCCCAGTAAAATGCCCAGTACCAACGTCGCCACGCCGGAAATAGCGGTCATATAGAGCGTTTCACCGGTGGCATCCCACAGCCGATCCCATTTCAGATGTGGGAGAAGGGTCTCAGTCATGCTTTACTACCTCAGCCTCAATATGATGCTCCTGTAAATCGCGCAGGATGTTCTCCAGCTGCTCCGCCGAAGGCGTTACCTGTAGCCAGAGCTGACCAAAGCGCCCGTGGATCGTCTGGGTAATTTTGCCGTGCAGAATATTAAACGGCAGGCCGTAGCGCAGCGTTAGCTCACCCACAATCGGCTGATGAGTGCTGTTTTGTAAAAAGGTCAGCCGGATAATGGTGCCGGGTAAACCGGCGGCAAGCTGCGGATCGAAATCGTCCTGTTCGCTGTTGAACTGACTTACCTGGCGCACAAACTGGCGCGTAATCGGCTGCTGTGGATGGGTAAAAACGGAGAGCACCTCGCCTTCTTCCACCACGCGCCCGTTCTCCATCACTGCCACGCGATCGCAAATTTTGCGAACGACGTGCATCTCATGGGTAATTAATACGATGGTGAGCTTAAAGCGGCGGTTAATATCCAGCAGCAGATCGAGAATGGCATCGGTGGTTTGCGGATCGAGCGCCGAGGTCGCCTCATCACATAACAGCACATCCGGGCGATTAGCCAGCGCGCGGGCGATACCAACACGCTGCTTTTGCCCGCCTGAAAGCTGTGAAGGCCAGGCGTTCTCGCGCCCTTTCAGCCCGACCAGTTCAATCAGCTCCGCCACGCGCGCTTTTATTTCCGCTTTGGGTACGCCCGCGATTTGCATTGAGAAGGCAATATTCTCGCTGACCGTACGTGACCAAAGCAGATTAAAGTGCTGAAACACCATGCTGATTTTAAGCCGCGCCCGACGCAACGCTTCGCCACGTGCGGCGGAAATATCATGACCATCGATAGTCACGCTACCGGACGTTGGCTTCTCCAGCCCGTTAAACATACGGATCAGGGTACTTTTTCCGGCGCCGCTGTAGCCGATAATGCCGTAGATCTGCCCTTTTTCAATAGAAAGGTTAACGTCATCCACTGCGGTAATTGCAGCAGCGCCCGGATTAAATACTTTGCGGATATCCCTTAAAACAATCATAGGTTCTCTGTATAGCAGGCGATAAATAACTACAGAAACAAGGTGCTAACTTTCCCTGCCACTGCCAGCCGGAACGGTCTTCGGTATCATAGGGTCAGCCATATTTTAATAAAATGAATAAAAGGTTATTTCTTATAACTATTTGTGAGCTAACGATTGCGCAAAGGTTGAGAACTAATGAAAGGTATCTGATGCCTCAGTTATGTTTTAAGGCCGATCTATTATTTAACCACTAATAATGTGGATATCGCTGAGGCGAGCCGCTGGCGTAATAAGAAATTTCAGGGGGGTTAAAAGATGCGGTACAGAGAAATCTGGTCAACATATGCGCACCGGCGGAATATAGATTATGCACCGCACGAAGACAGCGATCGAACCCGACTGGATATTCTCTATGCCGCCGAGCCAGGCCAGAAAACCCTGCTTTTCATGAATAAGCTGTGCCGGTGAAAGGGGTAAAAAAACGGAGGCAATGGCCTCCGCTTTATCATCATCCTGTCAGGGCACTACTTATCTTTGCCGAAACCCTGTTTTAACAGCGCTGGCAGCACATCCGGGAAATAGATGTGCTTATAGTAATTGGCAACGGTATGGCTCCAGTCTTCGCCACCGTTACGATCGATATTTTTCCAGTGCTGTTCCAGTTCATGATTAAACTGTGCGATCTGTTCCACCATCCCCTCCGTCTGATATTTTTCATCATGACGGAACGTGGAGAGCGGCAGACGCGGTTTCAGCTCGGCCGGGCGATCGACATAGCCCAGCGCCAGGCCCACCAGCGGAAAAGTCAGCGGCGGCAGTTCAAACAGTTCGATAAACTCAGCCGGACTTATTCTCATTCCGCCAATCGGCACCACGCCCAGCCCCTGCGCCCGCGCCGCCGCCATTGCTGAAGCCAGCGCTATGCCGACATCGGTGCTGCCGGAAACAATGCTTTCGATACTTTCATGGGCGATCTGCTGCTCATCAATCAGCTTCATCGCCTCACGCGATTTATGCATATCAAGCACAAAGGTGATAAACACCGGTGCCTGCGCAATCCACGGCTGGCCGCCCGCCAGCTCGGCGATTTTTGCTTTGGTGGCTTTATCACGCGTGACGATAACCGAAACCTGTTGGGAATGGATAGACGTCGGCGCACGATATGCAGAAAGAATAATGTTATCCAGAACCGCATCCGGTATCGCTTTATCAAGGTAACTGCGATCGCTGCGATGATTAATCAATGTATCAATAACTGGATTCATTTTTCCTCCTGTGAAGTTTAAATCCTGTCGCATTGTAGATGAGCCCTTTTTTAGCGGCTTGCCACTCTGTGCCCCGACAAAAGGTTAAAATTCAGCAGGCATTTCCCGCAGCGACAGCGGCCAGTCGCCGGGCCAGACATAGCGATCTTTCAGAATACGGCAGCTGTATTCCAGACAGATGCGCAGCGGCATTCCCGGATAAAGTCGATCCATATTTTCCTGGAGCGCGTGAGCATCCTGCGATTTGTCAAACTGTCTGAAGAATTCGTGAATATAACGGCGGGTAAAGCTGATGGCAGACGGCATCAAATGCAGCGAGGATGAAGAGTGACCGGGTATCACTATTTCAGGTTTCATTTTTTCCAGCCGGTCAAGCGTATCCAGCCATTTTTGCAGCCGTTCCGGCGTGCGCATATCTGCCAGCCAGACGTGACAATCGGAAAATACCAGGTCGGAAGCAATCAGCGTTCGTGTGGCGGGAATCCACAAGGGAGCGATCTCAATACAGTCGCCGCACATCATACCGGGGATTTCAATTGGCTGACCTTCCAGCCAGAGCACATCTTCCTCCTGACGTTCTGCGATAAATTTTGTTGTGGCACCATTCTTCTTCAGTATGGTTCTGCCCCACCAGGCGATTTTGAAATCCCAGGCGTCGTTAATCTCATCTGCGATCTCCCGGTAAGCGATAATCCGCGCCTCAGGCCAGACCTGCTTAATGACTTCAATACCCAGATAGTGATCGGGATGCAGATGGGTAATAAAGATGGTAGTCAGATTACGCTGTAGCTCCAGCAGCTCCGCTACCAGCCGGTGTGCATTAGCAAGGGTGAACTGTGCATCAACCAGAATCGCCTCCTGCTCGCCATAAATAATCGTTGAGGTAACGCCGAATCCGTCGTGCTTATCACTGCTCAGAAAGACTTTTGTCTTTAGATGGTCCGTCTCCATTTCATTACTCCAGCTGATGAATTCCTTTTCATCATAATTTTTCTCCCGGATGAGTACAGTAAACAACGGTTAATGGATTATTGCGTAATAAGAGGAGATGCAGGCGTTTAACCACGCCTGCTGTATTGAAAAAAAATTTATTACCCTTAGTTACCTTGTGGACATTGCGTTTTCAGGGATCTGGACTAGTTTTAGTAATGAGTTCCTGTGTAACCCTTTGCTGTAGACGCCTTTTCGTCATCCGGCCCCGTACCATTGCCACGGAGCCGGATTTTTTTTCGCCTGTCTGTCCCCTAGCGTCGGGCGCGTACCAGCTGGTAGCGGCGCGTAAAATACTCAAAAGGCGCGCTCCAGACATGTACCAGACGTGTAAACGGAAACACCAGGAAAATTGTCATCCCCAGTACCAGATGAATGCGGTAGATCCATTCGACGCCGTCCAGCCAGGTTGAGGCGTTGCCCTGGAACGTCACTACCGACTGCGCCCAGCCAACCAGCTTCATCATCCCTACGCCGTCCATATGGCGCAGCGAGAAGAGAATAGAAGTCAGCCCCAGAATCAGCTGCACCATCAGAATACCCAGAATCACAATATCAGCACGGGTTGAAGTGGCACGAATGCGCGGGTTAAACAGGCGACGCTTCAGCAGCATCAACCCGCCAACCAGCGCCATCAGGCCAAACACGCCGCCAGCGATCATCGCCAGCTTCTGCTTGGTGGCGATGGCAAGAAACGGCTCATACACCCAGTGCGGCGTCAGCAGGCCAAACAGGTGACCGAAGAAAATACCGATAATGCCGATATGGAACAGGTTCGAGGCAAGGCGGAAATTGCCTTTATCCAGCATCTGACTGGAACCGGCACGCCAGGTGTACTGCCCATAGTCGTAGCGCAGCCAGCTGCCGATGATAAATACCGTGCCGCACAGATAGGGATAGATCTCAAAAAAGAAGATGTTCAGATAGTGCATCATTTGGGACCTCCGGCCGACAAGTCCAGATATTGCGGTATGGGCTGCTGCTGGAAACGCTGCTGATGCGCTTTTTCCGGCGAGGTATCACCGCACCCCTGCGCCCGGTCATCGATAAACTTGATTTGCGCCTCTTCCCAGACGGCATCGAGCGCCTCACGGGTATCGTCGCGCGGCTCCTTGCTGACCTGCCCGGCAACGCTGCTGCTGCGCAGCGGGCTGCCCGCCCAGGCCAGCAGAGCATCAAAGAGCTGGCTGAAAACGCTTTCGCGCTGTCGTAGCCGCCCGCCGATCAATGCCAGAATAGGGGCAACATCCTGTAACCCTTGCTGTGCTGCCGCCTGCGGTTGCAGGCTGAGATATTCCAGATAGAGCGGCAGATAGTCTGGCAGCTCGCGACAGTTAAGCAGCAGGCCCGCCTGCTCATACTGCGACATCAGATCGACCATCGCCTGTCCACGATCGCGTGATTCACCATGTACGTGCTCAAACAGCAACAGTGAAGTCGCGCAGCCGCGATCGAAGGTTTCGCACCACTCCGACTGGCGATCGAGCAAATTGCCGCCAAGCCAGCGATCGGCGAACGACTGTAGCGCCGGTGCCTGCTCCGCCACCAGCGCGCACAGCGCCTCGCGATCCTCCCACAGCTCTTCCTCCGGGTATTCCAGCAGCAATGCAATGACTTTCAGCATCTGCATTATTCGCCCTCCGCTTTATGGGTGATGTTGATGGCGTCAATGCGGCGGCTGTTAAACAGGTTAAACTTGCTGTCGCTGCCGTGGCAGCCGTCGCCGAAGGTAAAGCCGCAGCCGTTACGTTCCGGAAAGGCGTCCGCCGCCAGTTCGCGATGGCTGGTGGGGATCACAAAACGATCTTCGTAATTAGCGATCGCCAGGTAACGATACATATCTTCAACCTGCGCCACGCTAAGCCCGACTTCTTCAATGGCGCGCGTATCGGTCACGCCCTCTACCGTCTGCGAACGTTTGTAGTGGCGCATCGCCATCATACGCTTCAGCGCACGCAGCACCGGCGCGGTATCGCCCGCAGTCAGCAGGTTTGCCAGGTACTGTACCGGAATACGCAGCGACTCCACCGCCGGCAATACGCCGTTGCTTTTCGGCAGCTGACCCGCATCCGCCACCGACTGAATCGGTGATAAAGGCGGCACATACCAGACCATCGGCAGCGTGCGGTATTCAGGATGCAGCGGCAGCGCCAGCTTCCAGTCCATCGCCAGCTTCCAGACCGGCGATTTCTGCGCCGCGTCCAGCACGTTCTCCGGGATGCCCTGCGCCCGCGCTTCAGCAATCACTTCCGGGTCATTGGGATCGAGGAAGACCTCAAGCTGGCGCTCATAGAGATCGGTTTCATGTTCAGTGCTCGCCGCCTCGGCGATGCGGTCAGCGTCATACAACACCACGCCAAGATAGCGGATACGGCCCACGCAGGTTTCGGAACAGACGGTCGGCATACCCGATTCAATACGCGGATAGCAGAAGATACATTTCTCAGACTTACCGCTTTTCCAGTTGAAGTAGATTTTCTTGTACGGGCAGCCGCTGATGCAGAGACGCCAGCCGCGGCATTTGTCCTGATCGATCAGCACAATGCCATCCTCTTCGCGCTTGTAGATCGCGCCGCTGGGACAGGTTGCCACGCAGCTGGGGTTCAGGCAGTGTTCGCACAGGCGCGGCAGGTACATCATAAAGGTGTTTTCAAACTGCCCGTACATCTCCTTCTGCATTGCCACAAAGTTGCTGTCCTGCGAGCGCATGCTGAATTCGCCGCCGAGGATCTCCTCCCAGTTGGGGCCCCATTCCACCTTGTTCATCCGCTTGCCGCTCACCAGCGATCGTGGGCGCGCGGTGGGCTGATATTTCCCCTCAGCCGCGTTGTGCAGATGCTGATAGTCGAAGCTGAATGGTTCATAGTAATCGTCGATGCCCGGTACTTCCGGATTGGCGAAAATCTTCGCCAGTACGCCCACCTTACCGCCCAGCCGCGGCTCCAGCTTGCCGTTGATTTTGCGGATCCAGCCGCCCTTCCATTTTTCCTGATCTTCCCAGGCCTTGGGATAGCCAATGCCGGGCTTGGTTTCCACGTTATTAAACCAGGCGTATTCCATCCCTTCGCGCCCGGTCCAGACGTTTTTACAGGTGATCGAGCAGGTATGACAGCCAATGCATTTGTCGAGATTCATCACCATCCCGACCTGTGAACGTATTTTCATTTCGCCTCCCCCTGCACCTGGTCCTGGCCTTCGCCATCCAGCCAGTTAATGTTTTTCATTTTGCGGATCATAATGAATTCGTCGCGGTTGGAGCCGACGGTGCCGTAATAGTTAAAGCTGTAGGCCAGATGGGCGTAGCCGCCGATCATATGGGTCGGTTTCGGGCAAATACGGGTCACGGAGTTATGGAAACCACCGCGAATGCCGGTCACTTCCGAGCCGGGGATATTGGTGATACGCTCCTGCGCATGATACATCATGGTGGAACCGGGTTTGACGCGCTGGCTCACCACCGCACGACAGGTCAGCGCGCCGTTGGCGTTAAACACCTCTACCCAGTCGTTATCCTTGATATCGAGATCGCGTGCGTCATCCTCGCTCATCCAGATAATCGGCCCACCGCGCGACATGGTCAGCATCAGCAGGTTCTCACTGTAGGTGGAGTGAATGCCCCATTTCTGGTGCGGCGTCAGGAAATTAAGCGCCTTCTCCGGGTAGCCGTTAGAGGGAATATGCTCCAGCTGCGTCACGCTGCGCGTATCGATTGGCGGACGATAGGAAACCAGGCTTTCGCCAAAGGCGCGCATCCACGGATGATCCTGATAAAGCTGCTGACGACCGGAAATGGTGCGCCACGGAATCAGCTCGTGCACGTTGGTATAGCTGGCGTTATAGGAGACGTGCTCATCTTCCAGACCTGACCAGGTGGGGCTGGAGATGATTTTGCGCGGCTGGGCCTGGATATCGCGAAAGCGAATCTTCTCTTCTTCTTTACGCTGCGCCAGATGGGTGTGCTCGCGTCCGGTAATTTCTTCCAGCGCGGCCCAGGCCTTCATCGCTACCTGACCGTTGGTTTCCGGCGCCAGCGTCAGGATCATCTCTGCCGCATCGATGGCGCTGTTAATCATCGGCTGCCCCTTAGCCGGGCCGTCCGCCTTGACGTAGTTCAGCTTGCGCAACAGATCCACTTCGCTGGCGGTGTGCCAGTTGATTCCTTTACCGCCGTTGCCGATTTTCTCCAGCAGCGGGCCGACTGAAGTAAAGCGTTCCCAGGTGGCGGGATAGTCGCGCTCAATAGTGATGATATTAGGCGCGGTTTGACCGGGGATCAGATCGCACTCGCCCTTGTGCCACTCTTTGATATCGTAAGGCTGCGCCAGTTCGGCGGGCGAGTCGTGTTGGATCGGTTGCAGCACCACATCCGTTTCCTGGCCGAGGTGACCAACGCAAAGTTTAGAGAAGGTTTTGGCGATATCCTTATAGATCTCCCAGTCAGTGCGCGATTCCCACACCGGATCGACGGCGGCGGAGAGCGGATGAATAAACGGATGCATATCCGTGGTGTTCATATCATCCTTCTCATACCAGGAGGCGGTTGGCAGCACCACGTCGGAGAAAAGGCAGGTGGTGGACATGCGGAAATCGAGCGTTACCAGCAGATCCAGCTTGCCCTCCAGCGCTTTGGTCTGCCATTCCACCTCTTCCGGGATGGCATCGCCCTTGCCGACACACTCTTCGCCCTGAATACCGCTGTCAGTGCCGAGCAGATATTTCAGCAGGTACTCATGGCCCTTACCGGACGAGCCAAGCAGGTTGGATCGCCAGACAAACAGGTTGCGCGGATGGTTATTGCCCTCATCCGGCTGTTCGCAGGCGAAACGCAGCTTGCCGCTTTTCAGCGCTGAAACCGTATAGTCAACCGGCGACTGGCCCGCCTGTGCTGCCTGTTCAGCGATGCGCAGCGGGTTGGTATTGAGCTGCGGTGCCGATGGCAGCCACCCCATACGTTCGGCGCGCACGTTAAAATCGATCAGCTGACCGGTAAAGCGCTGCTTCTGTGCAATCGGCGACAGCAGCTCGCTGATGCTCAGCTTCTCAAAGCGCCACTGGCTGGCGTGCGCGTAAAAGTAAGAGGTGCTGTTCATCTGGCGCGGCGGTCGCGTCCAGTCCAGCGCAAAGGCGAGCGGCATCCAGCCGGTTTGTGGCCTGAGTTTTTCCTGACCAACGTAGTGCGCCCAGCCGCCGCCGGTTTGCCCGACGCAGCCGCAGAACACCAGCATATTGATCAGCCCACGGTAGTTCATATCCATGTGATACCAGTGGTTCAGACCGGCACCAACGATAATCATCGAACGCCCGTGCGTCTTGTGCGCGGTGTCGGCAAACTCACGCGCGATCTGCTCCAGATTTTTGCGCGGCACGCCGCTGATCTGCTCTGCCCAGGCGGGCGTGTAGGCTTTAATCTCGTCATAGCTCTGTGCGCAGTTGGCGTCATCCAGCCCGCGATCCAGCCCGTAGTTAGCCAGCAGCAGATCGTAAACCGTCACCACGCGCCCCCGCGCTGCCATCTGCCAGCGTAATCTGCTTGCTCGGCAGCTGGTGCAGCAGAATCGGGTCCTGTTTTACATGGCGGAAGTTGGGATTTTCATTACCGCCGTAGTAAGGAAAGGCTACCGGCACCACCGCATCGCGGTCATCAATCAGGCTAAGACGCAGCGTTACCTCATTACCCGCCGCCATCGGCTCCAGGTTCCATTTGCCCTTCTCGCCCCAGCGGAAACCGGCAGAGCCGTTCGGCACCACCAGATCGCCCGTTTCGCTGAAGGCAACGGTTTTCCAGTCAGGATTATTGGTTTCGCCCAGCGCATCGCTCAGATCGGCGGCGCGCAGCAGGCGACCAGAGGTGTAATAGCCGTTCTCGTCTTCCTCCAGAAGCACCAGCATCGGCATATCGGTGTAGCGGCGCGCATAGTTGAGGAAGTAGTCGCTGGGGTTATTCAGATGGAACTCTTTCAGGATCACGTGCCCCATCGCCATCGCCAGCGCGCTGTCGGTACCCTGTTTCGGCGACAGCCACTGGTCGCACAGCTTGGCCACTTCTGAATAGTCGGGGCTGATGGCGATAGTTTTGGTGCCCTTATAGCGCACCTCGGTAAAGAAATGGGCGTCCGGGGTACGCGTCTGCGGCACGTTGGATCCCCAGGCGATAATATAGGAGGAGTTATACCAGTCGGCAGATTCTGGCACGTCGGTCTGCTCGCCCCAGGTCATCGGCGAGGCGGGCGGCAAATCGCAATACCAGTCGTAGAAGCTGAGGCTGGTCGCGCCAATCAGCGACAGATAGCGGGTGCCCGCCGCATAAGAGATCATTGACATCGCCGGGATTGGCGAAAAGCCTGCCACGCGGTCCGGCCCGCAGTTTTTGATCGTCCAGATATTGGCGGCGGCAATCAGCGTGTTCAGCTCCTGCCAGTTGGAGCGGATAAAACCGCCGTGACCGCGTACTTCTTTATAGCTACGGCTCTTCTCCGGGTCAGAGACGATAGAATCCCATGCCAGCACCGGATCGCTGTGCTGCGCCAGCGCTTCACGCCACAGCTCCACCAGGCGACGGCGCACCAGCGGATATTTCAGACGGTTGGCGCTGTAGATATACCAGGAATAGCTGGCCCCGCGAGGACAGCCACGCGGCTCGTGGTTCGGTAGATCGGGGCGCGTGCGCGGGTAGTCGGTCTGCTGCGTTTCCCAGGTCACCAGCCCGTTTTTGACGTATATCTTCCAGCTACAGGAGCCGGTACAGTTCACGCCGTGCGTCGAGCGGACAATTTTATCAAACTGCCAGCGCTGCCGATAACTGTCTTCCCAGTCGCGGTTGCTGTTCATCAGCTGCCCGTGCCCATCGGAAAACGTATCGCTTTTCTGTTTGAAATAGCGAAACTTATCCACCAGTTTACTCATTACCCGCTCCTTGCAGAGGAGCTTCCCCTGCGATTACATGGCTCAATTGAAGGATTGAAGGGCCTGAAAAACAGGCCAAAGAACATGCTGTGATTAGCCTTTAGCAGCACGGCGCCCGTAAACCAGCCAGGTCACCAGAATGCAAATGATGTAAAACACCAGGAAAATTTTCATCGCGCCTACCGGTGAACCGGTCATGGCTAACGATGTGCCGAAGGCTTTTGGAATGAAGAAACCACCGATAGCACCGATGGCGGAGATGAAACCGAGCGCCGCTGCGGTTTCCGTCGCGGCGATATGTTGCGCCTGGGCTTCGCTGCCGCCGCTGGCGAGCACGCGTTTGCGCGTCAGGGTACGGAAAATCACGGCGATCATCTGGAAGGTGGAGCCGCTGCCAAGACCGGCGGTAAGAAACAGCCCCATAAAGACAATATAAAAGGCGGTGAAGCTGCCGGCACCGTGCTCCGGCAGCGTGGAGAACAGCAGCAGCGTAAACAGCGCCATCAGAATAAAGTTAATCAGCGTGACGCGAATACCGCCCAGCTTGTCGGAAACAATGCCGCCCAGCGATCGCGCCAGCGCGCCCAGGAACGGCCCGAAAAAAGCCAGCCGCAGAATATCCACATCGGGAAACTGCGTTTTCGCCAGCATAGCGAAGCCCGCGGAAAAACCGATAAACGATCCGAAAGTCGCCAGGTAGAGCAGGCTCAGCAGCCACATATGTCCGCGTTTCAGCACCACCAACTGTTCCCGCAGTGAGGCCTGTGCGCCCGCCAGCGTATCCATCCCGAACCAGGCGGCGGCTACCGCAATCGCCAGCAGCGGAACCCAGATCCACGCGGCGTTAGCCAGCCACAGCGTGCTGCCCTCCGGCTGCGCCACGCCCTGTACGCCTAAAAACATAAACAGTGGCAGCGTAATAACCGTCGGGGTAACCAGCTGCATTACGCTGACACCAAGGTTGCCGAGACCGCCGTTGATCCCCAGCGCGCTGCCCTGTCGCGCCTTGGGAAAGAAGAAGCTGATATTGCCCATACTGGAAGCAAAGTTCGCGCCCGCAAAGCCGCACAGCAGGGAAATAATGATAAATACGCTGTAGGGAGTGGCGGTATTCTGTACCGCAAAACCGAGCCAGGCACAGGGAATAATCAGGATGGCGGTACTGATCACCGTCCACTGCCGTCCGCCAACCAGCGGAACGGCAAAGGAGTAAGGCACGCGCAGCACGGCACCGGACAGCGAAGGCAGCGCCGTTAACAGAAACAACTGATCGGTGGTGAAATTGAAGCCGACTTTATTGAGGTTTACCGCGACGGCGCTGAACAACATCCAGACGCAAAACGCCAGCAGCAGTGCAAAAACGGAGATCCATAAATTTCGTTGTGCAATTCTTTTCCCGGTCTGAGCCCAAAACGTTGGATTTTCTGCATCCCAGCCGCGCAGTGAGGCGCGAGTCTGTTTCTCACCTAAAGCCATGTTAATATTCCTTGTCAGAATCGATGAAAACGGAATAAAGCAAAGCGACAAATTCCCGTAAGCGTAGTCGGGTTATCTGAGGTGATCAACATACGAAAAGAAATAGTAAAAAATGTTACGATTAGGTAGCGATACAAATTAATTGCTTGCCAAACAGCGGGATCGCTTTTGGCTTTGTCGTCAAAGAAAGCACTTAATGTTACTGCTAACGTAAAAAAAGCGTTACGTTCGTTCGCCTTTGCAGAATTTTGTGATCGCCACCGCTTAATAATTGAGCTGCAAGCCGCAGGTGACCATGCGGTTTTAACCATGGGCCATGGTTCTGATTATCAGCGGCCCACAGATAAAAGCCAGGCCGCTGTAAGCTCAGGGCATCAGAAACGCCAGCCGACGGAAAGATTCCCGCTGACCGCATGGTAATCCGTTCCTGACAGTTCGCTGTCCACGCCCGCACCCAGCGTGAATGTCGGGGTTATCTGATAATCCACGCCTGCCCGGATGGCAAGTGCATCGCGCCCCGCCGTCCGGTCTTTACTGCTGAACCGCTCCTGCTGATAACGGACAAAGCGGGCGCTCTGGGTAGCGGTAGATGACAGCATTTCATGTTGCCAGCTGAGTTGCAGCCTGGTGTTAAGCATGCCGCCACGGTACAAAGGATACTGCCAGCGTCCTTCGACGCCGAGATCGCTGCGCAGCGAATCGAGATGGTTACTGTCCAGCCGTAACCGGGTGGCATCGTTGCCTGATTCGGTTAATGACGGGCGCGCAATTCGGGCGTAACTCAGCGCGGCTGCCGGACCGACATCAAACCGATCGTTGAGTGCGAAACGGTAGCCGCCGCCAGCGCTGAGCGCGCCGCTCCAGCCAGTCCAGCTGGCATGATGGCTGGCACCATAGTCATTAACGCCGATACGACGCGTCATTTCACCTTTTTCAATGCCGAGCCGCCCGTTGCCAAACAGATAAAGCCCCGCCTGCTCATCAGCCGCATAGCGAGCCTGCATTCCCAGATCGAACGCGTTGGTTTTACCGCGCCCGTTTTCCGGCGCTTTCATCGTTGTCGACTGATGCCCGACGGCGGCATGAACGCCCCAAATCCAGTCGCGATAGATTTCGTTGCGCTTCTCCGCGCCAATCGCCATGCCGTAGCTACTGAGCTGATAGCCTGCCCGTCCGTCCTGTCGCTGCTGCTGATAGCTGCCGCCAAAGGGTTTGGCAAAGCCATGCCAGCCTTCGACTTCCGGTGAGTTGCTGATATAAGGGGTATTAACCAGCTGCGTAAGCTGCCGCTCACGATAGAGCGAACTGGCGAACAGTGAACCGTAGGCTGCCGGTGAGAGCTGATGCAGCGCGTTCCCGATCTGGCTGCCATCCGCAGAGGAGAAATCCAGCGCGCGGTAAAGCGGCTGAATATCATGACGCGCCGCTGCCGCAATGCGATCCAGCACCCGCCCGACGCTTTGTGCGTTGGATCCCGTGGCGTACTGGCTATAGGCTTTTTCAGCGCGCTGCATCGACAGCCGCCAGCCACCGTCCTCGCCTGACTGTATTGCCAGCGCCAGCGTTGGCGAATTCAGCAGCCCGGTAACCCCGGCAAACTCCCCGTTCTGACTGCTGCTGGTGAACCAGTCCTGCGCATCAAGCTGCCAGCCTGACGCATACCAGTCGCGCTGGGGAACAAATACCAGCGAGCCTGCCAGCCGGGCCGTGCCGTTAACCGTTACGCGATCATGCCCGCCCTGCCCGTCAAACTCCAGCCGCAGCTGGCCGCTGTCGCCCTGCTGATAATCGCCGTTAACGGTTATCGCGCCCAGCGAATTACCCGGCGTCAGTACGCCGTTATTAATAAAATGCCCCAGTGGATTAAGGGTGTAATCGCTGCTGCCTGCCAGCGTGGCGTTAGGCGCAATCGTCAGGCTGTAAATATGATGGCTGCCGTTCAGCGCGGTAATGCCGCCATCGAGATGCAGATCCAGATTATTCAGTCCGGTAATATCGCCCTGATAACGTAGCCGGAAAGCCGGGTCGACCTGTTCGCGCGCGCGCCCCTGCGCATCGGCAAGTCGTCCAAAAGTCAACTGCGTCAGCCGCTGGCGTCCGTATACATCCTGCCAGTCGTAGTCTGAGATAATATTCCCCTCCAGCGCCGCACCGTTTAACAAGTTAATATGACTCACCAGCGCATTACCGGAAATATAAATCGCCGCTGCTTTGCCCGCTACGCGTCCGCTAATATCAACGTTATTAACCAGCGCACCCGTCAGCTCTGGTAATAATTCAGCCTCTTCACTATCATAGTAATGTATCCAGGAGCCGCGAAAGTCCTCCGCGTTACCCAGCAGGTTATTACCAAAGTCAAAGCTAAGGGCGATACCATAATCGCCGGTAGCCTGTACATCGCCACGCTGGATCAGACTATGATCTTTGCCGTAGCTAAACATAATGCCGCGTCCGTTCAGCCCATCGGCATATACCCGCGTGCCGGGCTCGATGGTCAGGGTATTATTTTGTCCATCAACCCGAATACCTGCGCCACCTTCTCCGCTGGTTAACAGATCCGCCTGCTGAAAGAGGCGGTTGTTGCTGCCATAAACGTGCAGACCCAGCCCTAACGAAGCTGTATTGTAACGCCCAATAAGATAGCCATCCCCTTGCGCGTTACGCTGAAAGTAACCATGACGATTAACCAGCGTCTGCCCGTCACCGTAAACGGAATAGCCGAAGAAGTTACGGCGATCGATGTGATAACCAAGATCCTGTAACAGCGCCAGCTCCGCTTCCATAAAACTGGTGTAGTTACGATAAATCTGATGGCTCATCAGGCTGTTTTTCAGCTCGATATGGCTCATATAATCATCATCAGGCCAGCCATCCTCACTCAGTATTTTCACCGGAACGCCCGGCATTGCGCCTGCCAGCACTTCATCAACATGTTTGCCGGTGAAGTAGCCTTTATCCTGCCGCACATCAAAGGCCTGCGGATCCCAGCGGTTATTACAGCCGGTGCAAAGAATCGTTTGTCCTGGACGGGCGGGATTGCCATTGTCATCGCGCAGGTGTGCTGCCCACTCTCCCAGCGGCTCACGGGCAAACATCGGAGTATAAGAGCCTGCACCGTAGCGATCCTCAGCCTGATTGGCGATCCCCAGGCCGTGCGCCAGCTCATGCAGCGCAACGCTGACCAGATCGGCCTCTCCTGTACGCGGTAGCTGGGACGGGAGGTACTCCGCGCTGTCGAAATCCAGTCTGCCAAGGGCAAACTGCCCGTGCGAGCCTAAAGTAAGCCCTGCCGTATCCATGCCCTGGAGCGCCGCCTGTAGCTGAGTGAGCGTACTGACCCCGTCGGTGATCTCACTGCTGTAACCAAAAGCATTCTCGTCATCGACCGTCCCAACGTTTATGATTGCGGGTGGTTGCCCTGGCGCAGGCGTAATAACCTGCGCCCAGTAGCTCAGCGCCTGTAGCACTTTTTCTTTTTGCTGGTGGTTCAGATTCCATGTTGATACCAGCGGCTGTGGATCATCTGGCATAAAAGGCCCGTCACCTTTGTCAAAGAAGCGTACCTGAAATACCGGATTATTTTGCGGGCTATAGACAAAATGGTTTTCCATCGCATAAAGCGGCTGGCTGAGATACAAAGCACTCAGCATGCTGGCAATAGCTGTTTTTTTCATAGATGACATCCCTGTGGGCAACGGAGTTGTTTCCCCGCTCTGTTATATAAATAGCAATCTAACAAATGTTAAAAAACGATGCGTCAGGTAGCTGCTGATACGCTCGCACAGGCTAATAAATAACATCGAAGTTAAATAAAACATCAATCAGATAACAGAAGTCATCATGTCTTGTGAACAACGTTGGAGAATTTGAGATAAATCACAGGATAGAATTATTAGTTTAATGGCTTTTTTGTATAGAGCAAATCCAGTTTAATTAGCTATGATTTTGCGATTTTGTACAAAATTAGCCTGCCCACGGCGCGTTATTACAGCATAGTATTCAGGTAGTATGCGGGCTGATCTGGTGGGTTATGGTCAGTATATTGTTAAATTCTGCGGACTATCTATTGTTACACAAAATGGCAAAGCTAACCCAACACTACAGATTAAATTTAAAAAACGTTGAATGGAAAACTATTTCTCTTTCGCATAGCAAGCGATTCCTGGCGCTATTGAAGAGAATTTTAATTATTAGAAGATAATTTAATATTAAAAAATATATGCCTCCCATACCATTAACAAAAATAAAATCAAGCTATTAAAATATATCATTAACCTTTAGGTAAAGTGCGTTATATATGCTTCATCCAATCATCATTCATGTCATAGAATAGAACTCCTGACGAGTATCCCAATGACTTAACTCTTTCTTCTTCAGACAGGCGATTACCGTTACTGTTGAAGAAGGTAAACTGTTTATTCAGAGAGAATTTGAAGTTTAAATACAAAAAATATAATAACTTAGGCCAATTTATCAATTAAATTAATACTCACCACCTGCTTTTAAACGTAAATAAAGTTACTCTATAACTTCATAGCCATCTATGTCATAAAGAGGCGACTTTTCTTTAATGGCAATATATGCATCTTTTTCATCTTCTGACAACCTCCAATTATCACCTCTGACTTCCCACATAGAAATAAGACCTAATAATTGTTGCATATTTGAGGCACTAAAAATATAATTCCCTTTTCTCGCTTCAACAGTCCAACGGCAATCATCGCCGTTAGCATTAGTTAACTTGCTCCACATGCCAACACTATAACCCTTTGATTTAATAGTAAAGTAACAAGGAGCCTCTGTATTTCCCGCTATTCTTAAAACAAACTCTTTCATCTTATTTATCCTTATCTATTTTACATGAAATAATATTTTCTTGTGGTATTTGGCCATGAACCAATACTTCACCAATTTCTTCCATTTGCTGTTTTATATTATTTGCTTCTTGTCTGTTTTTCTTTTTGCCATCCGCTTTAATAATGTCTCTTGCTTGGTCAGGAGTTATAATAGAAATCTCGTCGCTGGCTTCTAAAGTCGCAAGATCGTCTCTGGATACTCTTAATATAGTGCTACCAAATTTTTCTGCACCATAGAGTTTAACGTATTACTCATATTTTGAGTAAATGAAGTTAATTTATCGCCCTTTTGGTTTTGTACGTGATTGATAATATCACTCGCAGAAACATTATTTCCATTATTTTTAATAAAGAATTCTTTGCCACCATTGCTTACCTTTAATATATTCTAAAATAAATTGCTTGGCCCATTTATCATATCTTTTTAGAAAGAAAATCATATCGGCATCAGATTTTTCTATAATTTCAGCAGATACATCCAGACCTAAAAAAGACAATATATTTATTGAGTCAAACAAATGTAATACTTTCAAAAACTCCTCATACAGTAAATTATCACCAGAATAAATTAACCTATTCATATAATTATATGTAATTTCAACAATATCTTTGTATTTAGACGTAACAACGCTATTAATAAATTCATTAATCACATCGTCACTTGCTAATTCTTTGTGCTGTAATGCGCAGTATATCTCTCCAGCCACGACTTCAATATCATGGGGTAGCCGATACCCTTTGTTTATTAACTGAACAATATAGCTCATTTTATCTGGCATGGATCAACCTCGCTAATTTGGCACTGAAAAACCAGGTAATTTTCTCAGATTATCCCAACTTTCAGGAAAGTGAGTCAGTATAGTAGGTCTTTTACCTGTTTGACTTGTTGCTGTAAATAAACCAGTATTAGGGTCGTAATAACCTACTCTCGGTTTATTAGTATATCTATCTCTATAAGTAAATTTCCTACCATCTTGGATAGTGGTTCTGGCACTGAAATCATATTCTCTAACTGAACCAGCTCCAACTTGATCACCATGCTTAGCATAATGATCTCTCAATCCAGGTCCTTCAACTCCCTGCTTAGACTTATTCCATTTGGCATTTTTGGCTACACCGCAAAACAGTCCCAGCGGATCGAGCCAGCTTAACGGATTAGGCGCATACCTGTACGGATTTAATCCCCCAACCAGCCCTATCGGGTCCTGGCTGATAAACAGCCCCGCGCACGGATCATAGTAGCGAAAGCGGTTGTAATGTAAACCACTCTCTTCATCAAAATACTGTCCCTGTAGCCGCAGCGGCTGGCTCACCACAGACGACTCGCTGACCTGCGCCCTGCCCGTTACGCTGTAACGCGCCGACCACACCACTTCGCCCGCGCTGCTCCACAGCCGCAGCGGCATGCCGTTCGGATCGTTCTGGTAAAAACAGAGCGTGTCCGTCTTTAACCGCGCCTTCTCCACCTCTTTCCGGAGCAGCAGCCGTCCGGGACGACGCAGGGGTTCCGCCTCCGGCTCCGCCTGGTACAGCTGCATCACCAGCGGTTCAAAGGTGCCGGGGTGATAAAGGTAAGCCTGCGCCGTCCATTCATTTTCCGGCACCGTCAGATGGCTCTGCTTCGCCTCTTCCGTCCGGCCCTGCCGCCTGTCGTGGCACACTTCGCCTGCCAGCCGGTCGCCGTCCCAGCTGAACCAGGTGGTTTTCAGCCGCTGCTGGCCGCCGGGATCGTACTCCTGTTTATACAGGCGGCGTCCCAGCGCATCATAGCCGTAACGCCAGCGCCCCTTTTCGCTGACCAGCGCCAGCAGCCTGCCGTAAGCGTCCCAGCCCAGCCGCTGTTCATGCCCGCCGCGGCTGCGCAGCCGCAGCTGTCCCGCATTGTCCATATGCCAGCGCGCGCCGTCTGCGTGCTCCAGCACGCGACCTTTTTCATGCTGCGCCGTTATCCGGAAGCGGTTGCCGGTGGCATCATAGCTGTAGCGCCTTATCTGCCCGGCCGGGTCGGTATGCTCCGTTATCTGCCCCAGCGGATCGTAGCGGTAACTCTCCACCCCATTCAGGCTGTCGCTGCGCCGGACCAGCTGATTGTGCTCGTCATAGCCATATTCCGTGATGGCCGCCTCGCGTCCCCTGACCCGCGCGCGCTGCCGGCTCAGCAACCCCTGCCGGTTATAGCTGAACAGCTGGCTGAACGCCTCGCTGCATCGCAGCCCGCTCAGCCGGTGCTTTGCGTCCCAGGTGAATTCCAGCGGCGTATAGTCGTCCGGCGTCAGCCGGCTGAGCCTGCCCGCGTCGTCATACTCCAGCTGCTGCTCCTGGTTCAGCAGCAGTTCATGACCGCCGGCACCGTAAACGCGCTGGTGCTGCCTGACCAGGCGGCCATCCCGCCACTGATATTCATGCTGCGACAGGATGTCTTTCTGGCGCTGCCACTCCTCCGTTAACCAGCCGTCGGCGCTGTAGCGCCGGCTGACGGTCGCCGTGTCATTAACGGCCTCCGTTAACCTGCCGAAGGCGTCATAGCTGAAGCGTTCTTCGCCGCCCTCCCGGCCCTCCTGCGGCTTCCTGCTGACGATGCGTCCCATCCTGTCGCAGGTGACCTGCAACAGGTTGCCCAGCGGATCGGTCGCCTGCGTCAGATGCCCCGCCGGATTATAATGATAGCGGCGCACGCCGCCCTGATAGTCGGTCTCCTGCGTCAGACGCCCGGCGGCATCGCGCCTGAGCGTCCAGCGTTCGCCGCGCTGGTTTTCCACGCCGATCAGCTGCTGCTCGGTGTCGTAATGGTAGCGCACCGTGCTGCCGTCCGGCGCGGTGCGGGATTGCAGAAACCCCTGACCGCAGTAGCTGAACTGTGTCACCAGCCGGTTATTATCGCTGTAGCGTACCAGGTTGCCTTCTGCGTCGTAGCTACAGTCCAGGGTGCGCCCGTCCGGCTGCTGCACGTTAACCAGTCGCCCGCAGATATCGTAGCGATAGCGGGTGATATCGCCGTCTTCCTGGCGGCTGAGCAGGTTGCCTTCCGTATCATGCGAGAAGACCAGCGTGCGCTGCAGCGGGTCTGTCAGACGATACAGGAAACCATAATCATCGTACTCCAGCTGCGTCACGCCACCGTCAGGATGTATGACTTTGCTCAGCTGGCCGGCTGCGTCATAGTCATAGCGCGTGATAACCCCCTCCGGCGTCTGCTGCGCCGTCAGGTTACCTTTGTCGTCAAATTGCTGCTGCCAGACGCCGCCCTGCGGATCGGTAACGGTGAGCGGCAGCCCGTCTGGATTAAAGCTTCGGGTTATCCGGGTATAGTCGGCGCGAATATGGGCCACCTCATTACCCAGCGCGTCGTAACGCCACTCCGTGCTGTGGCCCAGCGGATCGGTTTCCCTGACGGTGTGGCCGCCCGCGTTGTAGCGGTAGCTGAAGGTCTCCCCCGCGCCGTTGGTGCGGCTAATGGGAAAACCACGGGCGTTACACTCCAGGCGGGAGGTATGACCCAGCGAATCGGTAATCAGCGTGGTGCGATCCTGAAGGTGATATTCAAAACGGTAGTCAAACAGCCCTTCATCGCCCCAGGCATGGTTAACGCGCATCACGCCGTCGTCGTGCATTTGCCAGCTATAGTAAAAAGAGAGGCCGTTACGATCGGTATGGCGCACCATCCGGTGCCCCTCTTCGTAGCCGAAGGTATAGGGCACGCCCGCCGCGTCTTCTACCGCGACCATATCGCCACGGTCGTCGTAGCGATATCCCACCAGGGTGCGTACTTTTTTGCCCTCAACCCACAGGCTGATATCGGCAATTGTCTGCGGGGAGGATTCAGGATAAGTGAAGTGCAGCGCTCTGCCACCAGGCGTATCACCACACCGTTCCGTAAAGGTGATGATTCTTCCCTGAGCATCGCGGCTGGCGCACCATGCGTTATCATTACGATCCTGAAACGAGGACAGCAGCAGCGTTAGCGTATTTTTCTCATTCGGTTGCCAGTTTCCATTCCTGATTGCTTCATCGCTGTCCGGCAGCGCACTCAGGCGTTGCCGCCAGTCGGCTGGTAACGGAAAGTGCCAGCTCACGCCGCTGCGGGTCTGGAGTATCAGCAGATCTCCCCGGCGATGCAGGCGATCGCTACACTGCCAGTCTCTCTCTTCCCCTTCATCGCCTTCCAGTACCGGGAAATGATCGAAAGCAGTTTTGCGTTCAGGGAAGTATGCCACCACGCCAATCAACTCACCGTGACGCAGTACCTCCAGCCGACAGTCCGCCAGCGTCTGCCAGGCCGCGCCCAGCGAACCCGCAGAGGTATGGTGTCCGTTGTAGTAACGATCCCAGATAAAAGGCAGACGTCCGGGCAAGGTAAAATCGTTCTGCTCCACCACCACTTCGCCGGTAATGGAATTGACCGGCTCGCCATCCAGCACGGTACAGCGCCAAAAACCTGACGGCAGGTCCAGCTTATCCGCCAGCGCCTTCGCCAGTTTCGAACCGCGAAACGCCCCCCACAATGCCTTAAGTAGCGCCACCATATTAAGTATCGGCGGGCCACCCACCAGAACCGGCTTTCCCATCGGGATCGGCAGCACCGTTGCCGTCGGCAGCGAAGGATAGTGGCGCTGGGTGTGCGCACTGTTATGTTCCCCCGGTGACAGCCCTTTCATCCAACAGCTCAGCGCGGGTAACACCGCGAAGGAGAGCGGATCGTTGTTGGCCAGCACCGTTTTGCTGCCCATATAAGATTCGGCATCACGCGAAGGATTAATGTCGTTCGGCGCAAAGGTCGCGCCAAGCGGGAAATGCAGGCCGGGAAAATGCTGGGTATGCGTGCCTACCGTGGTACGCATCAGGCCGTTGACTTCAACGATTCCGCCACCACCGCCTGCGCCGATATTTGCGCCCAGCGCGTTCATCAGCGCATCTTTTTTCTCTTTCAGCGCCAGTGCGGTGGCTACCAGCGGATTTGAAGTGACGTTTTCCATCACACCAGCGGCCTGTTCCATCACGCCTGAGGCCGTACTCATCACCTGCGCCGTCAGTTCAGGGTTTGCCTCCGCCAGTTCCGTTACCCGATCGCCAATAAAATCGAGCGCCATATCGCCCAACATGTTCTTAACGGCATTCAGATATTCACGTGGATCGAGCACAAACCCGGCATGTGGATGTGGAACCGGTACGGGGGCGGTAGCCGGTGGGATAATGACGCTGTGTACATCAACCCCCCACCACCGGATCGATATGTTTCGTTACCAGTAATGCCACCTTCAGACCTCCCTGTCTGTACTCACCATCCGGCGCTCAATCTGCTGCTGCCAGTCATCACCAAACAGCTGCGCCAGTTTCTGGTGCAGGCTTTTGCGGCGCGTACTAAATACGCCCAGTCGTTCCGGCAGCCACTGCATCAGTAGCGTTAATCCGCTGTGCGCCCGCATTTCCGGCTCGATCAGCAGACCGGCATCCAGCCCCGACATGGCGCTGTCCAGCGCGGTATCACGTTGACCAACCTTATCCAGACACCAGGCACGCATGCGCCAGCCCTCTACCGCCAGAATGCCGTCTTGATCCTGCTGCGCCTGCTCTGCCGCTACCTGATAACAGGCGGCGGCCTTAAACAGCTCATTATTTTTCAGTAGCACGCTGGCTTCACCGAACAGGGCATTGACTATCAATTTGCCACCGGC
The DNA here is from genome assembly GCF_009914055.1 of Mixta intestinalis. Lineage (NCBI taxonomy): Bacteria > Pseudomonadati > Pseudomonadota > Gammaproteobacteria > Enterobacterales > Erwiniaceae > Mixta > Mixta intestinalis. The sequence goes on from NZ_CP028271.1 coordinate 1,352,856, forward strand.
CGGATTTTTCGCTTCCCGTGCCTGGCGGGCATACTGTAGCGCCTGGCGATACTCAGCCTGCGCCTGCGGGATTTGCCCGCTCTTCAGCCGCGCCACGCCAGCCGCCAGACAAACCACCGCTGCCTGATCGGGCCAACCCTGTTCCGTGGTGATATCCAGCATTTGCTGGCGGATCTGCGCCATACGCGTCATATCGTTATTGCGTAGCGTGTCGCCGAGCTGCACATACAGGCGTCGAAATTCACCGGATGGCCCGCGATCGCCAGCATTAGCCACCACTTCGCCCGGCACGCTGCGCATCTGGTAGCGACCGTTAATCGTCTGGGTAAGCGCAGGAAAGCGGTGAAGTAATTTATCCAGTGCCGGAGTGACAGCGCTTTCAGGTACGATAAAGCGAATGCGTGCGCCCTCCGGCGTCATCAGAAAGGGATGCGACAGCAGCTGGGCCAGCGCATCCACAAACTGCTGCGGCGCGAAAAAATGTGAGGGCTGAATGACAAATACCAGGCCGGGGAAAATATCCGGGTGATGCTGCATCAGGCTGCGGGCGACGGAAAAAAAGCCAACGACACCGTCATGTTGGTTATGCGGCGGCTGCCAGTCGGCAACGATGCCCTGCTGCCGGGCACCTTCCTGACGCGCCTGATAAAAGGCGATCAGTTCACGGGTAGCTTCAGTCAGCCACTCGTTTGCCGAGCGAAAGGGATGGGTAAGCGGTATCAGCGTACATGATCCCTCTCCGCGCACCTGCAAATAAAGCTTGATCATCTGACGATCGTCTTCATCGGCCCGCCAGTAGAGCAGCCGGGCCGATCGATTGCGGGCAAAATTCAACCAGTCTTCATGTGCGAGCACGAAACGCTGCTCGACGGGATTCCATTCTCGCATTGCCATATCCGTTTATGGATTAAGTTTCAGGATCGCCCCTAACACAGTGTGATCGCCTGCTGAACATGACGTCACGACATTACCCGAAACGCTGTGGTTTCCTGACGCTGTAGACGAAATATTCACGCCTTTGAGGGTAATGTTGCCGTTGCTTTCCAGCGTGATACTGGCACTTCCGCAGGTCAGGCTGATTGAGGTGACCGCGCTCACACCCAGTGCGCCACCGGAATCAATCAGGGTATTGCCCGACGCCAGTAGTTGCTGATCGCCGGTGACGTCAATCAGTTGCCCCCCGGCGTTAATGATCAGCTGATGCCCGGTTCCGACCGTGGTGCTTTTTGCACCATCAACGGTTTCGCTTTGCGTGCCGACGATATGCGAACTCATCGACTTCGCTACTGTCTCTTCCAGCGCGCCGGTAAAGGTGGTGGTGACATCACCATTGACCGTATCCGTTCTTGTGCCATCAACCGTAACATCCTGCGTACCCGCTACCTGATGAGTTTCATTACCGCCAACTTTAAGAGTACGATTACCCGTAATGGTCTCCGTATCGTCCACGTCTACCGTGGTAGTTCGGCTGCCGGTGATCTGTAGCGTTTCATCCTGGCTAACGGTTGCGCTACGGTTGCCGCTGATGGAGAGCGTTTCGTCGCCCGATACCGTCTCGGTGCGGTTTCCGGCAACGGTAATCGTTTCATTGCCGTTAACGGTTTCGGTGCGGTCCTGCTCCACGGTAGTGGTTTCATTCCCCGCCACGTTTTTGGTACGGTTGGCCCCTACGCTGTGCGATTCGTCATTTTTAACGCTGGTGTCCATATTGCGCTCGGCCTGGATAAACACCTGCTCGGCACCCGCCTTGTCTTCGAAGCGCAGCATATTGGCGTTAGCTGGCGTGCCGTCTTTGGTGCGGCTCATAAAGCCCATCTGCGTCGCCGCTCCCGGCAGTCCCCATGGCGGCATGCTCGCCTCGTTATAGACGCGACCGGTAATAATCGGCCGGTCCGGGTCGCCGTTGATAAAATCAACAATCACCTCATCGCCCACGCGCGGGATCTGCACGCCGCCATAGCCCTGTCCTGCCCAGGCGCTGGAGACGCGGATCCAACAGGAGCTGGTATCGTCGCCCTTCGCCTCCCGGTCCCAGTGGAATTTCACCTTCACCCGCCCAAAGCGATCGGTCCAGATCGATTCTCCCGCAGGCCCCACCACTTTTGCCGTCTGCGGGCCGTAAGTGCGTGGCCAGCGGGTACGTGGATCGGGGCGGAACGGAATATCGGCGGGCAGCGCGCTGAATTTCAGCTGATGGCGGGTTGATTCGCCTCCGCTGGCGTAGCGGTTCTCTTCAAACTCATAGTCAACGCCGGTAATCAGGTACTCACCGTTGTCGCCAGGCGTCGGCGCTTTGATCAGTGTGAAAGTGCAGCCCGGACAGAGGCCGCTGGCCGTGGCCGTACCGCGCAGCTGGTGATGTTCGACCGCCCAGCGCTGCTGGCGGATGCGCGCGTAAAACTCGCCGTGGCCGTGCTCTACATAGCGCCCCGGCCATTCATAAACGTCAATGCCGCCCGGCTGCGGCGAAGTTGGGTTCTGCCGCGCCTGTAGCAGCCAGGCGTTCGGCTTGCGGAAATCATAGTCATCAACGCTGTAGAGCCCCGGCGTCACTCGCGCCATCTTCTCCCAGGCAGCGATCCCTTCTTCGCCAGTGACGCCACCGCCGGGCGTCTGGTGGTAAGGAATGATTTCATAACCGTCGAAGGGCTTAAACTGCTCCGGGCTGTCGGTCAGCACCAGCGTGTGGCTGCCTTCTTCGTGACGAAAGAAGTAGCTGATGCCCTCCAGCTCCATCAGGCGACTGATAAAGTCGAAGCTGCTCTCCTGATACTGCACGCAATATTCCCAGCTGCGGTAGCTGCCGGACAGTTTGTCCTCCACCTGCACCTGATATTCGTTCAGCAGGGTTTTAACGATCTGCGGTACGGTCTGCTCCTGAAAGATGCGCAGGTTGCGGTCGCGCTGCATCGGCCACAGATCGGATTCCAGCGTCAGGGTGCAGCTGGCATAGCGCGTGCCGTCCAGCTCCTGCGCACCGGTGGTAACATGGGTGATTTTGCCGTTCAGATAGCGTACAGAGGCGGCGTTTTGCAGCGGCAGGGAAACCGTCAGCGATTTTCCCAACAGGCTGGCGCTGTCAGCCAGCGCGCTGGTACTTAATAATGTCACGGTAAAACTGAAGGGTTCAGAAAGCGCTTCGTGTCCGGATAATTTCCAGAACAGGAGATCCTGAACGGGAGAACTGACGGTAATTCGGCTGGGCATAATATTCATCCATGAATTAAAGACAGTAAACTTTTTGATAATCAAATACTGCTAAAGTACTAATGTGTCAATTGACTGACTTTATTTTTTTAGATGTAAAAATATATTTCCGTTAAATCAATAAATCACCCTGAAATTATTCATTATTTGTTTATTTCTTTTGGATAATTATTTTTCCTGCAAAATGAATTTTATTTCCCGGCAAAGTAAAAGCTGCGTTTTTTAATAAAAAACAGACTGAAAAATAATTAGAACCAGTAAAAGAAAGGATTAGCAAAAAGGCGCCCGCAGGCGCCTTGATGAGTTAGCTACTCTGTTATTTCAGACGGAACGCTACTACGCTGTCGCCCAGCTTAGTACCGAGCGAACCGTGCCCACCAGCGGCGATGACCACATACTGCTTGCCATCGTTGCCCAGCCAGGTAGAAGGCGTAGCCTGCGCGCCTGCGCCCAGTTCGGTTTGCCACAGCAGTTTGCCGCTGTTGACGTCATAGGCACGGAAGAAGTTATCCGCCGTAGCGCCGTGGAACACCAGATCGCCCGCAGTCATCAGCGGGCCACCGTGCGCCACCATACCCATCGGGAAGCCGATTGGGAAGCGGCCCGGCAGGAAGCTGGTATTCAGATTTTTCGTGGTGCCTATCCGACGCAGCCACTCCGTTTTACCACTTTTCAGATCCACGCCCACCATACGTCCCCACGGCGGCGCAATGCACGGAATTCCCAGGCTTGAAGCGAGCTGCTGGATATGAATAGCGTAATCACCGTGGAAATTCTCATTCCAGTAAGGTTGTCCATCCTGAGTAAACATACGTTTCGTTGCGGTGACGGGCGTGCGCTTAATCAGCGTATATTTGTACGCCAGACGCACCGGCGAGGCGACCAGAATCTGGCGCTCAGGATCGATAGCCACCGAACCCCAGTTAAACACGCCGATATTGCCGGGGAAGACGATCGATCCCTGCTCGGTTGACGGCGTCCACGGGTTGCCGTCGTAGCGCAGGGATTTGAAATCGATACGGCACGCCATCTGATCGAACGGCGTAATACCCCACATCGATTTTTCACTCAGCGGCTCCGGCAGGAAATTCAGGCTGGAGACCGGCTGGGTAGCGGCAAACTTCTCACCGGCCACGCCGTCGGTAGAGACCGGCACCTGCTTAATCGGATAAACCGGCTGACCGGTCAGCCGATTAAGAACAAACAGGTTACCGGTTTTCGTCGGCAGCACCACAACCGGCTGGCGTACACCCTGATAATCGATATCCAGCAGCGAAGGTTGCGACGGATTATCACGGTCCCACAGATCGTGGTTAGCGCTCTGGAAACGCCACTTAAAGGCACCAGTTTTCAGATCCAACGCCACCAGCGCATCGCGGAATTTTTCCGTGTTGCTGCTGGCATCGCGTTCAATACCCAACTCATCTGGCGAGGCATTGCCGAACGGCACGTAAACCAGGCCGTTTTTCATATCGGCGCTGAGCGTGCCCCAGGCAACCGGCGTATCGTAAGGATAGCGCTGGTCAGCGGTGACAGGCTGCGTGTGTTCGGGATTAGCCGGATCGAAGTTCCATACCAGCCGCCCGCTCTGCACATCATAGGCGCGGATAACGCCGGAAGGGTTACCGCTGTTGAAGCCGTTATCCATCACCGAGCCGCCGACAATCACCAGATTGCCTGCCACCAGCGGCGCGGCGGTCTGCATCAGCGCGTGCGGACGGATTTCGCCCATATTCGCACGCAGATCGACGATGCCATCCGTACCGAAATCGGCACAGCGTTTGCCGGTATCGGCATCCAGCGCGATCAACTTAGCGTCGGTGGTGGCGTTAAAGATGCGCTTGCGGCAGATAGCGGGCTCCGTTGCCGCCGGAGCCTGCTCAGTCGGTGCTTCATAGTAGCTGACGCCACGGCAGGTCTGATGCTGTTGCAGATAAGAGCGATCTTTCTCCGGCACATATTTCCACTTCAGCGCGCCGGTTTCCGGCACCAGCGCATGAACCTCGTTATGCGGCGTACAGAAATAGAGCGTATTGTTCACCTTCAGCGGCGTCGCTTCGAAGGTATATTCGCTGGCATCGTCGCCCTGACGCAGATCGCCGGTATGATAGGTCCAGGCTACCTGCAAATCTTTCACATTCTCCCGGTTAATCTGGTTAAGCGCGGAGAAACGCAGGCCGCTGTTGGTGCCTCCGTAGGCGGTCCAGTCATTATGCGCGCCGACGTCGTCGGCAGACTGGCGCGCGTTGCCGATAGTTCCTTCCTGCGGCAGCGGATCGTAAAACATCAGGCCGATAACCACTGCCACAATCACGATCAACGTTGAGCCCAGCAGCGGATGATATTTACGTCCGGTCAGCGGACGCACCACCCACGGCATCGCCAGCCAGACACCCACCAGACCGAGAATATCGCCACGCGGTATCCACTGCCATTTATCAAAACCCACCTCATAAATCATCCAGAACAGCGTAATCCACAGCAGCGCGGCGCAGGCAGTTAACGCAATCCGCTTTTTCATGACCAGCGCGACGGCGATAAACAGCAGACCGAGCGCCATAATCACATAAAATGGGCTTCCCCCAAGCAACAGCAGCTTGCCGCCCATATAAAGCATAGCTATGCCGATCAGGGCGATAACTATCCCGGTGAGTTTGGTAACCATATATCCCTCGTAATAATTTACAAATCAGGAAATTAATCAAAAAAACATTACATAAAGCCAACACAATATTAACTTCATCATCAAGACAATAATATTAAACACCCGCTTATTAGTTAAAATTAACTAATGAATTTAATGCAGGGGGAGTAACAGGAATTGACTTATATCGGCGGATCCTGAGCTATACCTGACGGAAAGCAGGATTAACGATAAATTTTGCTTGATACAGAAGTGGGGAATTACCACAGAATGCTAAAGAAAGTAAGAAAGCGAGCGGTTTTTTGTATGGCCTGGCGGTAGCTTCAGGCTGTAAATGGCTAAAGAATCAGCGCCCGGTGATGAACAGATGCAGAAAAGTTATCGATGTAGTTTAACGCCAAACGTTTAATGAATAGCGGCTGCCGGTATGATACCGACAGCCTGAGACGCCCGTTTGCCGTTGGGCACAAAATTTATCAACGTTTACTGGGTTTTCTGCTGTAATTCCGCATCCAGTTTCTTTGAATCGTAATAATCGCCCTGCCAGGTAATCTTGCCGTTATTTACTTTAATAAAGCTGACGCCTTCAAAACGAATCGGGTTATTGGTTGCCGGATTACCCGCCCACTCGCCGCTATTTTTGCCGGAAAATTCCCACTGAAACGCGATAGTGTCTTTGTTATAAACCGGCTCGCTGGTCATTTTCCATTTCAAATCGGGGATAGCACGAATAAAAGCGCCAATCACCTCTTTTTCTGCGCGCTCTTTCCCCTTCACCGGCGTACCGGCCGCCGCGTCATAATATTCCACATCATCTGCCAGATAACGTGATGCCTTTTCAGCGCTGTGGGCGTTCCAGGCCGCCATATAGTTGCTGACTACCGTTTGCGGCGTCTCTTCAGCCGCCAGAGCCGCGCCGGAAAAAAGCAGTGCCGATAACGCCACAACCTTAATTGCTTTCATTTTTAGCTGTCCCTTATTCAGTTATGTCACACATGATGTGTTTGATACGCGTGTACTCATCCAGCGCGTAAGAAGAGAGATCTTTGCCGTAGCCAGATTTTTTAAAGCCGCCGTGCGGCATTTCCGCACACAGCGGTATGTGGTTGTTAATCCACACCGTACCGAAATCCAGCGTGATGCTGAAACGCTGGGCCCGGCTGTGGCTGCGCGTCCAGACGCTGGCGGCCAGACCATATTCCACATCGTTAGCTTTATTCAGCGCCTCTTCTTCACTGGCAAAGGTCTGGATAGTCATTACCGGACCAAAAACTTCGTGCTGAATAGCTTCATCATGCTGTTTCAGACCGGTAATCAGCGTTGGCTGGAAGTAGAACCCTGGTCCATTGCCCGGCTGACCGCCGGTTTCGATATTGGCGTGGGCCGGAAGGCGTTCGATAAACCCTTTCACCTGCTCCAGCTGATTACGGCTGTTTAATGCGCCATACAGGGCATCGGTATCATCCGGCGTACCGAACGTGATGGATTTTGTTTTAGCGACCAGTTTTTCAAGGAAAACGGGATAAACCGCCTCTTCTACCAGGATACGCGTGGCGGCGGTGCAGTCCTGCCCGGCATTGAAAAAGCCGGCGGTAGTGATGATCTCAACGGCCCGATCCAGATCCGCATCGGCAAACACGATTACCGGTGCTTTTCCCCCCAGTTCCAGATGCGCTTTGGTCAGGTTAGCCGCTGCCGAAGCCGCCACCTGTAGCCCCGCACGTACCGATCCGGTAATGGAAACCAGGGAAGCCACGGGGTTAGAAACCACCATCGAACCGGTTGCCGCCTTGCCCAGCACCACGTTAAACGCGCCCGCCGGGAAGAACGGTGCCGCCAGTTCAGCCAGCATCAGGGTACTGACCGGCGTAGTATCGCTTGGCTTCAGAACGACCGTATTACCGGCAGCCAGCGCCGGGGCGATTTTCCAGACCGCCATCATAAAAGGATAATTCCACGGTGTAACCTGACCGACGATGCCAAGCGGCTCGCGGCGGATCACCGAGGTGAAACCCGCGGCATATTCACCTGCCGCTTTGCCTTCCAGACAGCGCGCGGCACCGGCAAAAAAGCGAATGGCATCACAGGAGGCGGCAATCTCTTCTTTTTCGATAAAGTGCCGCAGCTGACCGGTTTCCCTGCTCTGCGCTTCCGCCAGACGACCGGCATTTTTTTCAATCACATCAGCCAGTCCCAGCAGCGCCTTTTGCCTTTCAGCAGGCGTGGATTTTTTCCATACGGCGAAGGCGCGCTGGGCTGCGGCATAGGCCAGATCGACATCAGCCTGGCTGCCGTCAGGTGACAGCGCATACGTTTCACCATCAACCGGGCTGACCAGATCGAAAAAATGACTGCCCTGATGTGCTACCGACTTCCCATCAATAAAGTGCTCTAAGGTTTTCATCGCGCTCTCCGTTTACATAAAACATATAAAATATTATGTAATATATTATGGTGCGTTGTTTCAACAACGAAGCCGCGACAACATGATGCACCTCGCAAATTCTCACAATTAAGTTACATGAATCTATTTTTTTTTACATTATCACTTTCATGGAGGAGAGTTACCGCGAGGACAATTGCTTAAATCATCATAAAAATGGCTGTCAATGGCGGATTTATGGCAAAAATACAGCCTTTAACCCGCTGATTATCTACTTTCGTGAAAGCTATGATTATGTTAATTATGGCAACCTGTATAAGGGATGTTTTCAGAGAAGATTATGATTACTCACGCGGTTATTTTTGCACCTATCGGACAGGCCAGCCGCTCGGACCAGATCGTTCAGCGGCTTTCTAACGCCATTATCACCGGCCTTCTAGAACCGCACGAACAGTTACCGAATGAAACGGATCTGGCCAGAATGATGGGCGTCTCCCATATTACGATTCGGGAAGCCCTGAATACCTTACGGGCAAATGCGCTGATCCATACCGTCCGGGGACGTAACGGTGGCAGTTTCGTGTGTGAAAACGTCAGCAACAGCGGCAGTAATCTTCATCCGTTTAAGTCCATCAGTACGGACTATCTGGCCGATTTAGGCGAGATGCACAGCGCAGTAATCAGCCACAGCGCCAGGCTGGCCTCGCGCCGAATGACCGAAGCGGATCTGAACAGGCTCAGGGAGTTTATCGAGTTACTGAAAACGGCAGATACGCGGGAACTGAGAACCCAGGCGGATATGCGTTGCCTGCTGGCGATTGCGGCCAGCTCGCAGTCGGCCAGGCTGGCGAACCAGGAGTTACAGCTCCAGGCTGAATGGGCATCGCTGGTAGCGGCGCTTTATCGTTCCGATGAGATCCATCGTGAAATTATCGCACTTTACGTCGAACTGGCAGACGCGCTCGCCGCTCATTCAGAGGCGGCCTCGGTTAAGGCAGCTATCCGGATTATTGAAACGTTTACTTCGTATCTAATTGAAAAGAAAATGAATTATCATTCAGACTAATTATCTGCAAAGGCAGTTTTACTCATGAATTTATCGGTTACCCTACGCGCCCTTACCGACAAAATTGACGATATCGTCAATTCAGCGGTGGAAAGCACCGGTTCACTGGCCGCCAGGATTGGCGAAACGCTCAGCTATTCGCAGGCCAGTTCTCCGGAGGTTTTGCTGGAGCCAGCCGTCAAAACCGCTATCCAGGCACATATCAAAGCAACGCTCAACGATAATCCCTACTGTTCCGGCACCGGTTTCGCCAGCCACATAGAGAGCGCCGGGTCAGTACGCGAATACTGGCTGCTGGAGTGGTGGTATAAAAAAGATAATGGCCTGACCCAGGTCAGCCTCGATCTCGATCAGGCAACGCAGCAGCGGCTCGATTTTCGTACCTTCGAATGGTTCAAATCCTCACCGACGAAAGGTTCCGCCTATATTCACGGCCCCTACGTTGATTATATCTGTAATACTTCGCTTACCCTGACCGCCGCGTTTCCGGTCTGCGTGCAGGGAAAAACGCTGGGCGTGGCGGCGCTGGATATTCTGGTAAGCCGGGTGGAAGAGGAACTGCTGCCATTGTGCCAGCAGCAGCGGATTATTCTCACTAACCGCGATCGGCGCATCGTTTTCTCAACCAATCCCCTTTTGCGTATCGGTGAACTGCTTAACGCGCCGGAAAACGAGCCGGTTTATCAGACCGATTACTTCATGCTGTATCGACAGTAAAAAAGGCCCACAGGCCTTTCAACGTACATCACCAGCAAAATAAAGGGCCCGCAGGCCCTTTTGCTTAGTAATCCTGTCCGGTGTTCAGCCGGGTTGCATACTCAATAGCGTCATTTTCCGGCGCGCTGGAGCGACCAAACGGCTTCGCCAGCGTCATATAGATCAGCCCTGACAGGATGACAATCGCCAGCCCAACCAGTACGGTCCAGCGGTCAATAAACGCCTCGCTGTCGGTCGGCTGTGCCAGCAGCCAGATGCCGCCAATACCATAGGCCAGCGCCAGGAAATTAACCAGCATTCCCCAGCCGCCAACCGTCCACTCTCCGGCAGGTTTCCACCCTTTCAGGCGCTGACGCAGGGCCGCGAGCACCACCATCTGGAAGGAAATATAGATACCGATCACCGCAAAAGCGGTAATGCGCGACAGGTTGTCAGGCTGGAAGTAGACCCAAACACAGATCACCACCGGCAACAGGCAGCTGACGATCATGGCGTTATCCGGCACGCTGTTTTTGGAAATCTTAGCCATCCACTCGCTGCCTGGCAGCATTCTGTCACGAGAGAAGGAGAAGATAAGACGGCTCAGTGCCGCCTGTAACGACAGGATACAGGAGAGCATGGCGATGATAGCAACCACGATAAAGATGGTTGCGCCGGTGCTGCCCAACGCCTCATTCAGAATTGCCGGGATCGGATCGGCGATTTTACCGGTGACGATATTCAGCAGATCCGGCGAGGAGAGCAGATAGCCCAGCACGGAAATCACCGCTGAAATCGCGCCAAAGACGATACTCAGGATCATCGCAACCGGGATTTTCTTACCGGGGTTTTTCACCTCTTCCGCCACGTTGCCGCAGGCTTCGAAGCCGAAGAACATAAACAGGCCCATCAGCGCGGCAGACATAAACGCGGTGCCGTAGCTGCCATCTTTGGCAATGACACCCATTGAATCAAACAGTACGGAGAAAGGCTGAGAGCGATGGAAAATCAGCAGGTAGATACCCAGCGCGATAACGCTGACAATTTCACACCAGAAGCCGATTTTAGCCACGCGCGCGAGGTTTTTAGTACCGGACATATTGACGCCCATCATGATGAGCAGCAGCACCACCGAGGTCATCAGCATATTGCCCGGTGTCGGTGCATAGTGGAACAGCGAGGCGACAAAGGTAGCGGTGTACTCTGCAATCGAAGTGATGGTAACCACCAGCGCCCACAGGTAAATCCATGCCGCAATCCAGGCGTAGCGTTTGCCCCACAGCCGTCTTGCCCAGGGATAGAGCCCGCCGGTGATAGGATACTGCGAAGCCACTTCGCCGAATACCAGCGCCACGAGCAGCTGCCCGCAGGCGACAATCAGGATCCACCAGACAGCGGGCGGCCCTGCCAGAGTGACGGCCAGCGCAAACAGCGAATAAACCGCCGTTAGCGGGGAAAGGTAAGTGAAACCCAGGGCGAAATTTGAAATTAAGCCGATCGATCGGTTGAACTGTTCTTTATTTGCAGGTTGATTTTTATCGCTTTTCTTATCCGTTGTCTGTTCCATATCTTACTCTCTTTAAGGGCATAATCGCAGGCGACAGGATGAAATTTATAAAACATAATAAGTTATATGTATATTGCCAATGTCACAATTTTGTTAACGCCTTAACAAAAAGAACATAACTATTTTCAGTCGTTGCTCTAACCGGGCTGTGGCGCAAGGCAAGCGGATTACGGACATAAAAAAACCGACGATAACAGCTATCGTCGGTGCTCAAGCGAGCCAGACACCAGGGAATACAGTGTTAATTACAGCGCGACACAGATATATTTCAGTTCAAGATAATCATCGATACCAAAACGCGATCCTTCCCGGCCCAGCCCGGACTGCTTGATGCCGCCAAAGGGCGCGACTTCGTTAGAGATCAGGCCGGTATTAACGCCAACCATGCCATACTCCAGCGCTTCCGGAATTAACCACTGACGACGGGCGTCACGGGTAAACAGATAGGCCGCCAGGCCAAACTCCGTATCGTTGGCATAGCCGACAACTTCTTCGTCGGTATCAAAAGGGATCAGCGGTGCAACCGGCCCAAACGTCTCTTCGCGGGCAAAGCGCATCGCCTGGGTCACGTTGCCAACAACCGTTGGGGTAAAGAAATTCCCGCCCAGCGGATGACGATGACCGCCCGTCAGCAGTGATGCGCCCTGCTCCAGCGCATCGCTGATATGCTGCTCTACTTTACTGACGGCACGCGCATCGATAAGCGGCCCCTGCGTCACCTTCTCTTCCATACCGTTGCCCACTTTCAGCGACTGCACCGCATTAACCAGCGCATCCGCCAGTGCCGGATAGATACCGCGCTGCACGTAAATGCGGTTGGCACAAACGCAGGTTTGCCCGCTGTTACGGAATTTCGATGCCATAATGCCGCTGACCGCCAGCTCCAGATCGGCATCGTCAAACACGATCACCGGCGCGTTGCCGCCCAGCTCCAGCGAGAGTTTCTTTATTGTTGGCGCGCACTGCGCCATCAAAAGGCGTCCGGTTTCCGTCGAGCCGGTAAAGCTCAGTTTGCGCACCTTTGGGTTACGGCAGAGTTCACCGCCGATCGCTTTCGCATCCCCGGTCACTACCTGTAGCACGCCCGGCGGTAGCCCCGCCTCTTCGCCCAGCCTGGCCAGCGCCAGAGCGGTGAGCGGCGTCTGCTCTGCCGGTTTAACGATAATCGCGCAGCCTGCCGCCAGCGCCGGTGCCACTTTGCGGGTAATCATCGCTGCCGGAAAGTTCCACGGCGTGATGGCGGCACAGACGCCGATCGGCTGCTTACTGACGATATAGCGCTGCGTTGGATTGACCGGTTGCAGCAGCGCACCATCAATACGCTTTGCTTCCTCGGCAAACCAGGTAATGAAAGAGGCAGCGTAGCCTACCTCGCCGCGCGCTTCGGCCAGCGGTTTACCGCCTTCAGCGGTCATCAGGCTGGCTAAATCTTCGCGGTTTTCTTCGATTAGCCGCACCCACTGATGCAGCACTTTTGCCCGCTCGGCGGCGGAGCGACGTTTCCATGCGTGCTGTGCCACTTCCGCCGCATCGATAGCGCGCTGCGTTTCCGCCTGGCCCAGCAGCGGCACCTCAGCGATCGCGGCACCGGTCGCCGCATTTTTCACCGTCAGCCGCTGCCCGCTATCGGCAGTGATCCATACGCCGTCGATCAGGTTCTTTTCAATAAAAAGATCTGCGTTATTCAGTTTCATGGTAACGCCTCTTACGGCCTGGTGGCGGAAGCAATGATTTTCAGCGCCGCGTCGAACTGCTCATCAGGAATCGTCAGCGGATAGAGGAAGCGGATTACGTTGCCATACTGACCGCAGGTCAGCAGCAGCAGCCCCTGCTCCAGCGCGGCTTTCTGAATACGCTGAGCGGTAGCCGCAGAAGGCGCGCCGGTCTGCGCATCGCAAAATTCCGCCGCGATCATTGAGCCGAGCCCACGCACTTCCGCCAGCTCCGGGCAGTGCTCACGGCAATCGGTCAAGGTCAGGCGCAGACGCTCGCCGAGCGCATCAGCGCGCTGGCACAGTTTCTCATCCTTAATGATATCCAGCACGGCATGAGCCGCAGCGACCGCCATCGGGTTGCCTGCATAGGTTCCACCCAGCCCGCCCGGCGCAGGCGCATCCATGATATCCGCTTTACCTACCACGCCGGAAAGCGGCATCCCACCCGCCAGGCTTTTCGCCATGGTCATCAGATCGGGCTGGTCGGCGTAATGGTCCATCGCAAACATTTTGCCGGTACGGGCAAAACCGCTCTGTACCTCATCAGCAATCATCACGATGCCGTGCTCGTCGCAAAGACGACGGATCGCCGCCACCAGTTCACGCGGCGCTACGTTGAATCCGCCTTCGCCCTGCACCGGTTCGAAAATAATCGCCGCTACCTGCGTCGGATCGATATCCGCCTTAAACAGCCGTTCGATAGCGGTCAGGGTATCCGCCGTGGAAATATGATGCAGCTCTGACGGGTACGGCACATGGAACACCGATCCGGGGAACGGGCCGAACCCTTTTTTATAAGGCGCGACTTTGCCGGTCAGCGCCATCGTCATATAGGTACGTCCGTGGAATCCGCCGCCGAAGGCGATAACGCCGGGGCGTCCGGTATGCGCACGGGCAATCTTAATCGCGTTTTCTACCGCTTCCGCGCCGGTTGAAAAGAAGGCGGTCTTCAGTGGCCCTTTCAGCGGTGCGGCGGCGTTAATTTTTTCTGCCAGCGAGACATAGCTTTCATAAGGGACAATCTGATAAGCGGTATGGGTGAAGGCCTTCAGCTGGTTTTCCAGCGCCTGTACGATACGCGGGTGGCGGTGTCCGGTATTCAGTACGGCGATACCGGCGGCAAAATCGATGTAGCGATTGCCTTCTACATCAGTCAGCGTACTGTTCTCAGCCGAGCTGGCATAAAAATTACACATTACGCCAACGCCGCGTGGGGTAGCGTCCAGGCGACGCTGCTGTAACTGGTTATTGTTCATCGTGTGCCTCGTCCATTCATTATTATTTGGGGTCTGTGAGGCACAATCTGTCAGCGTCTGGTACCTTAATCGAGAGCCAGATCGTTTTAATTATAGGATCCACATGCGTTCACTTGCCGTAGATGTGATCAAGCACGCATTTTCACAGCGTGATGAGGGAAAGCTGCATAAGCGGCTCTATAGCGCCATCTGCCGTTCTATTCTTGACGGCAGCCTGCGGCCTGCGGTGCGTATGCCGCCTTCACGCGATCTGGCGGAAGAGCTGGGCTTATCGCGTAATACGGTGCTGCGGGTCTATGAGCAGTTACAGGCGGAGGGCTACATCTCCACCCGCACCAACAGCGGCACCTTCGTTACCGACAGCGTGCTGGATAACCTTGACGCCAGCCCGGAAAAACAGGCGACGCGGGTAAATGAAGAGGATTACGGCAGCCTTTCCGCGCGTGGGCTTGAGCTACTCGGCAATGCCAGCGCCAGCCCTAAACAGTGGGGCCCCTTTCTGCCTGGCGTACCTGACGTAGTGAGTTTCCCCCATCGCATCCTGAAAAAATTCTACGATCGCCAGACCCGGCAGGCGCGCCCGGAACACCTCACTTACGATACGGTCGGCGGTGCGGCAAGGCTGAAAAGCGCGCTGGCTGATTATCTGCGCAGCGCACGCGGCGTACGCTGCTCGCCCGATCAGATACTGATTACCGAAGGCATACATCAGGCGCTGGATCTGGTCACGCGCTCGCTGTGCAACCCCGGCGACAACGCCTGGATTGAAGAGCCTGGCTACTGGGGAATTAAAAATATTCTGCGTATGAACGCGGTTAACTTTTCAGCCCTGCCGGTGGATGAACAGGGCATGGTTGCCGGAGAGCCGCATCGGCCTGCGCCACGGTTAATTTTCGTTACCCCATCACACCAGTATCCGCTGGGATCGGTAATGAGCCTGAGCCGCCGTAAAACGCTGCTGGCACTGGCAAGAGAAACCCGTAGCTGGATCGTTGAGGATGATTATGACAGTGAATTCCGCTTCGCCGGTCAGCCGATTCCTTCACTACAGGGACTGGAAGAGCACGGCCCGGTCATCTATATCGGCACCTTCAGTAAAACGCTCTATCCCGCGCTGCGGCTGGGCTACGTAGTTTTGCCCGCTCCGCTGGCGGCCTCGCTGAAGAAAATACATAACGAACTTTATCGCGGTGGGCATTTGCAGATGCAGGGAGCGCTGGCGGATTTTATCAGTGAGGGCTATTACGCCGCGCACATTCGTAAAATGCGCCAGCTTTATGCGCGCCGCCGTCAGGCGCTGGTTACGCTGATCCTTACCCGACTGGGCAGCGACTATCTCGGTCAGTACAACAGTAATGCCGGACTGCATCTGATTTTACAATTACCTGATGGTACTGATGATGTTGCACTGGCGCAGCACGCCAACAACGAAGGACTGCTGGTTCGTCCCCTGTCTCGTTATTACATTGGTGAAGATAAAACACCTGGCCTGCTGCTGGGCTTTGCCCATATTGACGAGCGTGAACTGGAACCGTGCTTTAACCGACTGGCAGCCCTGGTTAAAGCGGTAACCGTTGATAAAACAGTGCCGGAGCAGCAGTAAGTAAACGCGCTTGCCTGACGGTAAAAATAAATCCCCTTATCTGCCAGGGGATTTTTATATGAGCTTAATCCTGCGGGTTTATCGCTGATATTAGGAATATTCCTGGCCAGTAAATGATAAAAACGGCTGATGCACCATAAGTCGATAATATTATCTTCTGATCTAAAGCTGCGGTCATAGCTTTTTCTTTTACGTTATTATTCAAGGAATTAAATGAAAGAGTGCCGTGTAAGCCACGATAAAAAATTTCCTTAATTAACATCATCATGCAAAATACTTAACAAATTTGTGACTTACGGCAATATACATATTAAATAATATGTTTTATAAATTGATCATCCCTCAGCGAAGACGGAGTGTTTTTGATGAATAGCCTGATGATCCCATCCCGCCGGAGCAACACAGGGCGCAGTAATGAAATGATGAGACAGACCTCCGCTCGTGTTTCACTGTTAAATTACCACCGGTCTGGATTTTATAGATAACGCCTCTTTTAGTCATTACCGTACGGCAGCTACCTGCAACAGGATGTGCTGTTTCAGAACGCAGACGTAAAGGCTTATTAAATACATTATTCTTATCGCCTCTATTTTCAGGCGGTCAGATAACGTTAGCGTGTATTCCGGTAATGACGAAGGCAATACGCTCATAATTAAAAAGGAAGTAACAATTAAGAGCGCTGCCCTTCCCCATTCCATTATGGCTGTATAAGCACTTTTTAGCTCGCTCAGGGCTGAAAAAATAATGGCGCGCGGTTACTTTTTAATGAGACATTTGCATGAGTATAAAATCGGGAAAAAGAATCAATCTTTCAGTCTGGCAGGTGGTCATCATCGGTATCGCTTATATGACACCGATGACCGTCTTCGATACGTTCGGTATTGTTTCACAAATTACTGAAGGCCGGGTGCCGTTGGCCTATCTGCTGGCGATTGCCGCCGTCCTGTTAACCGCTATCAGCTATGGCAGAATGGTACGTCTGCATCCCAGCTCAGGCTCAGCCTATACCTATGCCAGAAACGTCTGCGGTAATAATACCGGTTTTATGGTGGGCTGGTCTTCGCTACTGGACTATATTTTCCTTCCGATGATTAACTCGCTGCTGGCGGGAATTTATCTGCAAACCCTGCTGCCGCAGGTGCCGGTCTGGATATCAATTTTACTTTTTACCACGCTGGTGACCTGGGTTAACTGCTGCAATATAAAAACGCTTGCTAACGCGAATTTTATCTTTGTCGGCATACCCGTTATTTTAATGGGGGTATTTGTCTATTTTGTAATTCATAATCTGCTGGCAGAATTTGGCTCCGATCATGTATTCACAATGAAACCGTTGTTTAACGGCAACGACAGTATTACGCCATTAATTAGCGGAGCGGCAGTGCTCTGTTTTTCATTTCTTGGTTTTGATGCCGTCACCACGATGTCAGATGAAACCCGGCAGCCAGAATATACTATCCCCAGAGCCATTTTCTTCACCGCGCTGAGTGGCGGAGCGATATTTTTTGTCGCCGCCTGGTTTATTCAGCTCTATTATCCCGATAACTCTGAATTTAAAAATCCGATGGAAGCGCTGCCGGAGATCGTGCTTTACGTCGGTGGAAAAATCTTTCAGATGCTGTTTTTGGTCGCCATCCTGTTTAACACCTTCGCTTCGGCGCTGGCTTCACATGCCAGCGCGGCCCGGCTGTTACACATTATGGGTAAAGATAACCCGTTCACTCACCGCTTTTTTGGTTATCTGCATCCCAAAAACAATAACCCGGTTTACTGCGTACTGCTGATCGGTCTGATTTCTCTGAGCTCAATTTTTATCGGTCTGAATACCGCCGTATCGTTAATCAGCTTCGGCGCGCTGGTCGCCTTCAGTGCGGTTAACCTCTCCGTCATTATTCACTTTGCCTTCAACCATAAAAAAATCGGCTGCCTGCGGGAAATTTTTATCAACGTTATGTTACCGCTGGCCGGGCTGGGCTGCGTGGCAATCATGTGGCTGAATCTGGATCACGATGCTTTCATGCTGGGCTCGGTGTGGGCCACGCTTGGCATCGTCTGGGTGATCTATTGCGGTTTTACCAAAAAGGAAATCGTTATTTCTGAGTAATTTGCAAACAGGCATCACAGTGAGTCTACCTGTGAAAACAGTAATCAACCGAGCTTAACCTATGAATAACTGCACAAACTTAATAAAACCCGTATTAATGCCGGATGCGACTTTTCCGGTCTCAAGCCAGGCGCAACGCGACGGCGACTGGAGCTGGGTAAGAAATAGCGATGCCACGGACAATATTGACCCGGGGAATCCAGCAAATTACTACGAGTCTACACTCGCACCCTGGATTAATTTCCCTTCCTTGCAGGAGGAGAAAGAGTGTGATCTCGTAGTGATTGGTGGTGGGCTGCTCGGTGCTTCTACTGCCCTGCATCTTTCTGAATCGGGCATCGATACCGTGTTGCTGGAAAAGAACACCATCGGTGCCGGTGCCTCCGGGCGCAACGGCGGGCAGCTCACCCCTGGCCTGGCACGCTGGGAAGCCGAATCAATGCTGGAAAATCTCAGCTTCGAAGAAGCCAGACGGCTGTGGCATTTCACTTCAACCGAAGCGATGTCTTTGATTGATGAGATCGCCAGCCGTTACGGCCTCGCTTTCGATCGCCAGACGGGACATATTACCGCGGCGGTGCATCCGGGGCATATGAATGCGCTGGTACAGGCCGCCGATGCACGCAGGTTCCTCGGTGAGGATCATGTCACGGTACTGGGAGCCTATCAGCTACAGGATCATATTCATTCCGAAGCCTATTATGGCGGCGTGCTGGACGATCTGGGTGGGCAGGTTCACTCTCTGGCGCTTAATCGCGGGCTGATTTACGGTTTCCTGTTAAACGGCGGCAGCGTCTATGAGCACAGCGAGGTGATAAAAATCGAAGAGATCGGCGGTGTTACCCGCGTCTATACCGCAGAGGGCGTAATCAAGGCCAAACGCGGCGTGGTAATCGCGGTGCATGACGCCACCCATACTCTGCTGGATAAAAACAACGCCACCACGATTCCTTTTTACACTTACGTGGGCGTCACATCGCCGGTGGAAGGCGGCTCGAAAACCCTGCTGCCAACCGGCAAGCCGGTTTACGACACACAGTTGCAGATCGATTACTATCGCCCGGTGCGTAACGAGCGCCTGCTTTTCGGCGGTCAGGGCACGGGAATGCGCTGGGACAACAGTAAAACGGTGGATTATTTAACCTCGCGTATGCGTGCGGTTTTCCCCGATCGCCCTGAGCTGGAGCTGGATTTTGCGTGGAGCGGCACCACCGATCTGACGCTGAACGGTGCCACCGACTGCCGCAGAAGCGGCAAGAACGGCAGGATTTATTCGGTACACGGCTGGAGCGGTCACGGCATCGCGCAAACGGTGCGGATCGGCAAAGCGATCAGGGATGATATTATTAACGCCAACACCGATTTTGCCATGCTGACCGCTATCAAACATACGCCGCTAATGATTGGGCGCGCTCTGGCGCCGGTAGCGATTCCGCTGGCGAAAACCCTGCTGGGCATTTCCGCTAAGCTCTCTCCAGGTAAAATGATCTCTTTCTGAACCTTCCCCTGTCGCCTGGCGGCAGGGGACATTTTCAGGGCACGATCGTTTGCCTCCACATCCTTAAGCTCTGCCTGACATTATCTGCCGACAACATCTTACGGTACACGGGTTAACCCCAACGCCACCTGTCCGAGCACACAACGCTAACCGATCGATCCGGATCGCTAACTTTATATAATTGGCATTATATAAAGTTAGCGACTTTCGTATTGAAAGCCGCTATGATGCGGATCGCACCTCGATCCTGATAATCGGGAGCGGCTATGCCAGATCCTGCTGAATGAAAAAGCATCATCTGTCACGTTTGCACCTGGCGAAGATATCGCCAGTAAATGACAACGCTACGTGAAATTTACCGGGTTATGACCCTGACGATTTCTCAGAATTCACGTAGCGCGATCGCCTGCTGTTTTGCCGATAAGTTGTACAAATATGGATGAAATAGTCACCGCTGCCCCGCTTCTTCCGCTCTCAACGACAGATGACGATCTTGCCCAGCGCCTGCGGGAATTTGTGCAGGATAAAGATGCCTTCTCACCTAATACGTGGCGGCAGCTGCTGAGCGTTATGCGCGTTTGTCATCGCTGGGCGTTAGCCAACGGTCGTTCGCTGCTGCCGATGTCGCCGGAAGATCTGCGCGACTATCTCAGTTATTTACAGTCTATTGGGCGGGCCTCTTCTACCATCGGTACGCATCAGTCGCTGATTGCCATGCTGCATCGCAATGCGGGCCTGGTGCCACCCTCTACTTCTCCGCTGGTTTCCCGCGCACGTAAAAAAATTAACCGCGTCGCGGTGATCTCCGGCGAACGTACCGGACAGGCGGTGCCGTTTCATATCAGCGATCTGCAAAAGGTCGAGGCGGCCTGGGCGGAAAATCAAACTCTGCAAAATCTGCGCGATCTGGCATTTTTACATGTGGCGTACAGCACTCTGATGCGTATCAGCGAGGTTGCGCGCTTTCGCGTTGGCGATATTATGCGCGCAGAAGATGGCCGTATTATTCTTGAAGGCTCGTGGACCAAAACGCTGCTGGATACCGGTAGCCTGGTTAAGGCGCTGAGCGCAAAATCCTCAGCGGTGCTGACCAGATGGCTGATCGCCTCCGGTCTGACTGGTGAGCCGGAAGCCTTTCTGTTTTGCCCGATTCATCGTTCGGGTAAAGTGCTGATTGCCACTCGCCAGCCGATGAGTACGCCCGCGCTGAAAAGTATCTTTACCCGCGCCTGGCAGGTAGCCGGACAGAGTGCCACCGCCAGGCCCAATAAAAATCGCTACCGGCGTTGGAGCGGACACAGCGCACGCGTCGGTGCCGCACAGGATCTGGCCCGTAAAGGTTATTCAGTGGCGCAGATTATGCAGGAAGGCACCTGGAAAAAACCGGAAACGTTGATGCGCTATATTCGCTACGTTGAAGCGCATAAAGGCGCGATGGTGGATTTGATGGAAAACGTTGATGAGTAATACGCGGTTGGATTAGAGACAGACTCCAGATTTTTAGCATATTCTTTTGTATATGACACTGGAAATGGGTTCTGTGATTGTATTCTTCAGTAAAGCCTTTCGCTGACCACAACTATTTGTGAGCATAATTCACAACACTATTCAGCTGCGACTGCTGGTTACCTTCGTTTCAGTGCAATAACCTGTCACATACAGAATTGCTGGCAATAAAAGAAGGAACACTGAATGAAGTATGTGAATCTGGGTCGTAGCGGTTTGAAAGTCTCCCGTCTTTGTCTCGGTTGTATGAGCTATGGTGAACCTGAACGTTTGCCTCAGCCCTGGTCTCTGGATGAAAAGGCGTCACGACCGCTCATCCGTCAGGCGCTTGAAGCAGGCATTAATTTTTTTGATACCGCGAATATCTACTCGGGCGGAAGTTCAGAAGAGATTACTGGAAAAGCGCTGAGAGAAATGGCCAGACGCGACGAGATCGTTGTGGCGACAAAGACCTTCTTTCCGTGGCGCAACATATCGGCGCATCGTCTATGGTGGCCTGGCGCTTTGCAAAAATGCAGCATACAGCTGAGCGTAACGGCTGGACCCGATTTATAACGATGCAACCTCAATACAACCTGCTTTACCGGGAAGAAGAGCGCGAGATGCTCCCCCTGTGTGAAGACTAGGGCGTTGGAGTGATCCCCTGGAGTCCGATGGCACGCGGCAGGCTCACGCGCGACTGGGCTGTCACGTCCCGACGAACGCAAAACGATGCCTTTGCGTTAAAAATGTACGAGAACGCAGCCCTTCTGGATAAGCCCGTTATTGATGTTGTTGCCAAAATTGCCGAAAAGCACGATGTGCCAAGAGCTTATGTTGCAATTGCCTGGTTGTTATCAAAAACGGTCATCACAGCACCGATCATTGGCGCAACGAAACCAGAACATCTTTCCACGGCTATTAGCGCGCTGGACTTTTCACTTAGCGATGCAGAAATCACGGAACTCGAGGCACGCTATCTGCCACACCCTGTTGACGGGATCGTTCCCCCGCTTCCGGATACGCCGCCTTCACTCACTCCGCCTTTAGCAATCCAGAACTGTTAACACCCTACCCTGGCCCGGCATTGCCGGGTCTCCCAGGTAACGTATTCCCGGTCACTGACTTTTATCAAACTGACTTTCGGTAAACGGATCTGCACGACCGCCCTGCAATGGGATTTTGGCAAGCGCCGCATCGATTGCGCGTAGCTCGCTGTCCGTCAACCGGACTTGCAGTGCACCGCTATTTTCTATCAGGTGCGGATATTGCGTAGTACCCGGGATGGGGACAATCCATGGCCGCTGAGCCATAACCCAGGCCAGCGCGAACTGAACTGGAGTGGTGTTTTTGCGACGGGCCCACGACTGCGCGAATTCAAGCAGTACCATGTTTTTGGCCAGTGCATCGGGCTGGAAGCGTGGCAGGTTATGCCGCCGATCTGTGCTGTCGAACCGCTGACTTGGATTGACTGCCCCGGCAAGGAAACTGCGGGCGGTCGGGCAGTAAGGTACGAAGCCGATACCCAGCTCTTCGAGCGTTGGAAATATCCGCGTCTCCGGTTCACGCCACCACATGGCATACTCACTCTGTACTGCGGTCACAGGGAGTACCGCATGTGCGCGCCGGATTGTCCTGGCACTCGCTTCCGACAGTCCCCAGTGTTTAACTTTACCCTGCTGGATCAGCGTCTTCACGGTTTCCGCCACATCCTCGATCGGCACATGAGGATCGGGGCGATGCTGATAAAGAAGATCGATGTGGTCCGTTTTCAGACGCTTTAGCGAGCCTTCTACGGCACGGCGGATATGGTCAGGGTGGCTGTTAAGGGATGTAGGCTTACCCTCCTCGACACCGAAACCGAACTTAGTGGCAATCACCACACGATCGCGAACAGGGGCCAGTGCTTCCCCGACAAATTCTTCACTGAGATGGGGGCCATACACCTCAGCAGTATCAAAGAACGTGATACCTTGTTCAAAGGCTGCCCGGATGAGCGAAACCATTGCTTTACGATCGCGCGGACCACCGCCGTAATACCCCACCATCGGCAGGCACCCTAATCCCATGCTGGAAACCTCCAGCGAGCCGAGTTTACGCGTGGTTAAGGTTTCCTTCTGGACGGGAACAGCATCCGAAGAGGCGTTCGACGTGTCCTGACCCGCCGGTTTCGCCATCACTGCACCGCTCCTGCCAAGGGTGGTAGCGGCCAACGCCAGACCAGCTCCGGCGATCAGAAAATTGCGACGATCCTGAGAAGCGGGTACGGAAGCAGAATGTTGGTCATGCATCATCTTACTCATAAACTGGAACTCCATATAACGAAGAAAGGATTCATTAATTTGGTAATTACCATGCATAAGCCTGGGGCGCTTCTCCCCCGGGTCCGGGCCAGATTTCGTCGAGACAGCTCATGGTGTCGTCTGATAGCGTGATTGTCGTTGCGTGAAGCGCCTCCTGGAGTTGTTCGACCGTACGAGGCCCGATAAGTGGAGCAGTAACGACAGGATTCTGTAGGAGCCACGCAAGAGCCACATTAGAAGGGGTTTCGCCGAGGTCCTCACATAATCTTTCGTAGGCTTCCAGCTGCGGACGGTACTGTTCGATTAGACGGGAAAAAGCGGGCCTTGCACGACGCCCACTTGCCATCTTTTTCAGTACGCCACCAAGCAACCCTCCGGCAAGTGGGCTCCAGGGAATCAGCCCCAGGCCAAAATGACGGCATGCGGGAATGACCTCCAGTTCAATAGTTCGGGCTGTCAGATTGTAGAGACTTTGCTCGGCGGCAAGGCCAGGGAAATGACGAGTCGTAGCAACTGACTGCGCAGTCGCAATATCCCAGCCCGCGAAATTGCTGCTACCGATATAAAGAACTTTTCCCTGCTGAACAAGGAGCTCCATTGCCTGCCAGATCTCTTCCCATGGCGTATGACGATCGATGTGATGCATCTGATAGACATCAATATGGTCGGTCTTAAGCCGTCGCAAACTGTCCTCGCAGGCCTTGCGAATATGATAAGCAGAAAGACAGCGATCGTTCGGACCTGGTCCCATAGGCTGATAGACTTTCGTCGCAAGGACGATACGTTCACGGCGGCCACCCTGCTGAAGCCAGCGACCAATAATTTCCTCGGACAGCCCCGAACCTTGCTGGATATCGGGTGATTGTTCGGTGCCATACACGTCTGCTGTATCAATGAAATTTATACCCGCCTCAAGCGCCTCATCCAAAATGCGGGCACTGGTCTTCTCGTCGGTGACGTCACCAAAATTCATGGTTCCGAGACAAAGGCGGCTGACTTTCAGGCCGGTGCGGCCAAGATGCGTATAGTTCATAAACGGCTCCGTTGTGTGAATGTTCCGCCCTGACCAGGGCCAGCGGCCAGAGCGCATAATTTTCAAGAATAACGAAGCACAACGTGTTCAGTGAGAGGACATGAGTGGATGGACTTGTGAAAAAAATTCAGCAATGGATTAGCCCTAATCGGTCTAAGGTGTATATCATTTCCTTATCAACTCATTCGGGCCTTAACGCCGCAAAAGGAAAACTATTCTGTATGCAAATAAGCAGAGCTGATGTTGCCGATCTCATTTATTTCATGGCTATTGCACGTCATCGCAGTTTCAGCCGTGCGGCGATTGAATTAGGTGTCAGTGCATCAGCGCTTAGTCATGCCCTGAAGGGACTGGAAACCCGGCTCGGGGTTCGCCTGCTTAATCGCACGACCAAGAGCGTTACACCTACGGCAGCAGGTGAAGAACTGGTTCAGTCTGTCCTCCAGCCTTTCGACACCATAGAAGGCGCGCTTGAATCGCTTAACCGATATCGTGATACGCCTACCGGACGTATCCGCATCAATGCTGCCGTTGAAGCGGCAAATCTTTTGCTTGCGCCGGTCATGCCCGCTTTTATGGATCGCTATCCCGATATTGAAATCGATATTGTGGCCAGTAACCGTATGATTGACGTCACTGATGCAGGCTTCGATGCCGGTATCCGCTATGGTGGCACCGTCCCGGAAGATATGGTTGCCCGGCGTTTATCTGCCGACATTCGCTGGGTTATCGCAGCATCCCCCGACTACCTGGAACGCTATGGAACACCTGAACATCCGGATGATTTATTACACCATCGCTGTATAAGCAATCGTCTCGGCGACGATCGAATTTATCGTTGGGAACTTGAGCGAGACGGCGAAACGTACCAAATCACTGTGCCTGGCTCAGTGACAGTCAATCAGGCTGAAACGGGCCTTGTGGCCGTATTGGGCGGGGCTGGCCTGATGTATTTTCCGGAGCCTCTTGTTGCTCCCTATGTGAAGGATGGACGGCTCCGCCTGGTGCTTACGGAATGGTCCCCGCTGGAGGCAGGTTTTCATATCTATTATTCAAGCCGTCGGCAATTGCCGACCGGGCTTCGCCTTCTGATAGAGTTCCTACAGGAGGCCAGGCCGCTGGGGTTGTGAAATAGCGCCTCCATACTGAACGATGAGTTATTGTCTCTATCGCCCCGTAGCGGATATCAGAAAATCAATCAGGGCCTTCACTCTTTTTGTTTTACCCGCGTTTTTGGGGTAATAGAGATACACTGGCGGGTAGGTTTTCCAGTAGTTCTCCATCACGGGTATAAAGTGCTCCCTGTCGGGCTGTAACTGCCAGATGGGTTCAAACAAACGTCCAATTCCCAGCCCGTTACGGATCCCGTCGGCCATAACGTCAATATCGTTACTGATTAACTGCCCGGGCATTTCAACCGTCAACTGCTCTCCGCGATCGTTCAGGATCAACGGAAGGATGCGGTTGTTAGTGATAAAACGGTAGCCAATCAGCTTGTGTTGACTGAGGTCTGACGGTACCTGAGGCATTCCATGCTCGCTGATATAAGCTGAGGATGCATATAACCCTTCACGAAAGGGTTTCATTAACGGTCGAGCTACCACCCCACCTTCGAGGATATCGCCGAAACGGATCCCAAGATCAAAACGCTCTTCGATAATATTCACGGTACCGTCGTAAACCGATATTTCCAGCTGTATACCCGGATATTGCTGACAGAATTTCGTCATTGCAGGCTTAAGTATTAACAAATAGGCAAAACGCGAGAGCGTGATTCGCACGATACCAGAGGGCTCCTGATTCTGGTCGCGAATGCTTTCAAGCGAATTTTCCAGCGACTCCACCGCCGCAGCGGTCTGTTCCAGCAACAGTTGACCGGTTTCCGTCAGCTCTATACGGCGGGTCGTACGCACAAAAAGCGGATGGCCGATATGCTCTTCCAGCAGCTTAAGCGCATTGCTTACGGAGGGAGGCGTAATTTCCAGTTTTCTTGCGGCTGCCGAAATATTGCCCTCACGTGCAATGCTCTGAAAGATGCGTATCTGGTTATAAAGGGCGTTATTCATAATGTGTTCCTAAAACAATCACCGCCTGATTATTAAGTACAGCCTAAATATGCTTAAGTCAATGCTCCTCTAATCTTCCTGAAATGCGCCTCTTATACTTTTATCTCTTTCTACAACGTGCTGAGTTCAGGAGACTATGATGCGAATTTTATGTCTGGATATCCCCGCACCTGGAGCATCGCTGGAAAAATATGCTCCACACCTTAACGCTGAAGCACTGCACGCCTGGGGATTGTATAAATCAGGCTTCATCCGCGACATCTACTTTCGTCAGGACAGACCTGGCGTTGCTATTTTTCTTGAATGTGACTCTGTCGATGAAGCGATGAGCGTAATGGCCGAATTTCCGCTGGCAAAAGCAGGTTTATTAAGCTTTGAGTGCATTCCGCTTGGATCCTTTATTAACTGGGAAAATCTCTTTGCCGCTGAATTTAAAAATAAAGAGTGAGGCCCGATATGAAACCTGCAGACAAACCCGTGCTGTGTGTCGTTTCCAGCCATCCGATTAATTGAAATGAAAAATATCCTTGTTGTTTCAGGTCATCCTGAGCTTACCCATTCCATCGCCAACGCTACTATCCTTGATGAAGTGGCGACCGCCCTTCCCGATGCTGAAATTCGTCGTCTGGACTGGCTCTACCCGGACGGCAAATTCAATATCGCTGCGGAGCAGGAAAGCCTGCTCAGGGCCGATGTGATTGTCTGGCAGTTCCCTTTTTCCTGGTATGGGCTGCCCGGGTTAATGAAACAATGGCTGGACGAGGTCTTTGTCCACGGCTTCGCGCATGGCTCAACGGCAAAACTGGGCGGTAAAAAGCTGATCCTCTCCTTCACTACAGGGGCGCCACAGGAGCTCTATACCGCTGACGGTTTCTTTGGCCATGCCATTGAAGAGTATCTTATTCCGTTCGAGACCACGGCAAGACTGTGCAATCTTGAGCTGCTGTCGCCGGTTTATACCTGTGGTATCAGCTATGCCGACCGGGATGCCGACAAAATCGCACAGCAAAAAACGCTTGCCAGGGCGCACGCTTCAAGGCTTGTCGATCTGCTCAATACCGTTCGTAAATAATCCAGAGGGAGAATAACGATGCAGTATACCCGGCTAGGTAAAAGTGACTTACTGGTCTCTCGCATCTGCATGGGATGTATGGGGTTTGGCGATCCGTTGACGGGCCAGCATCGCTGGACGCTGGGCGAAACAGCAAGCCGGGACATCATTCGCTACGGCCTCGAAAACGGCATCAATTTTTACGATACCGCTATCGCCTATCAGAACGGCTCCAGCGAGCGATACGTTGGCCGGGCGCTGCGGGAGATGGCAAAACGCGAGGATGTGGTGCTGGCCACCAAGTTTCTGCCACGAACCGCCGCGCAAATTGCCGGGGGTATCAGCGGAAAAGAGGCCATAGCCCGATCGCTCGACCAGAGCCTGCAGAATCTGGGGATGGACTACATCGACCTCTACATCTACCACATCTGGGATTACAACACGCCTGTTATTGACGTGCTTGAAGCGCTGCATACCGCCGTTACTGCGGGCAAAGTGCGCGCTATTGGTATTTCAAATTGCTATGCCTGGCAGCTGGCGAAGGCGAACGCCCTTGCCGAACGCGAAGGACTGACGCCCTTTGTCTCCGTGCAAAGCCACTACAACCTGATCATGCGTGAAGATGAACGAGAGCTCTTCGGTCTGTGCGCTGAAGATCATATTGCAATGACCCCCTATAGCGCGCTGGCCAGCGGTCGTCTCTCCCGTAAAGAAGGCCACACGCGGCGAGCCACAGAGGATGACTATGCGCGTGGAAAATATGACAGCACGGCTGAACAGGATCGGATCATTATTGAGCGTGTAGCCGAACTTGCCGAGCGGCATCAGGTGTCCATGACAGAAATATCTCTCGCCTGGCTGCTGACAAAAGTCACGTCACCTGTCGTAGGGGCCACAAAAAAAGACCACGTCGATGGCGCGGTAAACGCAGTAAATCTTCAACTGAGCCCGGAGGAAATCCAGTTTCTGGAAGAAACCTACCAGCCGCATGTTCTGACGGGGATCATGGCGCAAAACACGCCGCAAACGAAAGACGTTAAGCAGGTCTGGTCGCGGTAGCCCTTATTCACTTTCATGAAATGTAGACAGGAGGAAGGATGGGGTTACGTCAGCGCAGAGCAGCAGCATTGTTTTTTGTTGTCAGTACGGCTGCGGGTGGAAGCTCCACTTACGGGCCAGACGGCAGGATCGGGGTATCGCTTGCGGATGTGTTTTTACCGATGAAAGCCAGTGCCCTGCACGCAGGTATGACGTGGCTTCCTCCCCTGGTCTTTGAGAGCGCCAGCAGCGATTGGCTACCTTCCTACCCATACAAACTTATCGAACGTCTTAAACAGTAATTTCAGTAAAAGGATCAACGTGAAAAAGACCCTTATGCTTTTAATTTGCATGCTAATAAGCAGCCCTGTCTTTGCAACAAAACCGGACACGCAGGATAAGCGAGTGATGAATATCTTCGAGATTGGTGTCCAGCCCGCTCGGGACAAAGATTTTGCAGACGTGGCCAGACAGACGATTTCTGCTTCGATTGATCATGAAGAAGGTACGCTGGCGATGTATGCCCTGCAACGCAGCGACAATGCAGCTCAGGCATTCATGGTCGAACTCTATGAAAACAAGAGTGCTTACTGCAAACATCTGAATGCCGCACCATACAGAGCATTCGCTGATCGTGCATCTGACATTATCGATCGGAAAAAGAAAATTACTCTTGAGCCACAGTTTCTGGGGGACAAACGCATCATACCAAATGAGCGAACCATCAATAATCTGGTGATCGTCGAGGTAAAGCCTGAATTTCAGACCAAATTTAAAAACATTGTCCTTCCTGAAATGGCGGAGTCGCTCAAAGTAGAGAAAGGCGTGTTAGCCATGTATGCCGCTACAGACTCACAGACTCCGAACCGCTGGTATTTCTATGAGGTTTATGCCAGTGAGGAGGATTATCAACTGCACCGACAAACGCCACACTTCCGGGATTATCTCAGGCAAACGGCACATATGAGCACCAGTAAGGACGCTATCGCGGTAAAACCGGTATTTCTTCGTAACAAAGGCGGAATATAAGCTCTCTTATTGCCACCATGGATTATGAACAAATAATTAAAAAAATGATTGAATAAGAATATTGCGGCAAAAACCGCTGTGAAGGTAATTTCACAGCGGCTATTTTTAGTTCGTTGACGCTGTTTTTATTGATAAATTAAATATAAACCGATCCTTTTAATTGCCATAATTATTTTTCAGCATTTAAATAGCATATTTCTTTTCAAGCGCCTTAATAAAAGTAACCTTCAGCTTTTCTGAAGTTAGCTGGTTAAGTTGTGACTCCGTGGTTTTCCCAATATTCGCCCCGATGCTTTTTCCTAATTCGAGCGCCTTAGCATTGCCCGGAAACAGCGAACCATACTTATTTTCATAATAACATACGATCATATCCTGGATGGCACCGGCACCACCCACCTTACAACACGCTGAATAACTTAATATTTTCATCTCAGCTCCTTTATTTGAGAACGTAATGACTTATAAAGTCTGCTTTTTAATTAATCGCAGGCTGAAAAGCTTTCCCTGCCTTAATTATTATTCCTTTTTCGGCCTCGGACGAATAGCGTTACTTTTTCGTTTTTTGTAAAAAAGCGCAAAAAAAGAAGCTTTTTCTTATAAATCTGATGTTATATCAACCTGCTCACTTGCCCCCTGTTTAATCACATTAAATAGCTGACGGCGATAAAACCGTCAGCTAATCACAGAGTGCTAAAGCTCTTTTATAACGCCCTGTACGTCGAGATGTTTTATATGTTTAGCTTTATTTTTAGCGCTGGTTCAGCCTCAAAATGCCTCCCACTCTGCCGTTGCGATCGTCGCCGCCGGACGTTGCGCAACAGTACGCGGAGCCGGAGTAGCAATCGCCTTAAACTGAGCGGCCTGCGCATCAAGACGGAAAGTTGCAACCAGCTGATGCAGATGTTGGGCCTGCTCCCGTAACAGGCTACCTGCCGCCGAAGACTCCTCCACCAGCGAGGCGTTTTGCTGCGTCACCCGATCCAGCTCGGAAACCGCCACGCCAACCTGTTCAATGCCGCGACTCTGTTCCTCTGAAGCGGAGGAAATTTCATCCATAATATCGCGTACCTGCTTAACGCCAGTCACAATTGCTTCCATTGACGCTTCTGCCGCCGCCGCCAGTTTTGTTCCTTGCTCTACGCGCGTGGAGGATTCCTCAATCAGGCTCTTAATATCTTTCGCTGCCACCGCGCTGCGGCTTGCCAGATTGCGTACTTCACCCGCCACAACAGCAAAACCGCGCCCGTTTTCCCCGGCGCGTGCCGCCTCTACCGCCGCGTTCAGCGCCAGGATATTGGTCTGAAAGGCGATGCTTTCGATCACGCTGGTAATCTCAGCAATTTTCTTCGCGCTCTCTTCCATACCGAAAATGGTTTTGATCACGCCATCAACGATACCACCGCCTTTTTCGGCGGTAGCCGCAGCGCTAATCGCCAGCTTTGACGCCTGCAAAGCATTATCCGCATTCTGTTTTACCGTGGCGGTAATCTGTTCCATGCTGGCCGCCGTTTGCTCCAGCGACGCCGCCTGTTCTTCAGTACGCGATGAAAGATCGGCATTACCGGTGGCTATTTCGTCGACGCCGGTGAGAATGGTATCGGAGCCGCTGCGAACATGGCTGACGGTTTTTGCCAGCGCCAGCTGCATACGCGCCAGGCCGTTATGCAGGCGGCTCATTTCATTACGCGCCTGCGAGTCCCGTTTCAGCGGATGCGTCAGATCGCCATGCTCGATAGCGTCGATATGGTTTAGCGCCGCCACCAGCGGCCGCAGTAGCACCTGTTGCAGCACGCGCCAGCAGAGCGCGATACAGATCAACACCAGTACCATAATGCCACCCAGCAGCGCTTTCATCTGGCCAAAAGCCTCGCGGCTCTGTTCCGAAGCCTGGCTGGTTAGCTGGTTTACCGCGCTGCGCCAGCGTTCGTAATCCTCCAGCATCGCCTGCTGTTTAGGCGCGGCGTTGATGGCGAACATCGCCTGAAGACTGTGGGTTTCCGCCGTATCCATCAACTGTTGCAGCAGCGTGGCATAGGCTTTATAGCTGGCGTTCAGCTGTGCCGTAAGCGCTGGATCGAGTCCCTGTAGTGCGTCACCTTGCTGATAGCGCTGATACCAGCGCTCCGCCTCCTGCAACTGCTGACGTCCATGTTCAATCATGCCGGGCAGCCTGGTACTGCCGGTGCCCTCCTGCTGAATCCAGATAACGATACGGTTGGCATCCGAACGCACGGCGTTTAGTGCGTACCAGGAGTTAGTCAACGCCGTTACCTTATCGTTGGCCGCCGAAGCGGTAAAAAAGTTGTCTTTATCGTTGCTGAGTGAATGAAGAAACAGACCTCCTGAAATAACTTGCAGTAAACCAAACAGCGCAATGCAACCAATCAGAAAGGTGGATGTTTTAATACGGCTAAAAAAGGACATAGCTCCCTCAAATATTGTGATAAGCATCGCAACTATCGGCAACTTTACCGGTAACATTAGCGCTATTGCTATTTTGTCCTGAAAGGAAACTGCTGATATCTTTTTTCTGATAATGAGTTATCTTCAAAGACGTGCTGTTACCCTGAAAAACGGAAGAGTGGCGGTTAAGCTTTGCGTGATGTGTCACAACACGATAGATAAGCGGCAAGCTTAACGTGTAATCGGGCTGGATTGTCCCGTGGTGCCCGGCGTATGATGGGAGCGGTCAGAATTGCCTGTTTAAGGTTTACTCTGTCGCCGCAAGAAGAAGTAAGGATTGATCGCCGCAGAAGGCCGAAAACACACCATTACGATATCAATCGCTGACAGCTTGTTAGGTTTTACTTATTGATTCGATAATGGATACGCATTAGATCTTCATCACGTTTTTCGGTAACTTTCACGCTAACCCAAATGGAGGAATAACAGATGTCTATCATTAACACCAAAATCAAACCGTTCAAAAACAGCGCTTTCAAAAACGGTGAGTTCATTGAAGTGACTGAGAAAGATGTCGAAGGGAAATGGAGCGTTTTCTTCTTCTATCCGGCCGACTTCACTTTCGTTTGCCCGACCGAGCTGGGCGACGTTGCTGACCATTATGCAGAATTCCAGAAAATGGGCGTAGACATCTACTCCGTTTCTACCGATACCCACTTTACTCACAAAGCCTGGCACAGCAGCTCTGACACCATCGCTAAAATTAAATACGCGATGATCGGTGACCCGACTGGCGCGCTGACCCGTAACTTCGACATCATGCGTGAAGATCAGGGTCTGGCTGACCGTGGTACCTTCATCGTTGACCCGGAAGGCATCATTCAGGCTGTAGAAATCACTGCGGAAGGCATTGGTCGTGACGCATCTGACCTGCTGCGCAAAGTGAAAGCGGCTCAGTATGTAGCGAGCCACCCGGGTGAAGTTTGCCCGGCGAAATGGAAAGAAGGCGAAGCAACGCTGGCTCCTTCTCTCGACCTGGTTGGTAAAATCTAAAAGCGCCACCGGCTTTTCGCTATTTATTTCATCGGGTGCTGCGGCACCCGATTTTTTTCCTGGAGACCCTCATGCTCGACACCACGATGAAAAACCAACTCAAGGCCTATCTTGAGAAATTAACTAAGCCTGTTGAGTTAATCGCCACGCTGGACGACGGCGCCAAATCCGCTGAAATTAAAGAACTGCTGGGCGAAATCGCTGAACTGTCAGAGAAAGTCACGTTCCGCATAGATAATTCTCTGCCGGTGCGTAAGCCCTCCTTTTTGATTACTAACCCAGGCAGCACTACCGGCCCGCGTTTTGCCGGTTCGCCGCTGGGTCACGAATTTACCTCGCTGGTGCTGGCGCTGCTGCAAACCGGCGGGCATCCGTCTAAAGAGACGCAGGCGCTGCTGGATCAGATCCGCCAGCTGGATGATGACCTGCACTTTGAAACCTATTACTCGCTTTCCTGCCACAACTGCCCGGACGTAGTGCAGGCGCTGAACCTAATGGCAATTCTTAACCCGCGCATCAGCCACACGGCGATCGATGGCGGCGTGTTCCAGAATGAGATTCAGGATCGCAACGTAATGGGCGTTCCGGCGGTATTCCTGAATGGCAAAGAGTTCGGCCAGGGCCGCATGAGCCTGACGGAAATCGTCAGCAAAGTAGACGTTAACGCCGACAAACGTGCGGCGGATGAGCTGAACAAGCGCGACGCCTATGACGTACTGATTATCGGCAGCGGCCCGGCGGGTGCGGCAGCGGCAATCTACTCCGCACGTAAAGGTATCCGCACCGCACTGCTCGGCGAGCGTTTCGGCGGGCAGGTGCTGGATACGGTCGATATTGAAAACTATATCTCCGTACCGAAAACCGAAGGCGCTAAGCTGGCAGGCGCGCTGAAAGCGCACGTTAGCGAATACGCCATCGACGTAATCGACAGCCAGAGCGCCAGCAAACTGGTTCCGGCCAGCGTTGAAGGCGGCCTGCATGCGATTGAAACCGCCTCTGGCGCGCTGCTGAAATCACGCAGCATTATCATCGCTACCGGTGCGCGCTGGCGCAACATGAACGTACCGGGCGAAGATCAGTATCGTACCCGTGGCGTTACCTACTGCCCGCACTGTGACGGCCCGCTGTATAAAGGCAAGCGCGTGGCGGTAATCGGCGGCGGCAACTCCGGCGTGGAAGCGGCGATCGATCTGGCCGGTATCGTTGAGCACGTTACCCTGCTTGAGTTCGCGCCAGCGATGAAAGCGGACGCGGTACTGCAACAGAAAGTTCGCAGCCTGGAAAACGTGGATATCATCCTTAACGCCCAGACGCTGGAAGTGAAAGGCGACGGCAGCAAGCTGACCAGCCTGGAATATAAAGATCGCGTTAACGAGACGGTACATCAGCTGGACGTGGCGGGGATCTTTGTTCAGATTGGTCTGCTGCCGAATACGACCTGGCTGGACGGCACGGTTGAACGTAATCAGATGGGCGAAATCCTTATCGATGCGAAGTGCGAAACTAATATTAAAGGCGTGTTTGCCGCCGGTGACTGTACCACCGTTCCGTACAAGCAGATTATCATCGCCAGCGGCGAAGGCGCAAAAGCCTCGCTCAGCGCGTTTGATTACCTGATTCGTACGCAGCCGGTTGGCTAAGCGACACAATACGAGATACGGCGCCTGCGGGCGCCTTTTTTATTGAAGTAAAAATTCGGCCTTGTATCAGTCGTTGCGTATGCCTGGATCTTCGTCGCTTACCGGCACCGGATCCTCCTCTTCTGTACCGCTGCCCAGCTCATGCAGGCTAATCTGCTGTACCGGCGCGGTTTCGATATGCTCCAGCCAGCGGTCGCTGTGATCCGGCAGGCTGGTAAACTGACCGTCAAGAAACAGGAAATCGAGCTGCTCGCCCAGCGCCAGCAGCATCTCTTCCGGCGAAGCGTAATTTTCACCGTGCAGATCGCTACCGTCAATCTGATACCCGATCAGCCCATCGTGCACCTCGGCCTGGCCCAGTTCAATGATATGACCATCAATGTTCTGCGCCAGAATAGTGCCATCACAGTAGAAAAGGTTATAGGGCATTAAATCCTGATTACGGTTATCGGGCATACATCCTCCTGGTTTGCGTACAGGAGGATAAGTATAGCCAGGCTACAGGGTGCTGCTTTTTTCGCGCTGCGCCAGACGCGTCATCATCTCGATAAACGCCTCTTCGCTGATGCCGTACAGCGAATGCTTTAGCCCCAGCTGGAATTCCTCATGCAGCAGCCGATAGAGCGCACTGAGATCGTCCAGCGTATGACGCTCACCTTTTCCGGCGGCGTAACGGCTGAAGCGGCGGTTTTCCAGCGCTACCTGTCCACCATCCGACAGATAGCGCGCTGCCAGCAGATGTTGACGGAAATGGGAGTGTGGCCAGCTATAAACAAAATGGTTTGCCATCAGATAATCCGAGGGATATTGCGTCACCAGATCGAAACGATAGAGCGGTAGCCATTGATCGCCGCGTCGGTGGCGCAACAGCCACTCTTCTCCCAGCGATTCCAGTTGATAGTCGCCGTGCGGCGTATGCTGTATACAATCGGGCAACAGCCGAATCGGGCCGCTTAGCGTCGCCCCGCCGAAACCTGCATCGGCAATCCAGAATTCCTCTTCCAGCTGTACCAACAACAGCATATGGGTACGCGGCGGCACTGAAGGCGGCTGAGCAATAACCACACGCGCCGCCAGGCCGCGCGCGTCAAAACCCATCGCCTGTAGCGCCAGCAGTAACAGCGAATTATGTTCATAGCAGTAACCGCCACGACGGGCCACCACCAGCTTCTCCTGGATGGCTTCGGTTTCCAGATGAATGGGACGGTCAAGCAGCACGTCGAGGTTTTCGAACGGAATGGCGCAGACATGCGCGTGGTGTATTTGCTGTAGCGAAGTCAGTGATGGGCGCGTCGAGCCGCTGTAGCCGATGCGAGCCAGATAAGCATGAAGATCAAACGCCATGATGTCGTCCTTGCGGAAATGATACTTTTTTATAGCTGATTTCCGGCAAAGCAGTTGATGGTAAATGCGGTACGCGGCCGTTCATTTTATTTGATTAAACTCACACTATTTTTTAGTAAACGTCGCGCCCGCCAGCAGTTAATGATGAGTTCATCATCATCGGCGCTGTCCGCCAGCCTGGAGAGACGTGAACAGAGTGCATCATAACTTAACGGTCTTTTCTCCTGTGCCAGCGCAACAACCGCCTTGCCAACCAACGCTAAAAACTCCTCATCCAGCTCAACTTCATCAGATAACGCTATCAATTTTCTGGCCCTCCTGAAAAAATTATCCTTTAACTATGCACGCTCAAAAAATTTGGGGATCGCTGTAAACGATTTCTGGGATTTATCTCACGAGGTTGGTTAACAGATATCGCGACAGGCAGGCAAAACGGGCAGAAAAAAACTATATCTTTAGCATTGGCTATCGCCTTCACATCAAAAGAGATATTCATGCGCACGATTCCGCTGCTGTTTACCCTGAGCTTTTCCTCGCTGGCGGCGAACAGCCTGCCCGCCTCTCCACCGCCAACGCTGCCGGTCAGCGCGTGGCAGACGCGGGTAAACGCGGATCGCAGCATCACCTGGCGGCTTTACGCCCCGCAGGCTCGCGAAGTTGCGGTGGTAACCGGCGCAACGCCGCAGTCTTATCGGGTTCAGCCGCTGCAAAAGGATGAGCGTGGCATCTGGTCATGGCGCAGCGCGCCGCTGGCTCCTGACCTGTATGAGTATTTCTTCAGCGTGGATGGTATGCGCATTATCGATCCTTCCGGTGCACTGCCTAAACCGCAGCGACAGGTGAATACCAGCCTGATCCTGGTGCCGGGATCGCTGCTGGATGAACGAAATGTGCCGCACGGCGAGCTGCATACCCTGACCTATCACTCTGAAGCGCTGGGCCGGGAGCGCCAGCTCTATGTCTGGACACCGCCGGGCATGGAAACAATGAACGCACCGCTGCCGGTGGTCTATTTCTGGCACGGCTTTGGCGATACCGGCCTGTCTGCCGTGGTGCAGGGGCGCATACCGCAAATTATGGATAACCTGCTGGCGGAGAAAAAAATCGTCCCCATGCTGGTGGTGATGCCGGATACCGAAACCGATACCTCCGGTCTGATCCCGGAAGATGTTGCGGCGGCAGATCGACGGCGGGAATTTTATCCGCGCAACGCCGAGGCTGCCGATCGTGAACTGATGCAGGATATTCTTCCGCTGATTAACCGACGCTATCACGTCAGACAGGATGGGGATGGACGCGCGCTGGCCGGGCTGTCGCAGGGCGGCTATCAGGCGCTGGTCAGCGGCATGACGCATCCTGAACAGTTCCGCTGGCTGGCCAGCTTTAGCGGCGTGACAACCGAAACCGTACCGAATCAGGCGGTCAGCGCGCGGCTGGCGCAGCCGCAGGCGATCAACCAGCAGCTCAGGAACTTTAC
The DNA here is from genome assembly GCF_009914055.1 of Mixta intestinalis. Lineage (NCBI taxonomy): Bacteria > Pseudomonadati > Pseudomonadota > Gammaproteobacteria > Enterobacterales > Erwiniaceae > Mixta > Mixta intestinalis. The sequence goes on from NZ_CP028271.1 coordinate 1,390,517, forward strand.
GCTGGCAACCGGCGAACTGGATAACGTAACCGGTGCGGATATTGCTGGGCTGAAGCGCCAGCTGGAGCAGCAGAATATCCGTTTCGATTATGATTTCTACCCGCAGCGCGGACATGAAATGGCGGTATGGCGTCCCGCCTGGATTAAATTTGTGCAGAAGCTGTTTCGCTGACGCCGCATAAACAGGCCTCCCACTGACGCTAATACAGGCGCTGGAGGCCCGCTTTTAGATCGTTTTTCAGATCGTCGATATCTTCCAGCCCGATTTGCAGGCGCAGCGTCATCCCTCCCGGCTGCCAGGCGGTAGCGGTGCGGTATTCCGTACAGTCAAAAGGAATAATCAGGCTTTCAAACCCGCCCCATGAGAATCCCATGCTAAAGATATCCATATGATTCAGCATATTATCAACGTTTTCCTGACGAAAACGCGCATCAAGCACGATGGAGAACAGCCCGGTCGATCCGGTGAAGTATTTTTTCCAGTTTTCATGTCCCGGACATTCAGGAAACGCCGGATGCAACACTCTGCTTACTTCCGGCTGCGCCTTCAGCCAGTGCGCCATTTCCAGACCTCTGGCTTCCGCCTCTTTCACCCGCAAATGCATGGTACGCAGGCCGCGCAGCGCGAGAAAACAATCCTCCGCCCCCGGCAGCATCGCCATGGCATCATAGGTTGCCCGCAAGGCGGGCCAGTGGGATGCGTTTGCCGACACCATCCCCATCAGCAGATCGGAATGCCCGCCGAGGTATTTGGTAGCCGCCTCTACCGATAAATCGATACCCAGCGCATGCGCCTGAAAGAAGATCGGCGTCGCCCAGGTATTATCCATAATAGTGCTGATGTGATGCCGCTTTGCCACCGCCACAATCGCGCCAATATCCTGCACTTCAAAACTCTGCGAGCCGGGCGACTCCAGCAGAATGACGCGGGTATTTTCCTCTATCAGCGATTCAATCTGCGCGCCTGCCAGCGGATCGTAATAGGTGGTGGTAACGCCATATTTTTTCAGCAGGGTGTTACAAAAATGCCGTAATGGACGATAAACCGAATCAGTCACCAGAATATGATCGCCGCTTTTAGTGGTGGCAAACAACGCCAGCGCCAGCGCCCCCAGCCCGGAGGATGAAATGACCGTTCCCGCCGCATGACACAACGTTGTCCAGGCATTTTCCAGATTCGCGATAGTGGGCGTGCCTGAGGTGCCATAGGCGAACGGTGCTTTCCTTTGCCTGAGGTCTTCACAGTTGTTGTAAACCACGGTCGATCCCCGATAAACCGGAGAATTAACAAACCCGCTTTGCTCATTGGGATTTCTGCCGAGCATCGATAGCTGGGTGCTTACATGTAACTTCTTCAGGTCATCGCCGTTTTTCATCAGGTCGCCTTTCGCGTCAGGTATAAATTTATCAGCTGTTTTCTGAGGTTAGTGTATATGAAACGCGGCTGAAGAATTTAGAAGCGGGTGGAATATGATATACCGTCCGGGCGCAGCCTTACCTGTCCGTTGTCGGCAAATTTTTTCGCAGCGTCATCAGATTGGCGTTGCCCTGTTGCTGATAGCCAACCTCATCAACACAGTCATAAATCAATCGCAAACCGCGCCCGCTCTCAAGCAGCCGATCGATATCTTCTACCTCGGGCTCGGCGGCGTTAATTGCTGCCTGCAACAGCGCGGACGGTATCGGCTGCCCGGTATCATACAGCGTCACGGTAACCTGCCGATCGTCACCGGAAAAGGTTACACCGTAACTTTTCGTTTTATCCTCGCGATAGCCGTGGCGGATGATATTGGTCGCCGCCTCGCACAGCGCCAGATCCAGCATAAATATCCAGCTCTCCGCCAGCTGGCGCGGCGCTAAAAACTGCCGCAGCCGCTCGCCCAGCAGCGGCAGGCTGTTAAGCGTGGCGGGCAAGGTAATGATTTTTTCATCAGGTTCGCTCATCCTTACCCCTTTCCATGCAGCGCCGAGAGCGCTTCGTTTTGCGTGGTACAAAGCGTAAATACCCGATCCATGCGCGTCAGTTTGAACATGTTCTGGATATTGGGATTCAGCGCGCAGAGCGCCATTTCACCTTTGCCGTTGATCGCCTTCAGCAGTGAAATCAGCGTGCCCAGACAGCTACTGTCGATAAAATCGACGCGGGAGAAATCGAGCAGCAAACGCGTCTGGCCTGCGTTAATCTGCTCCATCACTTCGTCGCGAAACGGCTTAGCTACCGAGGCGTCAAGCCGACGCGTTACCGGGGTAATAACAGTGACGTTGTCACTCTGAGCGATCTCCAGCTTCATCGTTTTTCCTCTGACAGGGGGTGATGTTCAATAATAAACAGGGAAATATCATCGGTAACCGTTGCTTCCAGCGCTTCCGCTTCGGCGCGCCAGTGGATTAACGCCGCGCTGATGTGTGGAAACAGCTGCGGCAGCGGCGTTTGCGCTTCTTTTATCAGCAGCGCTTCCAGCCGATGCTGACCAAACAGCTCATGCTGCGGATTTTCACACTCGGTAATGCCGTCGCTGTAGAGGCAGAGCCGGTCGCCCGTCGCCAGCAGAAAGGTTTGTTCATCCCAGGTCAGCCCTTCCATCATTCCAACCGGCATGCCGCCTTCGCCCACCGCAATAACCTCACCGCTGGCGCGCACGATTAACGGCGTTGGATGTCCCGCCTGGCAAAGTCGCCCTTCTCCGCTGCGCGTATCCAGCACGCCATACACCATGGTGAAATAGCTCAGCACCTCATCATTTTCGGCGCAGAAGCGCTGATTCAGAATGCGCACCACCTCATGCGGCGGCGTCGGCTGTCCGGCGGTAAACAGAAAGGGTTCCACGGTGCGGCCATGCAAAAACTGTCGCGCCACCGCCAGCGAAACCATCGCCGCACCGACGCCATGCCCGGCGACATCAACACCGTAAAAACCAGCGTATCGCTCGTTGAGCGGGAAGAAATTGAAGATATCGCCGGAAACATAGGCGGAGGGTACAAACAGCCAGTCGGCGCGATAGTCCCCATTGCGCAGGTTATGGGCAGGCAGGATCGACTGCTGTAGCCTGGCGGCAGCCTGTAAATCGGTTTCAATCTGCTTCAGCGCCTCGCTAAGACGCGCATTGCGCGCTGCCAGCATCAGTTCCAGATCGAGGATGCGCTGCCCGGCATGCAGGCGCGCCTGAAGCTCAATCTGATTAACCGGCTTGCGCAGGAAATCATTGGCACCTGCCTCAAATCCGGCACGCAGATCGTCGATACTTTCGCGGGCGGTAAGCAGTATCAGATAGATATAGCGATCGCTGAACTGGGCGCGCACCCGGCGGCAGAGCGTCAGGCCGTCCATTACCGGCATCTCCCAGTCGCTGATCATCAAATTGATCGGCCAGCTCAGCAGCGCCCGCAGCGCATCTTCACCGTTCTCCGCCTCATAGACGCTATAGCCCCACTTCTTCAGCAGTCCGGCAATCAGCTTGCGGTAGGTAGTGGAATCATCGACGATCAGGATGGTCTGGTCAGTTGGCATAGCGTGTCCCTTAAAATGGCAAAAACCAGATCAGGCTGATAGTGCCTTCGCGGAATTTCGCGTTACTGCTGCTGCGTCCTGGATAGCGTGTACCGCTGTAATTGGCGTACTGAAGGGAAAAGGAACCTGGCGTATAGCCCGCATAACCGAAGCTGTAGCTGTAATCGCCGTTCCACGGCTGCTGCTGGGCGCTATCGGGGAACCAGAACGCGGTGGCGCGCACGAAAAAATGTTGCTTAAAGGTATAGCCACAGCCGCCAAGGAAGACGTTTTTATTGGATCGCAGATCGTTATCCGCCAGCGAATAGTAGCGCGGTATCCAGCTGTAACCGGTCTGGCAGACCAGCGAATCCCCCTGCTGAATCAGCAAATGGCGCTCAATGCTCTTTGGCAGCGAAAACTTCCAGGCCAGGGTAAACGCGCCCTGCTCAAAGTAGGTGCGGCGCTTGTTGCCGGAAGGGAAAAAGTGGTTATCGCCGTAGTTGCTGTAAACCAGGCTAAGGGTATTGGCGTGCCAGTCGTCGTAGCCGAAGCTGTAGCGGAAATCAGTGGTGTATTTGCTGGTGTCGGTAATCGGTGCGCGCAGAGTGATATTGGCGAACCAGTAGCTGTAGGGCGAATATTGCAGGCTGAGGTTCATCAGCTGATTGATTTTTTTCTTCTGCCGCGCCGAATCAGAACCGTTGGGAATAGAGAGCCACTGATCTTTCAGGCCGCTGCTGAAGCTGAGCGCGCCGGAGAATTTATCTTTGTTGCCGGAAAACAGGCGTCCCCAGCGGGTGGTAAACACCCCCGCCTGCACCGGTTCGCCGTTGTCTACGGCAGCCATGTCGCTGCTTTTGGTCGCCGTTTCGCCGCTGGCGGAAAACGCCGCAGCGCCCAGCGCTAACAGCACTCCGCCTTGCCAGCCCGCCAACCTGCCGTTTCCCATGGATACATCCTCTGTCAGTTAGGAATAAAACGTCCGCCGATCTCTTTTTTCGCCATAAACCACAGCGCGCCCAGGATGCAGAGATGCACCAGGGTGTTACGCACCCATGCCTGATGCCATAAATCAAAATGAACGAACTGGCTGACCACCAGCACAAAGTAAACGTGAAGGATGAAGGTGTAGAGTGAGTGCTGGCCCAGCGGAATCAGGAACCAGCCGAAGGCGCGATACAGCGGCTGCCAGCAGAAAGTCAGCACCAGGTAGACGCTCAGAATCAGACAGAAATCGTTCAGCACCCGACACGGCCCCAGCGCGTTTTTCCCCGCCAGGTGATGATAAAACCAGTTAAAGTCCGCCGCTGGGATCACATGCATCAGCAGCGCCGGCGGCATAAAGGGGTTAGTGTGATTCTGCGCAACAAACATCATCGCCAGTGCATAGCAAACCATCAGCGCCATTACCGCTCGTCCGGGGCCGGTACGCGCCAGCGACATCAGCTCATCCTTATACCAGCCGCAGCACATGCCGAGGATATAGATCAGCTGCCAGGCAAGCAGCGGAAAGGCGAATTCAAACTCCGCCACCGTCAGCCGCAGCGGCCAGAGCTGATAGCTGACGTAGCCACACAGCGACAGCAGCAGCAGGATAGCCACTCTTCCCGCCTGTAGCATGGCGAGAAACAGCGGGCTGGCCAGCAGCAGGAAAACGTACAGGCCGAGGATCTGCGTCTGATGCGGCCCGATCTGCAAATAGAGAATGATATTGAACCAGGTTTCGCGGATTTGCGGCGTAGTGGGAAACAGCGCCCACTGCACGCCAGAATAGCGATCGACAAAGTGGGTAACTTCGAACGTATTGATAACCGGCAGATGCGACAGCAGCAGTATCGACAGGATCACCACGATATTCACCAGATAGATCTTCCCGGCGCGCCGCCAGAGGTTCCAGCTGATAGTCAGCAGCACCTCTTTTTGCAGGCGCTGGCGGTTAAGCATCCCCAACATAAAGCCCGCCATGATGACGAAACCTTCGGCCCCGGTAGTCAGCCCGAAGCGTTCCCAGGTCAGGATATTAAACAGCGACATCACTTCGGTATGCGCGACAACCATCATTACCAGCGCAATGCCTCTGAGCATGTCGATACGTAAATCACGCCGCCCCGGCAGCGCATAGGCCCAGCGGGAAGAGGCTGGCGCGGCTGTTTCTGCCGCCGAAACCGTGGTCACATCCGCCATAATCATTAACCCGCCTGCATAATTAAATATCTATTTTCAAAGAAATACTAAAGCATGCTATCTGGTAACAAATTGTAGATCTGTAGCAACAAAAGAGAAATTAATACCGCATTTAATTTAACATCAATAAAAATATTTATTAATTACAATTATTTATAAGGTAAAGTTATGTAACTGTGAAGCGACATCTTGAAACGTTTCGCTAGTCAACTAAGATTTCATGCAGACAAGAGCGATAAATATCAATAATTTTTGTTAATTTTTCTTCACTTTCAACTATCAGGGCATAACGAATAATTACGTATTTACTTGCGTTAGCGGGATGCCAATGGACTTTTACTTCTCTAAATTCGAACATCGTCGTCCACCGCCGCCGCTGCGCACGCCGAAAGTGGTGCAGTGGTTATGGCAGGTGCTGGCCGTTGCAGGGCTGATCCTCGGCGCGAACTACATTCGCTGGCGCTGGACCGCCTCGCTGAATATGGATGCGCTCTGGTACGCGGTGCCGCTGGTGCTGGCGGAAACCCTTGCCTGGATCGGCACCCTGCTGTTTACCATCAACCTCTGGCGCGAGCAGGACCCGCAGCCGCAGCTGCCGCCGGAGGATATCAATCAGTGCCTGCCGCCAGCCGAACAGGGCGATGCCCGTCCGGTAAAAGTCGATCTGTTTATCGCCACCTATTCCGAGGATGTGGAACTGGTGCGGCTTTCTATCCGCGATGCGTTAAAGGTAAGCTGCCCGGTAAAAATCGATTACCGCATTCACGTGCTGGATGATGGACGCCGCCCGGCGATGCGTGCGGTGTGCGAAGAAGAAGGCGTTAACTACATCACCCGCGACAATAATATCGGCTACAAGGCGGGTAACCTGCGCAATGGACTGGAACAGACCGACGGCGATTTTCTGGTGATTTGCGATGCCGATACGCGCGTTTTCCCGACGCTGCTGACCCATACGCTGGGCTACTTCCGTGACCCGGACGTCGCCTGGGTACAGACGCCGCAGTGGTTTTTCGATCTGCCGGAAGGCGAGCGCGTGGCGGAAAAGCTGCGGCGGCACGGCGGCATTCTCGGCTATGGCGCGGGCCGCCTGCTGGAGCTGGTTGCCGGCCCGCTGACCGTCGGACGCGATCCCTTCTTTAACGATCCGCGCATGTTCTATGACGTGATTCTGCGCCGCCGTAACTGGGCAAACGCCGCTTTCTGCTGCGGCGCGGCGTCGATCCATCGGCGCGAGGCGATCATGCAGGCAGCGCTGCGCGGCTATGTCTTTAGCGTGGAGCAGGAAATTGGCCGTTTTACCCGCGATATTCGTGATGAAGAGACGCGTAACGCGCTGAGCCTGGCGATGCGCCCGCACGTCATTGCCGATACCGAGCTGACGCCCTATAAATTTCACGTTTCTGAAGATATTTATACTTCCATCGTGCTGCACGGCGACAGCGAACGGCGCTGGCGCTCAGTTATGCATCCTGGAATCGAATCGAAAATGCTGTCGCCACAGGATCTGCTCACCTGGATGATCCAGCGTTTTAAATATGCCGCCGGTTCGCTCGATATTCTGTTTCACGATCGCCTGTTTAGCCGCAAGCGCTTTCGCCTCAGCCTGCCGCAGACGCTGATGTATGCCACCACCTTCTGGTCTTATCTCGCCTGTGTCTGGAACACGGTGTTCCTGATTTCACCGCTGGTCTACCTGTTTACCGGTATTCCGCCGGTTTCCGCTTACTCCACGCCCTTCTACCTGCATTTTCTGCCGTTTTTTATCGTTTCCGAACTGGCGTTTATGTTTGGTACCTGGGGGATTTCCGCCTGGGATGGGCGCGCCTCCTACCTCTCTTTTTTCTCCGTTAACCTGCGCGCGCTGAATATGGTGCTGAAAGGCGAGCGGATTAAGTTTGACGTTACGCCGAAGGAGCGTCAGAGCGGTCGTTTTCTCTATCTGGTGAAACCGCAAATCGCCATCGTGGTGTTGACGATTGTCGGGCTGGCCTGGGGCGGCGTACAGGTGGCGCTCGGCAAGGTGGACGATCCTTCCGGCTACGTGATTAATATTTTTTGGGGCGCGGTCAATATCGCCGCCATGACGCCGATGATTCTGGCCGCCATGTGGACGCCGCCCTCGCAGGAGAGCGCCTTATGAGCACGCTGAAAGAGGGACTCATCGGCGCACGCAGCTACCTCACTATCCTGATCGGTTTTCTGATCGCCTTTGCTATCGTGCTTTGGGTTGAGCGCCAGATGCCGACGCGGGTAGAAACCACCGAAGGCGTGGTGCTGAGTAAGGATTTTCCGCCGCTGCCGCAGCCGCGTGAACTGACCTTTGACGAGGCGGTATGGGCGCGTGTCGCCTGGCAATATTTTATCAACAACACCCAGCTGAACGGTATGGTCAACGCCGAAGACAAACAGCCCTGGTTCAGCCTGTGGAACGGCGGCAGCTACCTGCTGGCGACCATCTCCGCACGTCAGCTAAATATTATCTCTGCCCAGGAGTTTGACCAGCGCATCGGGGCAGCGCTGACCACCTTAAGCGAGCTGCCGCTGCTGCCGGGTCAGCTGCCCGCCAGCGCCTGGGATGCGCAGACCCTGGAACCGCTGAGCAACGAGAGCGCGCCGCCGGTAGATATGGCGCGTCTGATGGTGCCGCTGCAAATCTTACAGTGGCGCTATCCGCAGCACGCCTTTGCGGTCAGCGAACTGCTGGCGCGCTGGCAGCTCTCCGGCCTGCTTCAGGCGGGTGTGCCGCAGGGAGCCAGTTTGCCGGTTAACCGCTGGCAGCTGCGCGATGACGATCGGCGCGGCAGCTACGGCTATCGCCTTTACGCCGCGCTGATGCTGCGCACCATCAACACCGCCGCCAGCCTGGCGGTGAGCCAGCCGCCCGACGGCATCAAAATGGTAGAGATTGACGGCATTTCGGTGCCGGACGAAGGATTGCGCACGCCGTGGGGCAAACAGCCGTCGCTGATTAGCCTGCCTTATCTGCTGAGCGGGCTGGAGCTGGGCTTCGATGCGCGCAGCGGTGAGATCGCCTGGCGTATTATGCAGATACAGCAGCAGCGTACCGGCGAATCGTCGCGCCGTCCGGTTATCAGCACCGACTATGCCGAGCAGGCGCCTGATTTTGTGCACGCGCTGCCCGGCGCGCAGCCGCTGCCGCGCAACCTGCAAGCTGATACGACGCGAGAGAACGATCCGCCGCAGGCCTCGCTTACCGCGCATCCCCTGGCCTCCACCCGCTCCGCCTTTAGCTGGTATGCGCTGTTTCGCAACACATGGAGCGAGGAGAAGCGCCAGCTGATGCTGCCGATGCTGGAGCCGGGGCGCGGCTGGAAAGCCGGTTTTAATCCTGACAATAGTGTTAATGCGCGCATTGATGCCGATACCAACGCGGTGGTGCTGGAGAGCCTGAACTATATCGCTCACGGCCAGCTGCTCTGCCTTGCCTGCCTCTGGACGCCCGCCGATGAGGTGCCCGCCCCTAACCAAAGAGTGAACGCTGAATGAAACAGGCCACCTACTTCCCATCGCTTCCCCATCGCTGGCTCTGCTGCCTGCTGGCCGGGCTATTGTTGCTGCCGCTGCTGGCCCGTGCTATCAGCCTGCCGGCGGCGGATTATCCGGTGCGCCACGGCGAGCTGACGCCGCGTGAAATGGCTATCGCCAAAAACGCCTGGCAATATTTTGTTGCCAACTATCAGCCGAAAACCGGCCTGGTGAACGCTGTAAACAATTACCCTTCCACCACCATGTGGGACAGCGCCTCCTATCTGGCGGCGCTTACCGCCGCGCGCGAGCTGGGCATTATCGACAAGGCAGAATTTGACCGTCGCCTGTTACAGTTTCTGGGGACGCTGAACAAGCTGGTGCTGTTCCGCGATCAGGTACCGAACAAAGCCTATAACACCATCAGCGCGCAGAAGGTGGACTACCTGAACAAACCGGGCGAGATCGGTTTCTCCGCCATCGATATCGGGCGCATGCTGCTGTGGCTGAAGATCCTTAAGGAGCGCTATCCGGAATATGGCAACAGCATCGATAATGTGGTGCTGGGCTGGGATTTCACTCACGTCGTCGATGACTGCGGCACGCTTTACGGTGCCTATCTCGATCAAAATAAGCAGCCGATGTATGTGCAGGAAGGACGCCTCGGCTATGAAGAGTACGCCGCCGCCGGTTATCAGCTTTGGGGTTTCTCCACCTGCCAGGGCAGCCGCCCGGAGCCTTACGCACTGGCCGATATCTACTGCGTACTGGTGCCCTACGATTCACGCGATCCGCGCCTGACCAGCCAGCATAACTATGTAGTGACCGAATCCTACCTGCTGCACGGGCTGGAGATGGGCTGGGACAAAAGCGACGACCGCGACGACAGCCGCAATAACTTCAGCCATCCGTGGATGAAGGATTTTGCCGATCGGGTGTATCAGGCGCAGGAAAACCGCTACATGATCACCGGCACCCTTACCGCCCGCTCCGAGCATCAGCTCGATAAAGCGCCGTACTTCGTCTATGACACCGTCTTCAGCGACGGCTTTAACTGGAACACCATTACCGATAAGGGCAAATATGTACCGGAAGTGGCGGCGGTATCGCTGAAAGCGGCGCTTGGCATGTGGGTACTGTGGGATTCCCCCTACACCGACCGCCTGCTGGACGCGATTGAGAACGCCGACGAGAAAGATAAAGGCTACTACGAGGGGCTGTATGAAAACGGCGACGGCCCGATCAGGGAGTTTACCGCCAACAATAACGGCATCATGCTGGAAGCGCTGCTGTTCAAAAAAGAAGGCAAGCTGTTGAAGTTCAACAGCGACAATCCGCGCAGGCCGGAATATGCGCCGTCGCTGTGGGATCGTCGTCTGGTGGATCTGTTCGAGCCGAACAACACACGTCGCAATCGTCCTTTCCTGGAGATCACACAGCCGGTAAAAACCTGGTGCAATCAGAGCGGCACAGCGGTGCGCAGCGCTCCGGCCGACAAAAACTGCAAATGCGCTACCTGTAAAAACGACGATGCGCCTGTGAAATTGCCGCCGGTGGCTACCTCATGTCTCAAACAGTAACGCGCAGACGAGCGCTTTTTATCCTGCTGGCGCTGCTGTTGTTGGCGGTGATTGCCCTGGCGCACAACAACGGTGCGGCATGGCGCTGGCTGGTTCAGGGCGGCTGGCACACCAGCGCACGTATGGGTGCGCTGACGCCGGAGGAACAGCGCTGGGCGCAGGTTGCCTGGCGCTACTTCAGCAATAATACCCAGCCGCAAACCGGGCTGGTTAACGGCAGCGATAAGCGCCCCGTTGCCAGCCTGTGGCAGATAGGCGATACGCCGATCGCTCTGACGGCGGCGCGGGAGCTGAAGCTGATTGACGAGGTGGAATTCGATCAGCGGCTGACGCGCATTATCGGCACCCTGAACCGTATGCCGCTCTCCGCTGCCGGGTTGCCGAACCGACTCTATAACACCGGCAGCAATACCATGATCGATTACAGCAACGCGCCAAAAAGCATCGGCTGGTCATCGCAGGATATTGCCCGCCTGCTGATGGCGCTGCGCATCGTCGCGGTGCGCCATCCCGCCTACGGCGAATATCTCGATCGCGTGGTGCTGCGCTGGAATTTCTGCCAGATTGTTGATGATCAGGGCCAGCTGTTCGCCGGGCTGTTGCAGAATGGCAAGCTGATTACCCGCCAGGAGGGACGTCTGGGCGACAGCGAATATAGCGCCGCCGGTTTCGGCCTCTGGGGTTTCCCTAACCAGCTCTCCCTTCAGCCCCCTTCCCAGCATGTGATCCTCTACGGCATGGCGCTGGATATCGACGCGCGCGATCCGCGCACGACCTGGACGCCAGCAGCCATTACCACTATGCCTTACGCCCTGAGCGGCCTGGAATATGGCTGGGATCTGCCGGGTGCCGGGCGCGATACCGTTCAGCGGCTGCGTCAGCGCGCCAGCCAGATGTATCAGGCGCAGGAGCAGCGCTGGCGGCGGGAAAAAATCCTCACCGCCCGCAGCGATTTCAATCTTGCCGCCGCCCCCTGGCATGTGAACGATACCCTTTACGCCAACGGCTACGCCTGGAACACGCTGGGCGATGATGGCAACTACTATCCGCGTCTGGCGCAGGTTTCCACCCGTGCGGTTTTCGGTTTGTGGGCATTGTGGGACACCGACTTTACCGATGCGCTGATGCGCATGACGCGCCTGCAATATGACGCCGATCGCGGCTGGTTTGAAGGCCGCACCGAAGCGACGGGCGACTATAACCGCGCCATTACCCTCTCCACCAATGCCACGGTGCTGGAGGCGCTGTTCTACAAGGCGAACATGGGGCCGCTGCTGCCGCAGGGCCAGCTGACGAACGACAGCTATTTCGCGCAGCGCCTCTCCGACGTATTCAACCGCCCGCGCCAGTGCTTTCCGCAGGAACGTAAACCGACGGAAATGCCTCATGCGCCCTGAAGCCCGACGCCACTCTGGCGATAAGGAGTCACTATGACGCAGCGCATACTGCCCGACGATCTGGATTATGTTCGCGCCGCCATTTTTGTCTTTGACGCACGCGAGCGGCTGGTTGGCTGGAATCAACAGGTTGGTCGTTTTTATCCTTCCATCAGCGATCGGCTGTGCGTCGGCACCACCTTAGCCGAGCTGGCGGAAGGATTCGCCGATGCGACCTATATGTCGGAGGATACGCGTGGCAAGGCGGAGTTCACCGCCAATATGATCAAGCGCTGCCGCATCGATAACAACAGCGAGCTGCGCCAGCTGGTCGATCGCAAAGTCTTTATTCAGCATAACCGCACGCCAGAAGGCGGCATCGTCAGCCTGCACACCGATCTTTCCGATTTCGATCTCGCCAGCCAGTCGCGCCAGCAGCTGCATGAGGATTTTCTGCTGGCGGCAGAGTCAACCCATATCGGTATCTGGGACTGGCAGGTCAGCGCCGATATCTTGCAGGTAAACGATGCGCTGCTGGTGATGCTCGGCTATCCGCGCGAAACCTGGCACTACAGCGCTACTTTTCTCGATACGCTGGTGCATCCCGACGATCGGCAGCGCGTACAGGATATGCTGCAACGTGCCAGCAATGACAGCGTGCCGGTGTTTGACTGCGAAATCCGCCTGCTGCATCAGAGCGGCGACTACCGCTGGATGCTGCTGTCGGGTCAGGTGGTCAGCATGAATATGCGCGGCGAGATGGAGCGCGCCATCGGCACCTTACAGGACATCACTAAACGCAAAGAGGCGGAGCGGCTGTCACAGCAGGCGGCAGCGGCGGCACAGGCGGCGAACGAGGCGAAAAGCGCATTTCTCGCCAATATGAGCCATGAGATCCGCACGCCGATGAACGGCATTCTCGGCATGACTCAACTCTGCCTGGATACCTCGCTCACCGACGAACAGCGCGACTATATGTCGCTGGTGCTGCATTCCGCCAAATCACTACTGCGCATCATTAACGACATCCTCGATTTTTCGAAAATCGAGGCGGGCAAGATGGAGATCGACGAAGAGATTTTCGAACTGAGGCCGTTTATTCAGTCAATCGTGCGCCCGCTGATGCCCGCCGCCAGCGAAAAATCGGTGGAGCTGTTGGTCAATATCGCCGCCGGAGTGCCGCACAGCATCAGTGGCGACACCGTACGCCTGCGTCAGGTGCTGACTAACCTGGTCAGCAACGCGCTGAAGTTTACGCCGCAGGGCGAAGTCGAGCTGAAGCTGCAACCGCTGGAGCCGGGGCATCGCCTGCGCTTTGAGGTGCGCGATACCGGCATCGGCATCCCACCAGAAAAGCAGCAGCTGATTTTTGAATCCTTCAGCCAGGCGGACACCTCCACAACCCGCCGCTACGGCGGCACCGGGTTGGGGCTGACCATCTCCGCGAGGCTGGTTGAGATCATGGGCGGCGCGCTGACGGTTTACAGCGAACCGGGCAAAGGCAGCGTGTTTAGTTTCTCCCTGCCGTTGCCTGAACAGGCGCAGCCCGGCACGCCGCTGAATATTTCACCGCTGCTCAGCGGCCTGAACGTGCTGGTGGTGGATGATAACGCCACTAACCGCCGCCTGATGCGCGATATGTTGCGCAATATGGGTATGAGGCCGATGACCACCAGTAGCGCGACGGAGGCGCTGGCGCTGCTGGAGGAAAACCACGATTTTCCGCTGATTCTGCTGGATGCGCAGATGCCGGAAAAAGATGGCATGACGCTGGCGCAGGAACTGACCGCCAATCCCGCGCTGAGCGGCAGCAAAATCATTATGCTCAGCTCCATGAGCCGCTTTATGGATGCCGGAGAACTGAAAAAAATCGGCGTTACCCATTTTCTCAGCAAGCCGGTAGATCAGAAAGAGCTGCATGATGCGCTGCTGGCAACGCTGGCGGTGCCGGACAACGAGGTACCGACGCGCGTACGTCCGGCGGAACCCGCCATCCGGCCCGATACGCTCGCGCTGCATATTTTGCTGGCGGAAGATAATCTGGTTAATCAGAAACTGGCGGGCTTTCTGCTGCAAAAAATGGGACATCGCTATGAAATCGTCAGCAACGGCCTCGAAGCGCTGGATAAACTCGATCGGCAACCCTGGGATCTGGTGCTGATGGACCTACAAATGCCGGAGATGGATGGCGAACGCGCCACCACGTTGATCAGGGAGATGGAGGCGCGTAATCCGCAGCGCCCGCGCCAGCGCATCATCGCGATGACCGCACACGCCATGCAGGGCGACCGGGAATTCTGTTTACAGCACGGCTTCGACGGCTATATCGCCAAACCGGTATCGCCCGATGTACTGCAAAGTGAAATCGCTCGCGTGATGACGCTTGATAACGCGCATGTAGCGAAAATTGCGCCGCCCGCACCGCTGGATCTGGCGATGCTTAGCGCCCGGCTTGGCACCGATCCTGAACTGCTCAATGAGCTGCTGACGCTGTTCGCCGGGGAACTGCCGCAGTTGGTAAACGAACTGCAACAGGCGCTGCATCAGCAGAATGGCGACAATATCCGTCGCCTGGCGCATAAGCTGCGCGGCGAAGCGGCGACTTTCGGCTTCGAAGAGTTTGTGCAACTGTTGCAGGAAATCGAGCACGCCGCCGGACAGCGGATGCCGCTTAACCATGAGGCGCTGACGGTTCAGCTTGAGGCGCAGCGCGAACAAATTCTGGCGATGCTCCATCGCCTGAAGGAGGAATCATGAAGCTCTGCTGGCCTGTGCTTTTCTTTGGTGCCTGCTTCTCCGTTCAGGCGGCTTCCCCTGTGCCGATGCCGGTAAGCTGGTCGCTGGCAGGTCAGTGGCGCGCTCACGACGCCAACGATACGAGCTTTTGCGGCTGGCGCGGCAGCGATGGCGACTGGCGTAAGCTACGCGTTCCGGCGAACTGGTACAGCGCGGGCTGGGATCATCAGGGCGCGCTCTGGTATCGCACCGAGTTCAGCCTGCCGCCGCTGGTGCAGGATACTATGGCAACGCTGGTGTTCGACGGCGTTGATTATCAGACGGACGTCTGGCTTAACCGTCAGCGCCTGGCGCAACACGAAGGCTATTTCCAGCGCTTCGCGGTGGATATCAGTGACAATGTCACTAAATATAATCGGCTGGCGGTGCGCGTTGACAGCCCCTGGGAAGATCCAAAAACCGTCTGGCCACTGCATAAAAATCTGATGAAAGGCATCCTTAATCAGCACGATGCCCGCCCCGGCGGTGCCTGGACGCCACAGGGCCAGGATGCCAACTCCGGCGGCATCTGGGCACCGGTACACCTGCATCTGTCAAGAGGGGCAACCATCGATAACCTGATTCTGCGGCCCGACTGGTCACAGGGCCTGGCATATCCGCAGCTTAAGGTTGAGATTGATTATCGGGCGCTGAAGGCAGGCAAAGCCACGCTGGAGCTGCGCGCCACGCCCGCTAACTTCAGCGGTCAATCCTATCAACACAGTGAAAACGTGACGTTGTCACCTGAAACAGATCATAAACAGCGGCTTTCCGTTACCCTGCCGATGCCCGCAGCGCAACTCTGGTGGGCGCGTGGCTACGGCAAACCTAACCTCTACCGCATCACCGCCACCCTGCGCGATGAACAGGGCATTATGGATCGTCAGAGCAGCCGCACCGGGCTGCGCAAGATAGAGCAGCAGCCAGACAACCGAGGCTGGCTGCTAAACGACAAGCGCATCTATCTGCGCGGCACCAACTATATCGGCTCCGCCTGGCTCAGCACCATGAACGATAAAAAATATCGGCGCGATCTGACGCTGGTGCAGCGGATGAACGCCAACGCCATTCGCGTACATGGACACGTCGCCGGACGCGCGCTCTATCGTCAGGCGGATGAGATGGGTATGATGATCTGGCAGGACGTACCGCTTCAGTGGGGATATAATGACAGCAACGCCTTTGCTGACAACGCCGCACGCCAGACGCAGGAGATGGTGGAGCAGTTCGGCAACTCACCCGCTATCATCGTGTGGGGAGGACAGAACGAGCCGCCGTTTAACTCGCCGTGGATGGAAAAACGTTTCCCCGACTGGAACAACAACCTTAACCGTAAGCTGATGCAGCGCGTGGCGGATACCCTGGCGCAGGATCGCTCGCGTATTGTCCACCCTTTCTCCTCGGTTGAAGAGCATTACTGGCAGGGCTGGTATTTCGGCACCATGACCGATGTGCTGCAACCGGCTAAAACCGGCATCATTACCGAGTTCGGCGCTCAGGCGCTGCCACGCCTCGCCACGTTAAAAACCATTATTCCTGCCAAAGACTGGTGGCCCGCCAGCACCGCACCAGGCGATGCAAAATGGGCCAGCTGGAAATATCACAACTTCCAGCCGATACAGACCTTCCAGTTCGCGAAGCTGTCGCGCGGCAACAACATGGCGGAATTTATCGCCAACACCCAGCGCTACCAGGCGGATCTGGTCGCGATGGCGGCGGAAAGCTATCGTCGTCAGCGCTTTCAGCCGGTAACCGCACTCTTCCAGTTTATGTTTGTGGAAATCTGGCCGTCGATTAACTGGGGCGTGGTGGATTATCTGCGTCAGCCGAAGGCAGGCTACTACGCGCTTCAGCGCGCCTATCAGCCGCTGCTGCCCTCCATCGAGCCGGTAACGCTAAAATGGCAGGCCAATCAGCCGGTACAGCTCCGACTCTGGACCATCAACGATAACTGGCAGCCGCTGCCAAATGCCACGCTGGGCTGGACGGTCCGCCAGGGCCAGCGCACGCTCAACAAGGGCGAGCAGAAAGTGGATATCGCGGCGGATGAAGGGGTGAAACGGGCCGATATTTCCGTAACGCCAGCGACCGGCGCGCCGCTGGAGATCAAAACCTGGATTAGCGATGCTCAGGGCCAGCGAAAAGCGGAGAATCAGCTACTGCTGCGCCCAACGACGACGCCGTAAAGCCATATCTCAACTATGCTTAACGCACGAAGTCAGTAAGACATCATGCGAAAAGGAGCAGTAATGAAGAAGCAACTGGCGATACTTTTATTGATGGCGTGCGGCGGCGCGGCGCAGGCAGCTACGGACGTAAGCAACGAAGCGCAATCCTATATTGCGGGGCTGTGCGCTATGACCAGCGAGCAGCAGCCAACCAATCAAACACAGGATCAATACGTACAGAAGCTGAAAGATATGACGAAGCGCGGTACTGCGCCTTACGCGATGGATAAGCCCGATTTTAATCAGGATGAGGCGGAAAAAGTGGCTGCCGCCTACGCTAAATTGCCTGCAAAGGTGAAGCAGCAGAACCGCAAGGATCAGGAAGCCTGTAAAAAGGCGACGATGGAGCAGTATCAGCAGGCGGATTAATATTGCCGGGCGATTAAAGCGGGCTATCGCCCGCTTTACGCTTTACTCTTTGCCGGTCAGGAAGCGATAAATTACGGAAAGATCCTGTTCGCCATAGCCCGCGTCTACCGCCTGCTGCCAGAGCTGGGCGATATGTTGCAGCCCCGGCATCGACTGATCCTCAGCGGCATCCAGCGCCAGCTGCGCATCCTTCAGCGCCCATGTCAGGTGCATCTGCGGCGTATAGTCGCCCCCTTTGATGGTATCAAGCTTCACTTTTGCATAGGGTGCAGCCAGCGGCCCGCCTTCCAGCACCGCCCACAGATCGTCAGGCGTGAAGCCAAACTGCTGCGCCAGGCTGGTGCTTTCCGCCAGCCCCTGCATCAGCGCAATCAGCCAGGCGTTGACCACCAGTTTCATGCGCGATCCGGCTCCCGCCTCGCCCAACCAGCGCGTGCCCTTGCCGATAGCGGCGAAAACCGGCTCCAGCGCTGCCGCCCGCTGGCGATCGCCGCTGGCCAGCACCAGAATCTGTGCCTTTTCCGCTGGTGCTTTAGTGCCCGATACCGGCGCATCAATATAAACCACATCAGGGCGTGTCTCCGCCAGCCAGCCGATCAACCGGTCCGTCGCCTCTACGCCGATGGTGCCCATCTGACAAAAAATCGCATTCTGGCGCAGCGCGGGGGCGATCTGACGCAGGGCGCTTTCGGTCGCCGCGCCGTCTGCCAGCATCGCCAGTACCACTTCTGCTTCGGCTACCGCCTGCTGTGGCTCGTCATACAGCGCCAGACCGCTGCTAACCAGATCCTCGCCGCGCGCGCGGGTGCGGTTCCAGCCCGCCACACGAAAATGATTCTTCAGCAGATTAGCGGCAAAAGCGTGCCCCATGGCACCGAGGCCCAGTACCGCAACAGTAGAGTGCTGATTCATTCAACTCATCCTTCTTTAATTGCAGAAAAGTGACGAAGCTATTGATGCTTATAGTACACAGCAACAATAATTAACTATACAACACTCAATGTTTCCTGCAATATTTTTATGAAGAGAAGATGTTTCGAATAAAATATCTTATGTCATAAATTATAAAAAGCAATATTATAGCGCTAATGTTTAATTTGCTATTTGTTCTGGTTGGCAACAGGGAGGCTAATAACAGAAAACGGTTTACTTACCAGGTTAAAACATCAAGTGACACACTCTGATCAAAACCATTGCGGGAATGAAAGGTAATGAATATATAAATAAAGATTTTCAGATAATCCCGGAGAAAGTCTAAGAGCCATAAAAAGGCTCTTAGACTAGTTTCATATTTTATCTTCTTGTGCTGCGATATCCAGCACGGAACCCATTAACGATCTGATCGGTATGAGACCAGCCATCTTTGAGTAAATACCCACCAACGGCAAGGGCAGCTGCAATCACCGGCCTTGCACCACCGCTAACCTTGTTGATTTCTTTATCAGTTAATTTTCTCATCCGCCAAATATCCCATATCCGAATGTTCCATTTTTAACGCTGTTTTCTATATTATTCATATAATAGCCATAACATTTTCCTGCATATCTTCCGACAGCAGTCCAAAAGCCGTTGTTAGAAGCACCGCTGATTAATACTATTTCACTAGTTTTTAATACTCGCATTTTCGCTCCTTATTTAGGTTATGGAAAGATAACTACGGCTTAAAAATATAAAGGCACCAAATAAATTAATGTTAAGCAGATCACTATTTTTATAAATTTTTTATTTCTCACTCTTTCTATACTAACATTCACCTAATAGAAAACTCAAAGCGAAATAATACTTATAAAAACAGAAATATCGTAACTAAAATGAAGTTGTTTTTTTCGGTAAAAAACACCCCTTTAAAGAAGAATAAACGGAAAAATATTACATAAAGTAAAACTCAGCAGGAAAATATTCCCCTTTCAATCTTCAGGTTAATTAATAGATATCTGACAACTGATAAGCCGTTAAGACATGTAGCGAGAATAAAAGGATAATGTACGCCCGTTTGTCTCAGGACCCTAAAACAATTTTATGTCAGTCACTTTTGCAAAATATGACAGCCGTGCCAGACTTACGCCCATAGGTTACGAAAGGTACGTAATCACTATCTGTGCAGGACGCTTGCAATGAAAATAACCCGTATAGTCTCGCTACCCTCTTCTTTTTTAGCCGCGCCACTGCTGGCTGCGTTATACGGTGGCACTGCCGGAGCCGCCAGCGAACAGTCGCCTATGGTGGTTAGCGCTTCGTCAGTGGGGCTCTCTGAGCTGGATACCCCCGCCGCCGTCAGCGTGGTTAGCGGCGATGATATCCGTCTCGCCGCGCCTGGCATCAACCTGTCGGAAAACCTCTCCGGGCTGCCTGGCCTGCAAATTCAGAACCGGCAAAATTATGCGCAGGATCTTCAGATCTCAATACGCGGCTTCGGCTCACGATCTACCTACGGCGTGCGCGGAATGCGCATCTATCTGGACGGCATTCCGGCCACCATGCCGGATGGTCAGGGACAAACCTCCAATATCGATTTAAACTCAATCGATCGCGTGGAAGTACTGCGCGGCCCTTTCTCCGCGCTTTATGGCAACTCTTCCGGCGGCGTGATTAACATTACCAGCCAGCAGGGAACGCCGCCTGCCAGCATCGAGGCCAGTAGCTACTACGGCAGTTTTGGCAGCTGGCGCTACGGATTAAAAGCCCAGGGTGCGACCGGCGAAAACAGCCAGCCCGGCGAGATGAACTATACGGTTTCCGCCACTCGCTTCAGCACGCACGGTTACCGCGATCGCAGCAGCGCCCATCGTAATATCGGCAACGCCCGGCTTGGCGTACGCATTGACGATGTCAGTACATTAACGCTGCTGTTTAACAGCGTCGATACCAAGGCGCAGGACCCCGGCGGACTAACCAACGCCGAATGGCACAGCAACCCTCGCCAGTCGCCGCGTGCGGATAGTTTTGATACGCGTAAAACCATCAGGCAAACCCAGGCAGGCCTGCGTTATCAGCGTCAGATGAGCGACAACGACGAGCTCAGCCTGATGACCTGGGCAGGCGAACGGGAAACGGTACAGTATCAGTCGATCCCGCGTGCGCCGCAGCTCAAAGCCACCCACGCCGGCGGCGTGATTGATTTAACCCGCCACTATCAGGGCGTTGATGTGCGCTGGACACATCGCGGTACGCTGGCATCGCTGCCGGTGAGTCTGACCGGCGGCCTCGATTATGAAACCATGACCGAGCATCGCAAAGGGTATGAGAACTTTATCTGGCGCAACGGCGCGGCGCAGTATGGTCAGAAAGGCGATCTGCGACGCGACGAACGCAACCTGATGTGGAACCTCGATCCCTATCTGCAAACCTCGTGGCAACTGACTTCCGCGCTGACGCTGGATGCGGGCGTGCGTTTCAGTACGGTACGTTTCGACGACAATGATAACTACACCCGGCCCGGTAACGGCAGCGCCAGCGATCCCGATAACGGCGACGACAGCGGCGAAGCGCGCTATCACCGCTGGCTGCCGGTAGCCTCGCTGAAATACGCCCTGACCGATGGCTGGAATATTTACGCCTCTGCCGGACGCGGCTTTGAAACACCTACCATTAATGAGCTTTCCTATCGCGCCGATAATCAGGGCGGGCTGAATAACCTGCTTCAGCCTGCGACCAGCGATACGCTGGAGATCGGCAGTAAAACCCGCATTGGCAATGGGCTGATAAGCGCAGCGCTGTTCCAGACCGATACCAAAAATGAAATTGTGGTGGCTAACAGCCAGGGCGGGCGCAGCAGCTATAAAAATGCCGGGCAGACACGCCGTCGCGGGCTGGAGTTAGCGCTCGATCAGCAATTTTCGATGGACTGGCGGCTGCGTATGGCGTGGACGCTGCTGGATGCCACCTATCGCGACAGTATCTGCGGCGACAGCGCCTGTAGCCCGGCGAAACGCGTGCCGCGCGGTAACCGGCTACCGGGCATCTCGCGCAGCATGGCCTTCGCCGCGCTGGAGTACGCGCCGGAAACAGGCTGGTACGGCGGCGCGGAGCTACGTTATATGAGTCAGATCCAGGTTAACGATCGCAACAGCGAGCAGGCCCCTTCTTACGCCGTTACCGCGCTGAACGGCGGCTATAAGCTTCGTTCCGGGCGCTGGATGCTTAATCTGTTTGGGCGCATCGATAACCTGTTTGACCGCCATTATGTCGGCTCGGTAATCGTTAACGAAGGTAACGGACGCTACTTTGAGCCAGCGCCGGGACGCAACTACGGCGTCGGTGCGGCGCTGAGCTGGGAGTTTGAATAGGTTTCAGAAAACCATCATCATCGCTACGCGGCGGCGCGGATCGAATCCCGCCGCGCTTTCTGCTGCCAGTATCGCCTTCAGTCTTTCCGGGCACGCATCCCACGCCACAATATGCAGCCCCAGCGAGGCATAAAAAGGCGCGTTAAACGGCGCGAAGCGATCGGTGGTCAGCGTGATGCCCTGAAGTTTTCGCTCTCGCCCTTCCTCAATGGCCTGTTCCATTAACCGTCGCCCGATACCTCGCTGCTGCCATGCAGGATCGACATCCATTTCAGCAATATGCAACCAGCCCTGCTCCTGATACGCGCCAAGAAAACCGACCGGGAGCGTTTCAGATGCCAGCGCCGCCCAGAGCAGCCCGGCATCCAGATAACGCTGTAAATCCTCTTCGCTACTGGCCTCTGCCGGGCCGGTTACCGCGCCTGTCGCACGTAGCGTCGTAAAGGAGGCCAGTTCGATAGTGCGCAGCACGGCAAAACTCTGCGGCGATGCGGTTTTGATGGTGATAGTCATATTTTCTTAGCCCGGGCGTGGATAGTGAATAAGATCGTGGATCAGCGCTGGCTCATCGCTATCGTTGCGGTAAGCGTGCGGCGCATCAGCCTGGAAACGTAGCACCTCCGTTGTCTTCAGACGGTGCCAGCGCTGCGCCACCTGCACCGCCAGCTGCCCGCGAATGACCACCACATGTTCGGTAACGCCAGGCGCATGGGGCGTCGATTCACTTAATGCGCCCGGTGCAAACTCAATCTCCAGCAGATCGAAACCGAGCTGCGGATCGAAATTAACCAGCGGCGTGACCCGCATCTGCGCATTAGGCTGGCGAAACGGCGGGCGATCGCCTTCACGATAGTGCATCACGCCGGTATCGCTCTCCGGTGCGGTAATAAACAGTGAGAACGGCACCTCAAAACCGGTGGCGATTTTCCACAGCGTAGCAACCGTTGGGCTGGATTCGCCGCGTTCAATCTGCCCCAGCATCGCCTTACTGACGCCGCTTTGCGCCGCCGCCTGCGTCAGGCTCCACTGGCGCTGGTTGCGTAACGCTTTCAGCGTGCGTGCAAGATGTTGCGATAAAAGCTGCATGGCGATCCTCTGCTTTCTGGTTAACTTGTAGGCGATAGCGCACGATGCTATCTTGTGCGCTATAACGCACAAGGAGCAAGCTTACTATGTTAATGACGCAGCGTGCACGCGGCTTTACTTTTCCTCAACTGGCAGCAGGTTTTGTTGCCACGCTCATTGGCTATGCCAGTTCAGCGGCGATAGTTTTTCAGGCCGCTTCTGCCGCAGGTGCTACAACGGATCTGATCGGCGGCTGGTTTACCATGCTGGGCGTAGCGATGGGCATCAGCTCGCTTGGCCTCTCTCTCTGGTATCGCCAGCCGATACTGACCGCCTGGTCAACGCCCGGCGCGGCGATGCTGGCTACCAGTCTGGACGGCGTTACACTGCCGCAAACCATCGGTATCTTTCTGTTTGCCAATGCGCTGATTGTACTGTGCGGCATTACCGGCCTGTTTGCCCGCCTGATGAAAATCATTCCGCAGGAAATTGCCGCAGCAATGCTGGCGGGCATTTTACTGCGTTTTGGCCTGGAGGCGTTCGCCGCGCTGCAAATCGATCTGACGCTGTGCGGCGCAATGTGCGCAGGCTGGGTGCTGGCACGTCGTCTGTTGCCGCGTTATGCCATTATTATTACCCTGCTGACCGGCCTGGCGGTTGTGCTGCTGCGTGGCGATCTGCATGTCACCCAGCCGCTGGCGACTCTGCGCTGGCCCACGCTGACCATGCCCGAATTTACGCTTGCCTCGCTGCTCGGCGTCGGACTGCCCTATTTTCTGGTTACCATGGCCTCACAAAATGCGCCTGGCATCGCCACGCTACAGGCACATGGCTACAGTGCATCTGTCTCTTCGCTAATTAGCTGGACCGGCCTGATCGCCCTGCTGCTGTCGCCGTTTGGCGGTTTTTCCGTTTGTATCGCCGCGATTACCGCCGCCATTTGCATGGGCGATGAGGTCCATCCTGATAAGCAACAGCGCTGGCGCGCCTCGGCCATTGCCGGATTATTTTATCTGCTGGCGGGCCTGTTTGGTGGCGCGGTTGGCCTGCTGCTGACCTCGCTGCCGCCGGTGCTGATCGAGACGCTGGCGGGCCTGGCGCTAATCGGTACGTTGACCGGCAGCATTCAGCGCGCCTTACAGCATGAAGAACGCCGCGATGCGGCAATAATAACTTTTCTGGTCACCGCCTCCGGTATTACGCTGGGCGGCATCGGCGCGGCATTCTGGGGATTAGCGGCGGGCGTGCTGGTGTGGGGAATAACCAGCCTGCGTTCTCAACGGTGAGAGACAAGGCTGATAAAGGCTAAAACGCAACAGGGCAAAACATATATAACTGTCTGCCGTTCCGGGGTTCTGATGGTATTCCTGAGCGTACCGACCTGCGGGAAAAAACGACTGCCCTTTTTCGTCAGCTGAGATTATTTACCTTGCATAGCCATTAAGAACAAACATTTAATCGCAAGGTATTTTCGCTGGCAACCAATATAGTTGTACAAGTATCAACCTCTTTGTCCAGGTTTGCAGTACCCAACCGCGTTATTAATTCTTTTTATAATCAGCAAAAAATAAATCAACGAAATTAATAACGGAAGATAAATAATCGATGACCAAAAGGAAAAATAAAAATAATAACGAAAAAGAGGTAGGAAGGTGTAAGAAGTAAATATTAAGATAAGAGCAATCACTCCGGCTTGATTTATACACATTAAGCCGGAGTGCAGGGGCATTAAAACAACGTATCTGAACTTATTTTATTCTGCCGGTTTACGGCCTCCGCCATGGCTGTTCTGGCCGCCTTTGCGTCCCGCTTCTGACGCCTTCTGCGGGTTGTTTTTGAAGTTACCGCCGCTGCGCTGGCCTCCCTTCTTTCCTGCTTCAGATGCACGTTGCCGATCGTTAGCAAAATTACCTGCTCCACCACGATATTGAGTCATAAAAATTCCTCTTTTTTTCTCACATTCAAATGATCAACTTACTCCCACCGGGAGATAAGCAAGCGGAACAACGTTATTAACTGTAGAAGCAACACAACGAAGTGCAAATATTTTCTTACCGCTTTTACTACTAAGCAAAAAGAAGTTCAGTGATATCTCATTCTGGCTTTAATTATCCACGTCGTTAAATAAAAACTTTTACAACGCTTTTAAGAATACTCTTAAAACATTAAAGATGGAGATGCAACACCTCCCCTTTTCGTTAATCTCATACTGATTAATTCGGTGAGTAATTACTTTATAACAGAATGGATTATGTCGATTAAATGGCTCCGCTCGGACAGCGTGTGCCGTCAGCGCAAATTCATCCTGTTAATGATGACGGAGAACATCGTCTTTTTACTGTTTGAGGATGGACGTTCGGCGATCCGTTCGCGTCGCTGGCTGGAGTGAAACGCGCATTCTTGCCATCACGCTGATACGCCCTGGACGCGGTAAAGGGCGACCAGCCGCTGCTCTGAGTGCCTTGCGCCAGGAATATAAAACAAATACGCGCTCTTTTCTGACGTTTGATTTGTCTCATGCACAGATAAAATCACCCGGATCGCCGATATCTCACGATTTTCTGCCTCTGGCAGCGTCAAATAAGGGCCCTTACAGGTGGCAAAAACATTCTTACGCAGCGGAAATCTGGATGCCGTACTGGCTTTAGGGGAAAACGGTCAGCCGGTTTACCTCTCAGCGCTCCAGCTTCGCGAAACGCTGCGCCTGCGCAAACAGCAAAAACTGGCCGACTGTCTGGCTATTCCACAGGCCAACGAACTGGGTGACCGCATCGACTGGTATGCGCCCTTCTCCGGCAAAGTGAAATCCTGGCACGCCGCCAGCGAAAGCGAACGCCAGCAGGCGTTAACGCAGCTTGAAAATCATCAGCAAACGCTGATGGCAATGAGCCAGCGCGCGCTAAGCGCGGAAAAACCCGCGATGAAGCTGTTCGGCGCGCTGCTGAGCAAAGCGTTTCAGTTTCCCGACCGACAATATGTTTATCTGGTAGATGGACGCCCGGTATTAACCTTCTGGGGTTTTGTCGAACTGGATAAGCGTTCACGCAGCGATGCGCTCGACTGCCTGCGCACAACGTTGCAGCCAGAGCCGCCGGAAGATGACGCGCCGCCGGTTATTACGCCAGCGCCTGTCGTGACGCCGGAACCGGTAGTTGTAGCGCCTGCTCCAGTAGCGCCGCCTGCGCCGCGTCCATCAGCCTCAGTAAGCGCCTATCAGACCGTTACCGAACTTAACGAAAGCGAAGAGCCGCAAATCGAAGCCGCAGTTGCACCGTCGCCACAACCGCCGCGTCGTCGTCGTCTGTTGTGGGTCGTGCCGCCGCTGGTGCTGGCCGTGGCCGCCGCGCTGGCGTTCAGTTACTGGCCGCAGACGCCAGCACCGGTAGCTGCCGTGCCGGTTAAACAGCCGCAAGCAGATATCAAACCGCACGTGGTGATCCCGCCGGAGATGCAGGAAAAATCGAGCCAGCTACATAAAACGCTGCCGCTGCATCATGCAACTGTCGTTGTGCCTCCTCCTGCGCCCGAACCGGTTGCCGCGGCACAGGTCGAGGTAACGCCGCCGCCAGCCCCCGTGGCACCGCCCGCGCCTGTTCCTAAAGATGCGCTGGTAATGCCCGCAGATGCGGTACGTATTGGATCGGTCCGTTTCCTTGATGGCAACTGGCGCGCTTCATTACAGGTTAAAAAACTACCTGGCTTTAAGGCACCCACCCTGCGCTATCAAATTCGTGACGGTAAAGGCACCGCGACCATCGTCCAGGGTGACGGCACCCGCTGCAAGGCGGAAACCTCCGCTGGCCTGATGAGCTCAGGCAATCTGGTGATTAACAGCCGTTATACTGCGCGCTGCGCTAACGGTACCCGCTATAAAATGCCGCAGCTGGTATGTAAACAGGGAGATGGCGCCGCCGTGTGTGAAGCGCAATTTGGCAGCGATGTCACATATCCGATATCGATCAAGCGTGAGAGTAAATAACAATGCTGGCGCCCATCACAGATTTTAAACAAAAAATTACGCTGATCGCCGACAGCGGCATTCAGTTTCTCGATTTCGCTATCAGCCTCAACGACAGCCAGCCGCGCTGTTTTGTACGCCAGACGGCGAACGGCCCGCTGCTGCGCATCACGCATGACGCCGCCAGCGGGCGCTATTTGCTGCCGCTGGAAAACGGCGCGGCGCCGGAAGTGGTGAAGCCTGAGTGCAGCACCACGCTGGCCCAGTCGCTGGCGCTGTTAAACGGCCTGTGGCTACCGCTGCCGATCCTGCGCTGCGCCCCGCCGCGCCAGTTTATCGGCGGCCCGGAAAACTGGGCACGTATGCAGATCATTGCGCTGGATAGCCCCGATGCGGATGGTAACACCCACCGCGTGGTGATGGCCTTTGACACCCAGAGCTGTGCCGATGAGAGCGAACAGGCCAGCCTGATGCTGACGCCCGCCGACGCCAATAACGGCGTGGCTTTCGCCCTCGCCTGGCATAATTACGAGCTGGGCGAGTTTCTCGATCTCACCTGGGTAGACGGCTGGCTGCGCGAAGTCTTTACCCAGCGCGCCACGGAGCAGGAAGCGCGTCGTGAAAGCGAAATCAAGCTGGCGCTGCGTGAATTTGAGTATCAGGCACACTACCTGAACCTGCTGGAGCTGCTTGGCAACCAGCTGGCGCTCACCGATATCCGCGTGCTGGCGGCAACGTTGCAGGAGCCGGTGGTAAATGTCGATCTGATCCTCGACGTGGGCAACTCTCATACCTGCGGCATCCTGGTGGAAGATCATCCCGATGAGGTCAACGGGCTGAAGCAGACCTATGAGCTACAGCTGCGCGATCTTTCACTGCCGCACCACGTCTACAACGAAATGTTCGACAGCCGCGTAGAGTTCGCCGAAGCCAGCTTCGGTAAAAAGAATTTCTCGCTGGAGAGCGGGCGCGACGGCGCGTTTGTCTGGCCGTCGCTGACGCGCGTTGGACGCGAAGCGAGCCGCATGTCGTTACAACGTGCCGGAACCGAAGGCACCACCGGCATTTCCAGCCCGCGCCGTTATCTGTGGGATGAGGCGCGCTACGCCGCTGGCTGGCGCTTTAACCGCAGCGATCGCGCAGAACCACAGGCGATCGCCGAGCCGCTGATGACGCTGATTAATGACGAAGGCGAACCGCTGTGGCGCATTCCTGAAGAGGATCGGCTGCCGGTTTTCTCCGCCCACTACAGCCGCAGTTCGCTGATGACCTTTATGCTCAGTGAACTGCTGGCGCAGGCGATGATGCAGATGAACAGCGCCGCTCAGCGGCAGAAGATGCCGCACAGCTACGCGCCGCGTCAGCTGCGGCATATCATTCTGACGC
This sequence comes from Mixta intestinalis, assembly GCF_009914055.1. NCBI lineage: Bacteria > Pseudomonadati > Pseudomonadota > Gammaproteobacteria > Enterobacterales > Erwiniaceae > Mixta > Mixta intestinalis. Next base: position 1,418,703 of record NZ_CP028271.1, read on the forward strand.
TGCCCTCGGCGATGCCAAAGCCGGAGCGGGAAATCTTCCGCTGCCGGATGCAGGACGCCATCGGGCTGGTGTGGAAAGCGATGGGCTGGCATCCCACCGATGCCGCCTTCGATCGCGACGACCGAAACGCACTCAGCAGCCGCCCGATTCCTGATGTACAGATGGAGTGGGATGAAGCGACCTGCGGTCAGATGGTTTACCTGTTTAACGAAACTCAGGTCAATTTCGCCGGGCGCGCCGAGGCGTTTTTCGCCAGCATGGCGCGCCCCGATCGCCTGCGTGAGGCTGATGAACCGGCGGGCAAAACCCTGCGCATCGCCTCGATCGATATTGGCGGCGGCACCACCGATCTGGCAATTACCCACTATGCGCTTGATGACGGCCAGGGCAATAACGTCAAGATTAACCCGCGCCTGCTGTTCCGCGAAGGTTTTAAGGTGGCCGGTGACGATATCCTGCTGGATGTCATCCAGCTCTATGTGCTGCCTGCGCTGCATGCCGCGCTGAAGCGGGCCGGACTGGCGAATCCCGATATTCTGCTGGATAAGCTGTTCGGCTATGACGGACGTATGGACGGCTTCTCCACGCTACGCCAGCAGGCAACGCTTCAACTGTTTATTCCGCTGGCGCAGGCGGTACTGGAGCGCTATGAAAGCTACGATCCGCTCGACGTCAGCGCCGAAATTGAGGCGCTGTATGGTGAGCTGCTGACGCAGCGCCCCGGCGCGGCAGTGCTGGACTACATCAACAGCGAGGCGCAGCGCGCCCTCGGTGGGCAGCAGACGTTTGATATTTTGCAGGTGCCGATGGTGGTTAGCCTCAGCAAACTGCACGGCGAGTTTCTGTCGCATCGCATGGCGATCGTTCCTGCGTTACGCTCGATGGCGGAAGTGGTGTCGCTTTACAGCTGCGATGTGCTGCTGTTAACCGGACGCCCTTCGCGTTTCCCCGGCGTACAGGCGCTGTTCCGTCATCTGCAACCGCTGCCGGGCAGCCGCATTCTCTCGCTGGAGGGCTATCACACCAGCGACTGGTATCCGTTTAATAAAATGGGGCGCATCGATAACCCGAAGTCGACCGCCGCCGTCGGCGCGATGCTCTGCCTGCTGGCGCTCGATCTGCGCCTTTCAAGCTTCTGGTTCAAAGCGGGCGATTTCCAGCCCTACTCGACCATTCGCTACCTCGGCATGCTGGATGATAATCACGCGCTTACCAGCGATAACGTCTGCTACAGCGAGATCGATCTCGACGATCCGTCCTGGACGCCGGATCGCAAGAGCAGCTTCCAGATTCGCGGCAATGTTTGCCTGGGGTTCCGCCAGCTGGATAACGACCGCTGGCTGGCCTCGCCGCTCTATAGCCTGACCCTTAACGACGCGCAGCTGGCGCGCAAAGTGGCTGGCGACAGCGTGCTGCGCGTGAAGCTGGCGGTGGAACCCGGCGCACAGTCCGGTTCGCCAGAGCGTTTCGTGCTGGCCGACGCCCGACTGGATGACGGTACGCGCGTGCCGCTATCGCAGCTCAGCCTGAAACTTAATACATTGTCCGCCAGCGGCAATGCCAATGCCCAATACTGGATCGACAGCGGGAGCGTATTTAAGAAATGAGAGCCGTTACGCTGACACAGCAGGCATCGCCCCTCAGCCAGCAGGTTGAGAACATGAATCACGGTATCGATCGGGCGCTGGCCTGGGTCGATGCCCAGCGCGTGCAGTCGCCGCGCCTGGATATGGAGGCGGATGGTCTGAAGCTGGCGCTGCGCCGCGGTAAATATCAGCTGCGCCAGACGGAAACCGCGCTGGCACAGGCGCAGACCATCGGCTTTTACGGCCTTTCCCAGGCGGGCAAGGCTTCGCTGCTACAGGCGCTGGTCGGTGATGCCCAGGGGCGGCTGGCTACCCAGCTCGCCGGTAAAACGCTCGATTACCTGACCCACATCAACCCCGGCAATCAGGATTATGGCATGGCGATCCGCTTCAGCCACCTGCACATTGCCGAAGATATGGTGAGGCCGCTGACGCTGACGCTGCTGAGCGAGGCGGAAATGACCCGCATGGTACTGACCGCCTTTTTACAGCAGCCAAAAGGCGACAGCGAAGCGAAAACGCTGGAGGCGCGGCTGGAACATTTGCAGCGTCTGCGTCAGCCACAGCCGGTGGAAGGCATGGCAAGCGAGGAGCTGGTGGCGCTGTGGGATTTCTGTCGCCGTCAGGATAGCGGGCGTGCCGCGCTGCTTAACCGTCATTTCTGGCCGCAGGCCTGCGAACTGGCCCCCTGGCTCGACGTGGACGATCGTGCCCAGCTGCTGGCGCTGTTATGGAACGACGATGAAACGTTGACCGCGCTGTGGCGTCAGCTGGCGCATACGCTGCACGCGCTGCATCATGCGCCGAGCGTGCTGGCACCGCTTTCGCTGTTGGTTGATGACGCCCTGCTGCCATCAGAGCTGCTGTTCAGCAACGCAACGAGCACGCTGAACGGCGCGCAGGATCGTCTGGTGGAAGTAATACCCTGCACACCAACGCGCAGCCAGCGCCCGGTGCCGCTTTCCCTGGCGGAGCTGACGCTGCTGACGCTGGAGGTGCTGATTCCCCTTGCCATGCCGCCGCGTCAGGCGCTGTTCGATCGCGTCGAAGCGGTAGATATTCCCGGTTACGGTGCCGCACTGGAAGAAGACGCACGCCATGAACAGGCGCAGGCCGCGCAGCGTAATCCTCTGGCGGCACGCCTGATGCGCGCCCGACGCGCGCTGTTTCTTGAATTTTATGGCGAACGCCAGGCGCTGGATCGCGTGCTGGTTTGCACCGCCGCCAGCCAGCGTCAGGACGCCAGCCAGGTGGGGCGCATGCTGACGCAGTGGCTGAAAACCATGCCGCGTGCCGAAGGAGAAAGGCCAAACGCGCAAAAGCCGGTACTGATCTGGGCGGTGACCCGCTTTGACGGGCGTTACCTGCAACCGGTGAATATTGATGAAGCGGTACAGCGTCAAACCGGCGTGGCGGGCAGCGACTGGGGATCGATGCTGGCACAGGATGCGGGCGGTATTGAACGCATGGCCGCCTGGCTACAGGCTGAGGTAAAAGCAGAAGGCCGGCTGGCGCGGCTACAGGGGCGCGTACAGCGTGTGCGCCTTGAGCTGGGCGAGCGCCTGCTGATTAACTGGGCCCAGCCGGTCGATGATTTACAGCACAAGCAGCAAATCGCCGACAGCCTGCTGAAGGCACTGCAAACCCGCACCGGTTTGCACGGTGAACTGCTGGAACGGCTACAGCCTTCGCGTGAGCAGCTACGCGCTATCTATCTGCTGCCGCAGCAACAGCCGAGCGGTGCGCAACACTTGCCCGCCGAACCCGATCTGCCCAGCAGCCATTTTGGTATCGGCTTTGAGTTCGATCTGTTCAGCGATCGTCCCGCACCGACTTTGGCCAGCGACAGCGAAGATACGACGCCGGACTGCGACAGCCTGTTTGCTCATAATGTACAGCGCTACTGGATCCATCACCTACGCAGCCTGCCCGACAATGATGGCCTGCTCTCCCTGTTAGGGATAAGTAAAAACGCCATGCAGATGCTGGTTGAGGAGTTGATCACCGCCAGCTTCCGTCTTGATGTCGCCGGTAACCTGCTGCGTACGCTGACCGAACATGAAGCGCCTGGCGCACCGCGCGAAGGGAAAGTCGATCGTCAGGTATCACGTGCGCTCACCGTACTGGGCGATTTTGTTGCCTGGCTCGGTTTTCTTAAGCGTGAGGCTGCCGAACGGCCCGACAGCCGCGTGAACCGCGGCAATAAAATTTTTGCGCAGCCGCAGACGCCCGCCGTCAGCTTTGGTCACGCGCAGCGCCTGACGCGGCTCTCCGCCGCGCCTGCGAATACCACCGCATTTTATATTTATGACTGGCTGGTTGGGCTGAACACGTTGATTGTTGAAAATAACGGCTATGCCGGCGGCAGCGAAATCGACGACGCTGCGCGTCTGCCGTTGCTGAAAGCGCTGAAGCTGATTCAGGGGTAAAAATTAGCGGGACGGGCGGATGCGTCCCGCGTTTTGCTGAGCGTCAGGCAGGCTGTAAAATCAACTCGCCGTCCAGCTCGCAGGCGGCCTCTTCCAGTAACGCAATAATGGCTGCCAGTTCGCCCCGTTCGGCGCGGGGCGGCAAATGGTACAGCCACAGGCGCGCCGGTAACGCCAACTCTCCGGTCAGGACATCCCACAACGCATCCAGATTCGCGCCAAAATGCTCGCCTGCGCCGCTCTGTTCAGCAAAGCTGCGATAAAAGGCCATCCGGCTGTTAAGAATCGAGAAGTCAAAATGCATTTCCAGCACGGCTTACTCCAGACGATGAAAAGTACGGTAGTGGTCGGTGGTAAGGTAGATAAGGCCATCGCTGGAATAAAGCAGGCGATCGGTACCACGACGCCCGCAGCGATAGTTAACGTCTGCCTCATACCAGTTTCGTCCGGCATGCGCCGGCAGACCACCTTCCCGGTTGGCAAAACGATCGCCACCGATAGCGCGCCCCGGCAGTACCTGGCAGAGGTTTCCCTTTGCGGCTACCCAGCCGTGGCGTCGCGCCTGGCTTTTGGTGATGTAATAATCTGGCAAGCGCTGATGCTGTTGCAGATAACGCGCAACCCGCCGCTCGGCGGTCAGCGCATTAATATCATTTGTCTTAGTAGCCTGCCCGGCATCCTTCTGCGAAGAAAAATGAGGACGCAGGCCGATAAAAGCGCCCGCCAGTACAAGAATCAGGCCCAGCCAAAGTTTCTTAGACATAATTTTTTATGACGTAGCAACGATGCGGGCACTATAGCAGCCTGATTATCTGAGCGGAATGTCCGTTGGGTTACTGCATTCACACAAGTTGAATGACGGCAGCTGAACGTTTTACGATTATCCGGAAAATGACAGGGTCAATGCGAATCAAAACTGACGACGGCGCGCCGATAAAAACGTGTAACCAGGGGAAATAAACCACGCGGGCCGGAAAGTCCGGCCCTGGCGTTCACTTAGCGTTGCAGTGATTTATCGTGCTGCTGCCCTGCGCTACGACGCCACGCGCCGGGCGCCTGCCCAAACTGGCGTTTAAAGCTACGATTAAAGGATTGCTGGGAATCAAAACCTAACGAAATAGCGACGTTTAAGATCGGTTCGTTGCTGGTCGTCAGGCGATCCGCCGATTTTTTCAGCTTCTGTGAACGAATATATTCGCCCAGCGGATAGCCGGTATGCTCTTTAAACATGCGTTGCAGGTGCCATTTGGAGTAACCCGCCCGCTCCGATACGGTATCCAGATTAAGTCGGCCTTCGATATTGTTATCAATCCAGTCAATCAGATCGTGAATAAATGCGTCACTTCTCATCATTGTTCTCCCGTCGCCAGGGCTAATAGTATCAGTATCTGTTGCAGTTACATTTAACGGTGACTGAATTTGTCAGAAATTGCAAATTATATTGATACATTAAAAGCCCCTTCCCCTGCGGCCACAGGCAAAACAAGGCATAGACCTGCCAACAACCATTTGAAGTATAAAACTTTTTATTAATCAATCAGGATTTGACTGTTTTTGCCGATACCATTGACAGGTAATCGCAACGGAGACGATTCGTCATGTGGCTGCAAATAGCTGAAGTGGAAAATATGACTCGCAGGTCAGCTGTCGAGCTTGAAATGGCAATGCAGTCCGGCAGGTTGCTGTGGCGAACGAGCGCAAGCGGTCAGATTGAAATTGAACTCAGCAGCGTTTTGAGCGCCTTTACCGGCGAGCTGGCTGGCGCGGTTGCTACTGACAGCACCAGCCGTCGGCTGGAACAGCAGTGGGAACAGATATGGCGGCGTCGGGATGCGCATTGATATTTTTATTTTTCCGGATTGACGATATTTTTATAATCAATAAGAGACTATTTAACTTTTATTTAATACCGACGTTTTTAATTAAAAGATAAACGCATATTTCTGTCTCAGGCAATGCCGTTAATTGAAACTTCGCTAAAACAAAGATAAGATGCCCCGCGTTTATTTTTAGGATGACATCAGTAATGTTATGGATAGTAACGGCTTTTCTTTTATGGTGCATATTTGGCTATATCTATAATAAAATTATGGATAAAAATGAAGAGCATCAGGAATGTTACTATGATTAACGACGTGTTATTTTCATACTTAATATCAATCACTTAAGCAAAACATCTTTTTAACCGGTAAATATTCCCCGTTTTTCTCTGGTTGACTTTTATAGTTGCACAATGCTGATGTGGTTTAATTCTTAGCCCTATAGTATGTTGTAACTAATGAAATAAACCATTCAGGCCTGCCTGAGCCGCTGAATACGCTCCGGCAATCGCCGCGTAATACGCCATAGCGGGCTTATTTTAACCATAAAAAAAGCCGCATTTAGCGGCTCTTCTTACTCAGATCTTCCGGTTCGGGTTCCGGGACGGCATCGCAGCCGCTGGTATCTTTTTTCTGTAGCTCTTCCAGCGCATCGGCTACCGTACGCTTCGCCAGCACTTTCAGCGAGGCCTCTTCCGCCTCCTGAGCGATAGACTTAAAGTACCAGCAGGCGTTAGCGCTAACCACGCAGCGGGCCGGAACCTCAGGTCGTGAGGCCCAGATTTTTTTATCCTCGATCACCGAAACATAAATATCGCGTAGCGTAATTTGATCGGCCGGGCGTCCAAGATGAATCGAACCGGTGCGGCCCAACGTGGAAACAATAATGCCATCACGCGTAAGCGGCACCATTAATTTACGAATAAAGCTGGGATTTGCTTCCAGACCATACGCCAGAATGGCGCTGGTGGAACGTTTTCCTGATTGCTCCGCCATCGCTACGCTCAAAACCATCTGCAAAGCTGTCGGGAAGCGGTAATCTAACATTTCATCATCCTGGGTTACGGCGGATATGGTTCTTTTTGGGGCCACGGCGGTGAAGAATCAATGCAAAATAATATAACAAACACAGTTACTTTTTTGAAGATAACCCGCAGGCGGGGGCACATATTCATAAATATCTCCCCCGTCTGCCCCCAGTAAAGCCCGGCTGGCGGGCGATGCGCTTCAGGCAAGGTAAACAGAGCGCGATAAAATTCAGGTCAGCCTTCTGCCCCACCGCGCCGTTTTTTTTATTTTCACTGTTTCACTTGCACGTTAAATCAACCACAATAGACGGCGTAATGTGATGCACGTCACCTTTTGATGCTAACATCACTATCTTCTTTAACTCTTTCATGCGTCTGGCATTCAGTAAATCCCATGCAAACACCCGTTTCCCGTAAAACAGCCTGGCTACGAGTTGTGCTGCTGGCTGTGGCAGCTTTTATTTTTAATACCACTGAATTTGTTCCGGTGGGCCTGCTTTCCGATATCGCCGCCTCGTTTGCGATGAAAACGCCGGAGGTGGGCGTAATGCTGACTATCTACGCCTGGGTGGTGGCGTTAATGTCGCTGCCGCTGATGCTGGTCACGCGCAATATCGAGCGGCGTTTACTGCTCACCGCTATTTTCATGCTGTTCACCCTGAGTCATGTGCTATCGCTGCTGGCATGGAATTTTTGGGTGCTGGTGGCTTCGCGCATCGGTATTGCGCTGGCGCATGCGATTTTCTGGTCAATCACCGCTTCGCTGGCGATTCGCGTTGCGCCTGCCGGTAAGAAAACCCAGGCGCTCAGCATGCTGGCTACCGGCACCGCGCTGGCGATGGTATTAGGCGTGCCGATCGGACGCATTATCGGTCAGTACCTGGGCTGGCGTACTACTTTTGGCATGATTGGTGTCTCAGCGCTGGCCCTGATGCTAATCCTGGTTAAGCTGCTGCCGAAACTGCCCAGCGAACATACCGGTTCGCTTAGCAGCGTGCCGATGCTGTTTAAACGTCCGGCGCTGGTCAGTATGTATTTCCTGGTGACGCTGGTAGTGACGGCGCACTATACCGCCTACAGCTATATCGAGCCTTTTATGCAGGCGATCGCCTCGCAGGGTGAGAACTTCACGACCTTTTTGCTGTTGATCTTTGGCAGCGCCGGTATTATCGGCAGCATTATTTTCAGTCTGCTCGGCAATAAACTCCCTTCGGCGCTACTGCTGAGCGCGATTGGGCTGATCACCCTCTGTATGGGGCTGCTGCTGCTTGCGGCGGTACACCCGTTTGCCGTATCGGTGCTTTGCATTGTCTGGGGGATGGGCATGATGACGATAGGCCTGGCGATGCAGGTGCGGGTACTGTCGCTGGCACCGGATGCGACTGACGTGGCGATGTCGCTGTTTTCTGGTATTTACAATATCGGTATCGGTGCCGGGGCGCTACTGGGAAATCAGGTCAGCCTGCATTTCAGAATGGCGGACGTTGGCAATGTCGGCGCCGTTATTGGCCTGCTGGCGCTGTTCTGGTGCATTTTTATTTTCCGCCGCTACCCTCAACTGCGCAGCAATGGCTAATCAAAGGCGGAACTGACGGGCAATCATATACGTGACTTAACGATCAAAAAGGGCGGCCTTCACCGCCCTTTTTTTATGGCAGATAAAACACCTGTTTTAACGGCTGGCTGACCGGACTGTTGTCAAGGTTGGTTGGCATCAGCTCACGCATCGATGCCCACCAGCGCTGACATACTTCCGTTTGCGCTACCGCTTCCCAGCGTTCTTCCGATTCAATCTCCACGCAGGCAAATAACAGGCTGCGCTGTTCATCAAGGAAGATGCTGTAGTGATGCGCGCCATGCGCCTTCAGCGTCTGTTCCAGCTCTGGCCAGATGGGAGAGTGGCGCTGCTGATAGGCTTCATGACAGTGCGGATAGACCTGCATAACGAACGCTTTACGCAACATAGGCTGGCCCAATATCCAGCGCCGCCTGCCACGGCTTGACCTTAAAGCGTTTGCCCAGCGCTACCAGCTGTTCGGTAGTAATGCTCTGGCGCATGCCGCCCATCGAAAGCACTTTCACCACCACTTCGGAAGATTTTTCCGCGGTATCGATCAGACCGAAGGTTTCATCTAACGTCGGTCCGGCACCAAAAATGCCGTGGAAAGGCCACATAACCAGGCTGTGAGAAGCCATCTGCTCTGCGGTGGCGTTGCCGATCTCGTCAGTGCCGGGCACCATCCACGGCACAATACCGACGCCGTCCGGGAATACCACCAGACATTCGGTACTGCCTTCCCAGAGCAGGCGGGTCAGCCGCGCCGAATCCAGTTCAATCGCATAGCTGAGCGCCATAAAATTGGTGGCATGGCAGTGCATGATCACGCGATCGGCACCGTTGGTCAGCTGCTTACGCACGCTGTGCGACTGAAAATGGGCCGCCAGCTCCGACGTCGGCAGGCCACCGTTTGCCAGCCCCCAGTGAATTTTGTAGGAAAGCCCCTTTTCGTCCACCTGCAGCAGCGCCAGGCTGTCAGCCGGATCGAGCTGGACATTGCGGAAAAATTTGCCGGAGCCGGTAACGATAAACCAGTCGTTCGCCAGGCCAGGTGCCGGATGGGTTAGCTCGACACAGCGGGGTTCGGCAACGAAATCATGAGCAAAATCCGCCACCTCTTGCGGCAGCAAACGCATACTGACATTACCGCCGTTGCGCTCGTCCCAGCCCTTCAGCCACATATCGCTGGTGGCTTTCACCATACCCTGCACAAACCAGGAAGAAAGAATTGATTGCATTGTAAAATCCTTAGCGTTTACTGAGGGTCTGTTCTTCATAATCACGCACGCTGCGCAGCCAGCCTGCATCCGCCGGGACATCGTGGCGTTCGCACCACATTTCCCAAACTGCCTGCCACGGCAGCGATTTTTGCTCTTCCAGCAGCGCCAGGCGCGCGGTGTAATCACCGGCAGATTCCAGCGCCCGCAGCTTATCGGTCGGTTCCAGCAGCGCACGCAGCAGCGCTTTTTTCGCATTGCGCGTGCCGATAACCCAGGCAGCGATGCGGTTGATGGAGGCATCGAAGAAGTCCAGGCCGATATGTACTTTGTCGAACAGTTTCTGACGCACGATCTCCTGGGCGATGGCCTGGGTTTCATCATCCAGCAGCACGACATGGTCGCTGTCCCAGCGTACCGGGCGGCTAACGTGCAACAGCAGGCGCGGCACATAAAGCATCACGGTGGAGATTTTGTCAGAAATCACCTCAGTCGGATGGAAATGTCCGGCATCCAGCGTCAGGGCGATCTGCCGACTGGCGGCGTAGCCGAGACAGAATTCATTTGAGCCAACGGTATAGCTTTCAGCACCGATACCGAACAGCTTGCTTTCCACCGCATCGATGTGGTGTGCCGCATCGAGTTTTTCCGTCAGCACTTCATCAATAGACTGCATCAGACGCTGGCGCGGCGCGAAGCGATCGACAGTGAGATCTTTCATCCCGTCCGGCACCCAGATATTCATTACCGAGGGCGTACCGAGCTGTTCACCGAACCAGGCGGAAACCTTACGGCTGGCCTTACAGTGATCGATCCAGAACTGACGAATATTTTTATCCGCATGAGCGAGCGTAAAACCGTCAGCGCTCAACGGATGGGAAAAGCAGGTCGGATTAAAATCCAGTCCCAGCTGGCGTTCTTTCGCCCAGCTGACCCAGTTAGCGAAGTGCTGCGGCTCGATTTCATTACGATCGACCGGGCGATCGCTTTCCAGATAGATGGCGTGCAGATTAAACCGCTTCGGCCCCGGAATCAGCGACAGCGCCAGATCCACGTCTGCCCGCAGTTCGGCGGCGTTACGCGCACGTCCCGGATAGTTGCCGGTCGCCTGAATACCGCCGGTTAACGCGCCCTGAGGATTTTCAAAACCGCGTACATCATCACCCTGCCAGCAGTGCATGGAAACCGGGATGCGATCCAGCTGATTCATTGCGGCTTCCACATCGACGCCGATATCGGCAAAGCGTTGTTTCGCCAGTTCAAAAGCCTGTTCTGTAAGCCTGGTCATAAGCATAATTCCTTACGCGGTTGTTTTAGCGCCTGAAAACGCGACCAGCTGTCGGTCAGCGCGCTGTCTGAGAGTGGTTGAATGATTTGAGACGGAAAGTTTTTTGCCACGCAGCGGCGAAAAGCGTCCACATCCGCCAGTTCGCCACGGGCGATAAGCTGGCTGCCGATGTTGCCCAGCGTGGAGGCTTCAACGGGACCGATAGAAATCGGCAAGCCGCAGGCGTTAGCGCACAGCTGGTTAAGCAGCGGATTCTGGCTACCGCCGCCAACGATATGCAGGCGGCTAAAGGCTGAACCGCGCAGCGTCGATAGCTCCTCCACCACCTGACGATAAAGCAGCGCCAGGCTGTCAAAGATACAGCGGGCCAGTGCCACCGGGCTGTGAGGCACCGGCATCGCCTGCTCTGCACAGGCATCCTGGATTTCGCGCACCATACTGGCCGGATTGATAAAACGGGCATCGTTGGCGTCGATAATCGACTGGCAGGCGGGATAGCACGCCGCCTCATCGATCAGAGCGCAGAGATCGGTGATTTCCAGTTCACTGCAAATGCGCTGTAGCAGCCACAGCCCCATGATATTTTTCAGCACCCGGTAGCGCCCTTCCGCGCCGCCCTCGTTAGTCACGTTGACGTCAAGCGCCGCTTGATTATTGAAGGGCGTTTGGCTTTCAAAGCCGAGCAGCGACCAGGTACCGGAACAGAGATAAGCCTCATCAGGCGCGGCCAGCGGCGTTGCCAGCACCGCACTGGCGGTATCGTGCGTTGCTACCGCCACCAGCGGAATACGCAGACCGCTGCGGCTTTGCCATTCGCCCACCGGCGTGCCTGGCATCTGCGGCGTGCCGAACCATTCTGCCCGCGCACCTGCCCAGCTCAGCAGCTGGCGATCCCATTCGCCGGTTGCCAGATTCAGCAGTTGCGTCGTGCTGGCGTTGGTATATTCCCAGTTCAGCTGACCGGTAAGGCGATATTGCAGGTAATCGGGGATCATCAGCACATGTGCCACTTCAGCCAGCAGTTCTGGATGCATTTGGCTGAACGCACGCAGTTGATAAAGGGTGTTAAACGGCAGGAACTGAATGCCGGTGTGCTGCCAGATAAGATCGCGTCCCAGTTCGCGCTGTGCCTGCGCCATCAGACCGTGAGTGCGCTTATCGCGGTAAGAAACCGGCAGGCCGACACGTTCACCTGCCTGATTGAGCATCACCACATCCACGCCCCAGGTATCGATACCAATACTTTCCGGCACGATGCCTCTTTCCAGCAGCTGTTCCAGCCCGTCGCGGATCGCCTGCTCAAGGCCATCCAGATCCCAACAGTCATATCCTTGTTTTTGCTGGCGCTGGTTAGCGAAGCGGCCAATCTGCTCCAGCGTCAGCGACTGCTCTTCCGGCTGGTACTGTGCCAGCATAATGCGGCCACTGGAGGCGCCGAGATCGATGGCTACAAAATTGTGGTGCGTCATATGATTCGCTTCCTGATGAAACATGCTCACCAGTGTAAAAATGCCGCCAGTTCCACACCTTGCTGAGGCTGCCACTTCAGAACGCCCGCTGGCAGGGGCGTAAAGAAAGACGTGAAGCAACTCACAGTTCTGTTTTTCATTGCGCCGACAATGCGATGTGACTCTTGCCGCAATTCTGAATATTTTCAGTCGTTTCTTGAAAAATTAACCGTTTAAGGCTGTTTTGCGGTGCAAATTTCAAGGTAATTTAGGCGCGCGCTGACTAGTATCGGTCGCAAACAGATAAATGAGGATGCACAGATGACCGTGTTACATAGCGCTGATTTTTTCTCTGACGGCGATCAGCCGATAGCGATCGAACCGCGGGCACCGCAGGGAATGTTTCCGGAACATCACCACGATTTTCATGAAATTGTGCTGGTGGAACAGGGCGCAGGTATCCATATCTTTAACGGTCAGCCTCAGTCGCTCTGTGGCGGCTGCGTCTGCTTTGTACGCGATCATGACCGTCATCTTTATGAGCAAACCGAGAACCTTTATTTAACCAATGTATTGTGGCGCGGCCCGCAGGCGTTTCGCTTTCTGACCGGCCTACAGGATCTGTTGCCGCAGGAGCGCGACGGGCGCTACCCTTCCCACTGGCGCATCAGCAATCGGGTAATGGCGCAGGCTAAAATACTGATCGCACAGTTACAGGTGCCCGAAGACGGCGATGCCACCGAACAGCGCCTGCGCCAGGAACTGACCTTTATGCAGCTGCTGTTGCTGCTACGCCAGGGCTGCCGTGAACAGGAAAGTGATGCGCAGGAGGCGCGCCTGCTGCGGCTGCTTGACTGGCTAAACGAACACTACAGCGAGGATATCGACTGGGATGCGCTGGCCGATCGCTTCTCACTGTCGCTGCGCACGCTACATCGCCAGCTGAAGCAGCAGACCGGCAGCACGCCGCAGCGCTATCTGAACCGGCTACGGCTGTTGCAGGCACGTCACCTGCTGCGCCACAGCGATATGCGCATAACCGATATCGCCTATCAGTGCGGGTTTGGCGACAGCAATCATTTTTCCACGCTGTTTCGCCGGGAATTTGGCTGCGCGCCGCGCGCTGAGCGGCAGCAGATGTGGTAACAGGAGCACAGCATGGGGCTAATACTGGCGAAAGCGGACTATTTTCCTTCAGAAGCGATGCCGGTGGCGGTAGAGGATCGCGCCCCGCAGCCTGTCTTTTCTCCGCATTGTCATGAATTTAATGAGATCGTCATCGTCTGGCGCGGCAACGGCCTGCATGTGCTGAACGATCGCCCGTGGCTGATAACCTGCGGCGATCTTTTTTATATCCGTCATAACGACTGCCACAGCTTCGAATCGGTCAACGATCTGGTGCTGGATAACATTCTTTACTGCCCGGAGCGCTTTCGGCTGGGGCTGGAGTGGTCGCAGCTGCTGCCGCTGGATGATGCCGACTATCACGCCCACTGGCGTTTGACCACGCGCGGCATGGCGCTGGTACGCGGGGTAATTTCTCAGCTGGAGCAGGAAAGCCGTAAGACCGATATGCTGTCGATGCAGCTGGCAGAGGCGCTGTTTTTGCAGTTAACGCTGATTCTGCGGCGGCATCGCTACGTGGCCGAACGCGCCGGGGAGCTACCGGAAGGAGAGCAGCTCGATCTGCTGATGTCGGCCATTCAGGCCAATACCGGACGCCCTTTCGATTTCGCCGCCTTCTGCCACCATAATCAGCTCAGCGAACGGGCGTTGAAGCAGCTCTTCCGTCAGCAAACCGGCATGACAATTGGTCACTATCTGCGCCAGTTACGGCTCTGCCAGGCAAAACATCTGCTGCGCAGTACCGATCTGCTGATTGGCGAGGTGGCAGCACGCTGTGGCTTTGACGACAGTAACTACTTTTCTGTGGTATTTACCCGCGAAACCCAGCTGACGCCCAGCGCATGGCGGCAGCGTTTTATGCGTACCGGTAAAGGCGTTCAGCCCGTACCGGAGCAATAAACAAGGCCAGCACGCGTCTTACGCGGCTGGCCTCCCTGCCCGACTGGTTAACCTGCCATACCCAGACCAACAATGTTCGCCGCCAGGATAATTACCAGACAGCCAACGGAAAGTACGCTGACCGGACGACGCCCTACCGACTGCCACTCTTTCAGCAGCAGACCTACAATACCGCCGCACAGCACATACAGGCTCATATGCAGCATCCAGCTGACAAAATCGTACTGTGGCGGGATATTGGCGTGGCCCCAGGCGTAGAAGAAGAATTGTAGATACCACATCAGGCCACCCAGCATCGCAAAGCTAACATTGGCGAGCAGCAGCGGCTTCGCCAGCGAGAGATCGGCGCGCAGCGACAGTGAAGGTTTAACCGCCAGGCGGATAAAGCAGTAGGCCAGATTAACCATCGCACCGCCGCCCATAATCACCACATAGCTGGGCAGCGCTACGTAGAGCGGATCGATACCGGCAGCGGCAGCCGCTTCATGCATCGGCTTCGCCGCATCCATCGCAAACGACATTCCGGCAGAGAAAATCCCGCACATTACCGCCAGTAACAGGCCTTTTTTCAGGTTGAACTCTTCGGCGCTGATCCCCATCGCGCGCTCTTTCAGGAAACCTGCGCGAGACACAATACCAACGCCAATTAGCGCAACCAGCACGCCCAGTAGCGTCATACGCCCCCCGGTGGAGCTGAACAACACCATAAAGCGCCCCTGCAACAGCGGCGTCATTAATGTTCCCACTACCAGCGTAATGCCAATGGCGATGCCGATACCCATCGACATCCCGAGATAGCGCATTGTCAGCCCGTAGTTCACGTTGCCGATGCCCCACATGGCACCGAACAGAAACACCGGCAGCAGCTGAGCCAGCGTGAACTGCTGGAAGTAGCCCCAGAAATCAGGCAGCAGTACGGCACTCACCGCCCACGGCAGAATCAACCACGACATAATGCCGCCTACCGACCACATCGTTTCCCAGGACCACTGTCTGACGCGTTTAAACGGAGCATAAAAGCAGGCGGCGCTGGCAGCGCCCACCAGATGCCACAAGATACCTGCCAGGATTGCGTTGTTCATCGTTATTCCTTTATAAGGTTGAGGCCGCAGGAGAAGACTCTCCCGGTTACCGCGAGTCTAAAGAGTTCATTTCCCCCTCAGCCTTTAGCTGACTGCCCTGTCGACGCACACTGTGGCAAAAATAAGCAGGTAGTCTCGATAGCGATCACAAATCCATTACATCACCGCTGCACCAGTAAACGTGAAATTCGGTTCATAACCTGTTGCAACTCAACCAAATTAACCCTGTTACCGCTGTTATTGTGGAAATTCGTGTGTTTTTGCCAGCTAAACGCTAATTCTGGCAATGAGGTGAAGGTAAAACACGATGTGGCAGGTCAAGGTGGATGAATGATACAAATCATTATCTTTTCATTAACCACGAAAGCCATAATCAATAACGGAGACCTGGCCGATGAGTACCCTACAAAAGCAGATGTTTATTGATGGCGCATTCACTTCACATCAGGGCAACTGGATTGATGTTGTTAACCCATCAACGGAAATCGTCATCGCACGGGTGCCGGAAGGCAGCGTGGAGGATGCCCGACGCGCCATTGACGCCGCCGCCGCAGCGCAGCCTGCCTGGGAAGCATTACCGGCAGTAGAGCGCGGCGTCTGGCTGCACAAAATCGCCAGCGGAATCCGCCAGCGTGAAGGAACTGACCGCCACCATTGTGGCTGAAGGCGGAAAAACGCAGGGGCTGGCGCAAACTGAGGTGCTGTTTACCGCCGACTATCTGGACTATATGGCAGAATGGGCACGACGCTATGAAGGAGAGATCGTGCAGAGCGATCGCCCTAATGAAAATATTTTCGTTTTTAAAAGGGCTATCGGCGTTACCACCGGTATTCTGCCGTGGAATTTTCCCTTCTTTCTGATCGCCCGCAAAGCGGCACCAGCGTTAATTACCGGCAATACCATTGTACTGAAGCCCAGTGAGGTGACGCCGTTGAACGCCGCTATCTTTGCTGAGATTGTGCAACAGGTAGGATTGCCTAAAGGCGTATTTAATATCGTTTTCGGCTATGGCCCGGTTGTCGGTCAGGAGCTGGCCGCTAATGCCAAAGTCGGTATGGTAAGCCTGACCGGCAGCGTAAATGCCGGTATCCAAACCATGACCGCTGCGGCACAAAACGTGACGAAGGTTTCGCTGGAACTGGGCGGCAAGGCTCCGGCAATTGTGATGAACGATGCCGATCTCGATCTGGCAGTAAAAGCGATCGTCAGTTCGCGCATCATTAACAGCGGCCAGGTATGTAACTGCGCGGAGCGGGTTTACGTACAGGAAGGAATTTACGATGCCTTTATGACGCGCCTGACGGCGGCGTTCAGCCAGATCCGCTGGGGCAATCCCGCGGAACAGCACGACATCGATATGGGCCCGCTAATTAACGCCGCAGCCCTGCAACGGGTTGAGCAGAAAGTTGCGCAAGCACTGGAACAGGGCGCGAAGCTGGTTACCGGCGGAAAGCGTGCAGCAGCGACCGGCTATTTCTTTCAGCCCACCATCCTTAGCGGCGTAACCCAGGAGATGACAATAATGCAGGAGGAAATTTTTGGCCCGGTGCTGCCGGTGGCAACGTTCCGCACGCTGGATGAGGCGATCGCGCTGGCTAACGACAGCGAGTATGGCCTGACCTCCTCGCTTTATACGCAGAACCTTAATACCGCGATGACCGCGCTACGCCAGCTAAAATTTGGCGAAACCTATATCAATCGGGAAAACTTCGAGGCGATGCAGGGCTTTCACGCTGGCTGGCGTAAATCGGGCATCGGCGGTGCCGACGGACGTCACGGCCTGGAAGAATATCTGCAAACCCAGGTGGCCTATTTGCAGTTCAGCGGTTCCTGAGAAGAAAACAGGCTGCCGCCTTATCAGGGCGGCAACCTGCCGATATCAGGACAATAGGATCAGAAGGATACCCATTCCTCCTTCACGCCAGCGCTGGCGGGCATCGCATGCTGTCGCACCGGCGCGGTAATGGACAGCGAGGCTTTTACCGCCTGGCTGTTGCCCGGCGCTGACAGCCGGAACTTCGCTACCGAACGCTGTAAATCTTCGGTCTGGCGCTCCAGCGCGCTGGCGGCGGCAGAAACTTCCTCAACCAGCGAGGCATTCTGCTGCGTTACCGTATCCATCTCGGCAACGGCGATTCCTACCTGCGCGATGCCTTTGCTCTGCTCCTCCGAGGCGGAGGCGATCTGTTTCATGATCTCAGTAACGTTACTGACCGCCTGCAGGATAGCGTTCATGGTGCTGCCCGCTTCATTAACCAGTCTGGAGCCGCTGTTAACGCGCTGCACCGAATCACCAATCAGCGATTCAATCTCTTTTGCCGCACCGGCGCTGCGGCTGGCCAGGTTACGTACCTCGCTCGCTACCACCGCGAAGCCGCGCCCCTGCTCTCCGGCACGCGCCGCCTCTACCGCCGCATTCAGCGCCAGGATATTGGTCTGGAAGGCGATGCTGTTAATTACGCTGGTAATTTCAGCAATTTTCTTTGAGCTTTCTGAAATGCCGGACATGGTAGTGACCACATCATTTACCAGCCTGCCGCCTTCGCTGGCGGTCAACGAGGCGTTATCAGCCAGTTCGCTGGCCTGACGCGCATTCTCCGCGTTCAGCTTCACCGTTGCCGTTAGCTGTTCCATACTGGCGGCGGTCTGCTCCAGCGCCGCCGCCTGCTGCTCGGTGCGTGAAGAGAGATCGTTGTTGCCCATTGAGATTTCCGCCGCGCCGCGATAAATATTCTCCGTACCGCCACGAATGGCGCTGACAGCGTCGCGCAGGCTGTCCTGCATGGCACGCAGCAGCGGCACCAGCTTGCCGATACAGTTGCGACCAAAATCATCAATTGGCTGGCTCAAATCGCCATCGGCGATGCTACGGAAACGATCGCGAATGCGATCCAGCGGGCGCACCAGCATGGTGACCAGATAGCGATCGGTAAACAGCAGGATCAGCAGGCCACAGATCACCGCCACGATAATAGTGATGCGAGTAATAATGGTAATGCGATCCACGCTGACGCGCGTCTGATCGAGCATCACGCTCGCCACCGCGTTATATTTTTCCGTCAGCGCGCCAAATTCGCGGCTGAGCGCCGGGGTCACGCTGTTGGCATGGCGGCGATAATCCTCCAGCGAACCCTGCTGTGCCAGCTGCATCTGCGGCTTGACGCCCTGCTCCAGTAGCCGCGCCCAGCTCTCTTCTACCGCCGTGGAGGTGGCGGCATCCATCGGCCCCGGCGCGGCCGAGGTAAACTGCGCCAGCTGCTGCGTCATGCCATCAAGCGCTTTTTGTACATTATCAAACGCCGCGGCGTCCGGCGTTCCTCCAGCGGCACGCGTCTCCATCACGCGTGACAGGCGGGTCACAAAGCGAAAGTATTGATCGTTTCCTTTGCTGAGCGTGGTCATTTGCGCCACCAGCTGCCGATCGACGCTGTTCCCTTCGCTCAGGGCATTTAACGAATGGACGCTGTACATGCCAACCGCCGACCAGAGTAAACAAAACAGGCCAAGGATAGAAAGCATGACGGCGCGTATGGTGAAATTTTTTAATAGCTGCATAGCTGCCTCAGTTCGGTCAACAACCGTGGATATACCGCCTCTCCGGCGGGCTTCCTGACTGTTATCGGCAGCGTTTGGTAAAGTTATACTGTTAGCCGCACCATCGCACGCGCCAGCAAACGCAACAGGCGCAGTCGTAGCCGCATAAAGCGGCGCTGTGGTACGATTGCCGCCTCTCCCTTCATGCCAAAGCGCAGCGTAATATCCTCCCCTGATCGCCAGGCAGGCCAGGGCGTTTCGCCCGCCAGCTGATGGGAAAACTCCGTCGCGTCCTGCGCAAAGCGCAGCCAGTATTCGCTGACGCGATGGGCAAACTGCCGATCCCCTGCGGTAAAGGGACGATCCGCCATCTGCACGTTTTCAGCGTTCAGCGTATCCATAACGTAGGGAATTTCGTTGCCGTGCCAGCTGCCATAGCGGCAGAGATCGCGCGAGTTTTCTGAGACGTAGTCAAAGTAATAGCGCCATCCCGGCACGCCCCGCCGCTGCTGCGCCTGCACAGCCAGCAGGGTCATGGTGCCAAACGCCATATCCCGCGCCACTTTACGCCCCAGCCGCACATCATCGTGCTCGTCATACAGCGAGCGGATCAGCTTCAGCGCCAGCGGGCGTCGGGCACGCAGTTCGGTAATAACGGCGGTCGCATTAACGCCAAAATATTCCAGCACGCTGGCTTCATCGCTGTTATAGCCAATCATCAGCGGATAGCGATGCTGACGTGCCGCAGTGAAAACCTCCACCATCGGCTTCGGCAGCACGCGATCGCCCGCGATAGCCACCGGCCCGTTGCCCAAATGAGCGGGCAGCGACCAGAAGCTGTCGGCGGGCAAGGCGCGCAGCTCTTCTGCCGTGGCGTTATCCAGCCCCAGGTGGTGCGCCACGGCCACGCCACAGGCCAGTGCCTCAGCCCGTTTTTTATCCGGCAAACTGTAGGCGCTCTGCACAATACCCTTATGAAACAGTCCGGCGGCCAGCGGCGAGGTGAACAGCGACAGCACGCTGCGCCCGCCAGAGGATTCACCAAAAATAGTGACGTTGCGCCGATCGCCACCGAAAGCAGTAATATTACGCTGCACCCACTGTAGCGCGGCAATCTGATCCAACAGCGCGAAGTTATTGATCGCTTCACCCTGTGGCACTTCGGCATCCAGTGCCGGATGCGCAAAGAAACCGAGGTGCCCCAGCCGATAGTTAAGCGTCACCAGCACCACGCCACGGGCAGCCAGCGCCCGCCCGTTGTAAGGAGGTAATCCACCGGCGCCAATGCTGAATCCACCGCCGTGAATCCATACCATGACCGGCAGAGACCGGGCAGGTTCCATATCTGGCGTCCAGACGTTCAGATAGAGGCAATCCTCGCTCAGCGGGCCGGGCTCGCCGCCGCCCGCCAGTACACAATATTCACGGTTTTGCCAGCTGGCATTGCCCCATTGCAGAGCATCACGTACGCCCTGCCACGGGGCAACCGGCTTCGGGCCGCGCCAGCGCAGCGCCCCAACCGGTGGCGCAGCATAGGGAATGCCTTTGAAAACAAAAACGCCGTCATCAACTGTACCGCGTAATGCACCTTCAGCTGTGTGAATGGTTAAAGGTTCATTTCTCATTATTTTTTCCATTGTAAAGCCCGATTTTATTATTCGCAGGCTCGGTTTCATTGTCCATGCTGACGGTGATTTTGCAGATTATGCTGATGCCGCTTGCCATAATTACGGATTTACGCCATAGCGGCATGGCCCAGTGATAAACAAATCCAGAGCAACGCCAGGCTACATGTCAATATTTAACGTAAATAAAATTTATATGTTAGCAGGGTAAGCAGGCCAACAATGCGGCCTGCACTATCAGGGAGAAGAATAAACGACGGGGAGAGAAATAAATAAGCAGATTCGGTGAGCTAGTAATCCTGCAATCCACAGCGGCGCAGGCTTTCTGCCTGACGAGCTGCATACAGGGACATTTCATCAATGACCGGCGCTCCTAATGCCGCTTCAAACCCGGCACGCCCGGCACCGCCGGAGAAGACCTCCTGCCTGCCGTCACCCAGGTTGGACTGAAAGATACCGGCAGCGCTGACCGGCAGGAAATCTTCATATACCTGTGGGTCGGCTGCCAGCAGCCCCTGCGCAATCAGCGTTTCACAATCCGCCTGCGGCGGCATCTCCTGCAGGCGTCCCTGCTCCGTTAACCGGTATTCAAACCAGGCAAGTCGCTGTTGGCGTAATGCCGTTTCGCTATCCGGGAAATCGCTGAAGGCGTCAGCCAGCGCCTGTTGATGCTGTTGATTATCAGCACCTCCCCCCGCCTGCGCCAGCAGCCGATCGTAGCGCTCGCGTCCGGCTTGCGTCAGCGCAACGCCACGCTGCTCAATTTCCCCAAAGCGTGCCGTATGGTATCCGGCGCTACCGTCGCGAAACATCACCGCCTCTTCCAGCGCCTTAAAGCTGGTTTGTCGCAGCAGGATTGGTACGCGGCGATGCGGCGGCCCTTCGATAATCGCCTTTGGCGTAATACCATACTGCGGCATCAGCGCCTGCACGCGATCGATATCAAGCGTGCGCGGCGTCAGATGGTTGATATGGCAGCCGGGAAAGCAGACGACGTCGGCGATAAGCCGGTGCTGCTGGTGCAGCGCATCATAGGTGGCGCGATCGACCGTAGTTTGCTGGTGCCAGCGGAAAGTTTCCAGCGCCTCACGCACAAACTCCTCTGCCTGCTCTTCGTTCAACCCACCCTGTTGCCGGTGTTGCTCAATCAACGCCAGACAGCGCGGCGTAAAGATTTGGCGCTCGGCCAGTATCGACGCGGCTTTCTGCCGCAGCGCGATATCTTCGATTAACTCCAGCCGCAGCAGCGAGGTAAACAAGCGAAACGGATTACGCCGTAGCGCAGCGCCTTCCGTTGGCCGAAACGCCGTAGAATGTACCGGTACGCCCGCAGGAGCCAGATCGTAATAGCCGACCGGATACATCCCCATGATGGCGAACAGCTGGCGCAGCGTATTCAACTCCTGTGCGCTGCCGACACGAATCGCCCCATGACGCTCCACGCTGAGACGCGCCAGTTCATCCGTCGCCGCCAGCCGCTCAGCCAGCGCATTATCATGCGCCAGCACCTGTTGGTTCACTTCTGCTACCAGCTTCAGCAGCGTGCCGTACTGCGGCACTTCCTGCTGATACATGACCGACATCGCCTGAGAAAAACGTTCGCGGAGGGCATCCGCGCTGACAAACTTTTCCATAGCCCCGCCTTAGTTGCGCCTGTTTGTCATCACTGTAAAGCAAGCGCCAGCGCGGCGGAGAATAGATGTTAAATTTGTGATCAATACAGTAAAAGTGCGGTGAGGATTGTTGTCACGTCGCGTTTACATATTAGTTCAACCGCGTGATTATCCGCGCCGCTGCTTGGCCAGCAACATTAACGAGGTCAGCACCGCCGGTAGCGCCAGCAGCATAAATATCTGGCTAAAGGACCAGCCCAGCGTCAGCATTTCTGCGCCCACCACCGCGCTGAGAATCGCGCCCAGACGCCCGATACCGTGCATCCAGCTGGCTCCGGTCGCCCTGGCCTGCACCGGATAGTAGCTGGCTGCCAGCGCGTTCATACCGGTATTGGCACCGTTAAAGCAGAATCCACAGCAGAAAGCGATAACCGCCATCAGCAGCGGCTGCGCCGGTACGCAGCCAAGCAACAGCGTTGCCAGGGCACCGGCAGAGTAAATGATCGCCAGCGCCAGGTTAGGGTTTATGCGATCCATCAGCCAGCCCGCAAACAGCGATCCCAGCGTTCCTCCCGCCTGATACATGGCGGTAATCAGCGCGGCGGCGGTAACGCTTAGCCCCAGATCGCCAATTAACGCAGGCATCCAGCTGCCAATCAGATAGACGAGAAACAGCCCCATAAAATAGCCGCCCCACAGCATCAGGCTGCCAAAGCGGTAGCGTTCAGACAGTACCGTACCGATAGCGCTGACATCGGATGTCGTCGCGGCGGGATAGAGAAAACGGCTCTCTTCAGGCATGCGCTCCGGCCACATTCTTTCGACAATAGCCCGGATACGCGATACCGGTGCCTGGCGCGCCAGCAGAAAGCGCACCGATTCAGGCAAATAACACAGCAGCAGCGGCACCAGCAGCAACGGCAAAATTCCCCCCATCAGCAATACCGTGTGCCAGCCGAAGCCAGGAATCAGCCATGAGGCAGCTACCCCGCCGCTGGCGGCCCCAAAGGTGAAACCGCAGAACACCACGGTAATCAGAAAGGCGCGTTTACGTTCCGGGACATACTCTGATATCAGCGTTGCCACGTTTGGCATCGCCGCGCCCAGTCCCAGGCCGGTCAGCAGGCGAAACAGCATAATTTGCTCAATGCTTTGCGCCATGGCCGTTGCCAGCGTCCAGAGACCAAAAAAGAAAACGCTACCGATAATGATCCAGCGTCTGCCATAGCGATCGGCCAGCGGACCGGCAAACATCGCTCCCAGCGCCAGACCGACCAGCGCGGCACCAATTGCCAGGCCAAGCTGGTGGCTGGTTATCTGCCATGCGCTGCGTAGCGCTGGCGCAATGAATCCCATCAGCGCAATATCCATGCCGTCCATCGCAACGATGATAAAGCTCAGCGTAATCAGGCGGCGCTGAAAGGCGCTGAGGCCGTGCTGATTAATAAGCTGGCGTACATCAATAGCTTGTGTACTGTTCAATGCACTCCCTCCGCGGCTGGTTGCCAGCAAGCGCATCCGCCCGCAATAGAATAGAAATACTTATCATAACGAAACTCAATCTCATTTGGCTACGACCTTGCCATTGTGCAAATTTCAAACGTTTATTTTTTTAACGGTACTTTTTCAAGAGGTTATTGAACAATTATTCATACGGAAAAGTCATCTTAAATAAAAGTAAGATTACTTTTGCTCGATTAAGACAGGTGATTTATTATACAAACAATGCTAATGTTAAATTTAATTTGCAATAAAGTTAACAAAATCACAATCTGGCGCTTGCGTTTGTTCCGTTAGCCTTCCTACTCTCTGGTTATGGAAAAAAACTACCTGTTTAATCAGCGCATTCGACTGCGCCATCTACATACGTTCGTTGCGGTCGCACAGCAGGGCACGCTGGGCCGCGCGGCGGAAACGCTCAGCCTGAGCCAGCCCGCGTTATCCAAAACGCTTAACGAGCTGGAGGAGCTGACTGGCGCGCGCTTGTTCGAGCGCGGACGTTTGGGTGCCCAGCTGACCACTATCGGCGAACAGTTCCTTACTCACGCTGTAAAGGTGCTGGACGCGCTCAACCATGCCGGGCAGTCATTTGCTAATCCTGCGAGCGATCGTCCGGTCGTTATTCGTCTGGGCGCGTTGACCACGGCGGCGATGGGGATGCTGCCGCAAATTCTCGATCGCTTTCATCAACAGCAGCCGCAGGCCACGGTACAGGTAGCAACATTACATAACAATGTATTACTGGCGGGACTGAAGGCGGGCGAGTTTGATCTTGGGATCGGACGTATGGCCGATGCTGAGATGATGTCAGGCCTGGTTTATGAGCTGCTGTTTCTGGAGTCGCTGCGGCTGGTAGTCAGACCGGAGCATCCGCTTTTAAGTGACAACGTCACGTTATCACGCGCTCTGCAATGGCCGGTGGTGATCTCGCCGGAAGGCACGGCACCGCGCCGTATCGCTCAGGCGATGATGGATGCGCAAGGCTGCAAACTGCCGCCCAGCTGTGTGGAAACCTCCTCCACTTCGCTGGCGCGTCAACTGGCGCTACGTTATGACTACGTGTGGTTTGTGCCGTCCGGCGCGGTAAAAGAAGATTTGCTGCACAGCGCGCTGGCTGCCCTGCCCATCGCTTCGCACGGCCCCGGCGAACCGGTTGGAATTATTACCCGCTCAGGCCATACGCTGAGCCTGAGCGCTGAAATTTTACTGGCGACGATCCGAAAAAGCCATTCCGGTTAGAGAAAGGTAAGCGGCTGACAGAGGTCAGCCTGCGGGTTACCGGCTGCGCTTGGCGTGCCGTTCACGATTATCCAGCCGCGCCTGTTCCGTTTTACGCATACCAACATAAATCGCGCCGCTGCCGCCGTGCTGCGGCTGCGCCATGCAGAACGCCTGCACATCATCAAACTGCTGTAGCCAGCGCGCCAGATAACTGCGCACGATATTGGCGTGGGATTCATCCTCCCTCCCTTTGCCATGCACAATCAGCAGGTTACGCAGGTTGTCCTTACGTGCTTCCATCATAAAGGTAAACAGCTGCTGGCGGCAGTTTTCCACCGGCTGACGCAGCAAATTCAGGCTGGCATCCAGCCGGTACTTACCCAGACGTAGCTTATCCAGTACTCCCTGCTGGATGCCTTCGGCTTTATATTCCAGTGGCTCGCTGAGCGGAACGATATCGAGAAAGCCCCGAATAAGAAAATTTTCCATCTCTTCGTTCGCTGGCGGTCGCGGCGTTTTCGGCGTTGACGTTTTCAGCCAGTGAACATTTGCGCAATCTTTCAGCGGAGTGACATCTTCCATGGCGTCACGAAACAGATCTTTATCGTCAAGGTTCATGGGGCCTACCTCACGCCTGATATGTCGTGGCAATGCACGAAGAAGAAAAAAACGGGTAACGTCGCGGCAATTTTAACTGATTAGCAGCACATTGCCAAAGCGGTCGTCGATGCGCCATTGAGAGGGCTGAAATACGCACTTTTTCGCCAATTTATTCATGCCATCTTTCGGGCTACTTAAGTGTTAAAAGCACATTTTGAGACAGACCTTGTTGGAAAATTTCTTTGTTTTTGTTCGTTAACAAAATAAAGCACATATTTTACCCCATTAATTACATTAATGTTATCTGATGATAACACCCTTGATTTTTATGCGGTTAAATGTGCGCTTATGGATTCCATTTCGCGCAAGAAAAATGTTAAAATTGACCTCAGTCAATTATCGTTGAGGATGTCAGATGATCCCGGAAAAACGAAGCATTCGTCGCATACAGTCTGGTGGCTGCGCAATTCATTGCCAGGACTGTAGCATCAGTCAACTTTGTATCCCGTTCACGCTGAATGAACATGAGCTGGATCAGCTGGATAATATTATCGAGCGTAAAAAGCCGATTCAGAAAGGTCAGGCGCTGTTTAAAGCGGGTGACGAACTGCGTTCGCTGTATGCGATTCGCTCCGGGACGATTAAAAGCTATACCATTACCGAACAGGGCGATGAGCAAATCACCGGCTTTCATCTGGCGGGCGATCTGGTTGGCTTTGACGCTATCGGTTCCGGCCATCACCCCAGCTTTGCTCAGGCGCTGGAAACCTCAATGGTTTGTGAAATTCCCTTTGAGACGCTCGACGATCTTTCCGGCAAAATGCCCGCCCTGCGTCAGCAGATGATGCGCCTGATGAGCGGCGAAATCAAAGGCGATCAGGATATGATTTTGCTGCTGTCGAAGAAAAATGCTGAAGAACGCCTGGCGGCCTTTATCTGGAACCTGGCGCGGCGCTTTGGTCAGCGCGGCTTCTCCCAGCGCGAGTTTCGTCTGACCATGACGCGCGGCGATATCGGTAACTATCTTGGCCTGACGGTGGAAACCATCAGTCGCCTGCTGGGACGCTTCCAGAAAAGCGGCATGCTGGCAGTAAAAGGCAAATATATCACCATCGAAGACCACACCATGCTGGCCGATCTGGCTGGTCAAAGCCGCGGCGCTGCCTGATATTTGGCCGGGTCACAATTTGTTATTTTGTTGATCCGGCTGGAACTTTTTCTCTTTTTCCTGACCTGTTAATGGGCTATCTTTAGCTGACACGCTCTGGTGTTAGGAGAAGCCGTTATGGTTAAGTATCAAAACATTCTGGTGGCGATAGATCCTGAGCAGGACGATCAGCCCGCGCTGCGTCGGGCTGTCTATCTCAATCAGCGAATCGGCGGCAAAATTAAGGCCTTTTTGCCTATTTATGATTTTTCTTATGAGATGACCACCCTTCTGTCACCTGATGAGCGCGTCACCATGCGCAAAGGGGTAATCAGCCAACGGACAGAATGGATTCGCGAACAGGCGCACGCCTACCTGGAAGCGGGCGTCGATATCGAAATTAAAGTCGTCTGGCATAACCGCCCTTTCGAAGCCATCATTCAGGAAGTGTTATCCGGTCAGCACGATTTAGTGCTGAAAATGGCACACCAGCACGATCGGCTGGAGTCGGTCATCTTTACGCCAACCGACTGGCATCTGCTGCGCAAGTGTCCCTGCCCGGTCTGGATGGTTAAAGATCAGCCCTGGCCGGAACAGGGGCGCGCAGTAGTGGCGGTTAACCTTGCCAGCGAAGAGCCGCATCACGATGAGCTGAACCAGAAGCTTATCCGTGAAACCACCGAACTGGCGGAAATGGTAAACCATACCGAAGTACATCTGGTGGGCGCCTATCCGGTTACGCCGATCAATATCGCTATCGAGCTGCCCGATTTCGATCCCAGCGTTTATAACGACGCTATTCGCGGTCAGCATCTGGTGGCAATGAAAGCGCTGCGGCAGAAATTTTCCATTGATGAAAAATTCACCCACGTCGCTAAAGGCCTGCCGGAAGAAGTGATCCCTGAGCTGACGGAGCATCTGAACGCGGGCGTAGTGGTGCTGGGTACGATTGGGCGTACCGGGCTGTCGGCAGCCTTCCTCGGTAATACCGCAGAGCAGGTTATCGATCATTTACGCTGCGATCTGCTGGTGATTAAGCCGGACAATTTCACCTCACCCATTGAGCTGGACGACGATGATGATGAAGATGATTAAACGCGACTGACGGACGTGCGGTTGTGGGAAAACGAAAACGGGCTGCCGACATCGTGTCGACAGCCCATTTTTATCAGGCTTAAAGCGCTTTCAGAATAGCATCAACGCTCTCTTTGGCATCGCCAA
Source organism: Mixta intestinalis (assembly GCF_009914055.1). Classification (NCBI taxonomy): domain Bacteria; kingdom Pseudomonadati; phylum Pseudomonadota; class Gammaproteobacteria; order Enterobacterales; family Erwiniaceae; genus Mixta; species Mixta intestinalis. The sequence goes on from NZ_CP028271.1 coordinate 1,446,646, forward strand.
ACAGCATCTGCGTATTCTCTTTGAAGAACAGCGGATTCTGAACCCCGGCGTAACCGGTATTCATCGAACGTTTAAACACCACCACGTTTTGCGCCTTCCAGACTTCCAGCACCGGCATGCCAGCAATCGGGCTGCGCGGATCTTCCTGCGCGGCGGGGTTAACGGTATCGTTCGCGCCAATCACCAGTACCGTATCGGTATCGGTGAAGTCATCGTTAATCTCATCCATTTCCAGCACCACGTCATAGGGCACTTTCGCCTCCGCCAGCAGCACGTTCATATGTCCTGGCAGACGTCCCGCCACGGGATGGATGCCAAAACGCACGTTGATGCCGCGCGCGCGCAGTTTTTCCGTCAATTCAGCAACCGGATACTGCGCTTGTGCCACCGCCATGCCGTAGCCGGGCGTGATGATGACCGAGGTGGAATTTTTTAGCAGCTCAGCGGTATCCTGCGCGCTGATTTCACGGTATTCACCGCTCTCCTCTTCATCGCCAGTTGCCGTTCCGTCACTGCCGAAGCCGCCAGCAATAACGCTGATAAAGGAACGGTTCATCGCTTTACACATAATGTAGGAAAGGATGGCACCGGAGGAGCCGACCAGCGCGCCGGTTACGATCAACAGATCGTTGCTCAGCATAAAGCCTGCCGCCGCTGCTGCCCAGCCGGAGTAGGAGTTCAGCATCGAAACCACCACCGGCATATCCGCCCCGCCGATAGAAGCCACCAGGTGCCAGCCGAAGACCAGGGCAATAATCAACATAATCAATAGTGCAAAGATCTGTAGCCCGACACTCTCGGTGCGCACGAACATCACCAGCAGCAGGAAGGAAACCACCAGCGCCAGCAGATTGAGCTTGTGGCGATGCGGCAGCATCAGCGGACGCGAGGAGATCTTGCCGCGCAGCTTACCAAACGCCACCACCGAACCGGTAAAGGTCACCGCACCGATAAAGATGCCGAGGAAAATTTCGGTGAGGTGAATATTCTCCATCACCGCTTCCAGCCCCGGTCCATGATCGATATAGCTGTTGATGCCAACCAGTACGGCGGCCAGACCAACGAAGCTGTGCAGGATCGCCACCAGCTCCGGCATTTCGGTCATCTCAACCTTTCTTGCCAGATGGATGCCGATAGCACCGCCGATAACCATCGCCAGCAGAATCCAGCCGATGCTGCCTGCGTCAGGTCCAAAAATGGTCGCCAGCAGCGCAATCGCCATGCCCGCCATGCCGAAAATATTACCCTGCTTCGAGGTTTCATGTTTTGAAAGCCCCGCCAGGCTGAAGATAAAAAGTATGGCCGCAACAATATAGGCTGCAGTCACTAATCCGCCAGACATATTGTTACTCCTTAGTTTTTACGAAACATTTTCAACATACGTTGGGTGACGGTAAAACCGCCGAAGATGTTGATACTGGCAATCAGCACGGCGATAAAGGCAAAGAAGGTTACCCAGCCGCCATGACCAATTTGCAATAACGCACCTACGACGATAATGCCAGAGATGGCGTTAGTTACCGACATCAGCGGCGTATGCAGCGCATGGCTGACATTCCACACCACGTAATACCCCACCACGCAGGAAAGCGCGAAAACGGTAAAGTGTGAGAGGAAAGCCGCAGGTGCCACGTTAGCAAGGGAGGCGAACAGAATAATCGCCAGCGCCAGCAGCAGATATTTACGCCACGGCGCGGCGGGTTTCGTCTCTGCCACCGGTGCGACCGTTTCCGGCTGCGCGGCTTTGGGCGCGGCAGAAACCTGGATCGGCGGCGCAGGCCAGGTGACTTCTCCGTCGCGTACCGTGGTCACGCCACGGATAACCACATCGTCGAAATCGATATCGATCTCGCCGTTTTTCTCTTTACACAGCAGCTTCAGCAGATTTACCAGGTTGGTACTGTAAAGCTGGGAGGATTGCGTCGGCAGGCGACTTGGCAGATCGGTATAGCCGATAATTTTCACCCCGTTGGCGCTGGTGATCACCTTATCCGCCACGGTCAGCTCACAGTTGCCGCCGGTCTGTGCCGCCAGATCCACTACCACGCTGCCAGGTTTCATGGCCGCTACCATCTCAGCGGTGATCAGGCGCGGAGCCGGTTTGCCCGGAATCAGCGCGGTCGTGATAATGATATCCACCTCTTTTGCCTGCGCGGCGAACAGCGCCATCTCCGCAGCGATAAACTCGGGTGACATCACTTTGGCATAGCCGTCGCCGCTGCCCGCTTCCTCTTTAAAATCCAGTTCGAGGAACTCCGCGCCCATGCTTTGTACCTGCTCTTTCACTTCCGGGCGGGTATCAAAAGCACGGACGACGGCACCGAGACTGCGCGCCGCGCCGATAGCGGCCAGGCCAGCCACGCCTGCGCCGATGACCATGACTTTCGCCGGGGGAACTTTGCCCGCAGCGGTAATCTGGCCGGTAAAGAAGCGCCCAAATTCATGCGCTGCCTCCACTACCGCACGGTAGCCTGCGATGTTCGCCATCGAACTCAGCGCATCAAGCGATTGCGCACGGGAAATACGCGGCACCGCATCCATTGCCATCACGTTAATCTTGCGGGCCGCCAGTTTTTCCATCAGCTCCGGGTTCTGCGCGGGCCAGATAAAACTGATCAGCGTGCTGCCCTCACGCAGTAGCGCAATCTCTTCATCATCCGGCGCGTTGACCTTAAGCACGATATCAGACTGCCAGACCTGCTGGCGATCCACCAGTGTGGCCCCCGCCTGCTGATAGGCGCTGTCTTCAAAGCTGGCTGCGGTGCCCGCCTGCTGCTCAATCGCCACGCTAAATCCCAGCTTCAGCAGCTGCTCTACCGTTTTTGGCGTCGCGGCAACGCGTGCTTCATTAGACAACCGCTCTTTGGGTACTCCAATTAACATAGTTTTCCCTTTCATCGGTTAGTGTTGACCCTGAACGGCGGAATAAACGATCCGCTGTTCGCCCCATATTTTGTATCAAAGTGTTATAACCTACTGAATATATGTCTTACGATCTAGCTACAACGATCACGTTAGTGCTTTTCGCACAAAAATGTATTACTAGCGGGCTAATTCTTTATTTTCTCCACGAGAAGATGCTTTACGCAGCAGCTTTATGCTGTATTTAACGTTTGCAAATCACAACAAAACCGTAAATTTACTTTTTGTTAACAACCAGTTATCTTAATAGTTTGTATTACTAACCTGTTATAGCGTTAAATGACATGAAAAGTACATATAAAACCGATAGTCTCGACGCGCTCGTTGAGTAGAGAAATCTGTGCGTCTTAATCGCATAAATTGGCTGAGACAGCGGCCGTTATTACATGCAATAATCGGCAGCTAATCTGTTACACATCAAGAGTCCAGCACGTTTTCGTACTCAATTTTTGCGTAAGGCGAAGGATTATTTTATGAAGCTGAAGAACACTCTTCTGGTGACTGCCCTGCTGTCTTCCATGACGCTGACCGCCCAGGCGGCGCAGGAGCTCGCACCAGAAAAAGCGGCCGCGTTAAAACCATTCGAACGTATTAATATTAGCGGTCGTTTTAACTCTATTGGCGACGCCAGCGCCGCAGTCTCTAAACGTGCCGACGCCCTGGGCGCCGCTGCTTTCTATATTCAGGGTATTAACGATGCCACCGGTAACAGCGGCAACTGGCGCGTCACCGCCGATCTTTATCGCGCCGATGCGCCTGCGGCCGACGAGAGCCATACCTATCGCTACTTCAGCGGCGTAAAAGAGCTGCCAAAAGGCGAAGCCTATGCGCTGGAGCCTTATGACACGGTTTCCATCAGCGGCTTTTACCGCAGCCAGCCAGACGTAAACGAAGCGATCGGTAAAGCTGCCAAACAGAAAGGCGCGGCCTCATTCTTTATCGTGCGTCAGATTGATGCCAACAGCGGCGGCAACCAGTACGTGACCGCCTATGTTTATAAAGCCGATGCGCCCAAGCGTCAGGTACAAAGCCCGAACGTGATCCCTCGCGATTCCGACGCGGGTAAAGCGGCGCTGGCCGCTGGCGGTGCCGCAGCGAAACAGGTTGAGCTGCCGGGCGTCGCCTCGTCAGAAGCGCCAAGCAGCAAAGTTGGTCGCTTCTTCGAAACCCAGACCAGCTCCGTCGATCGCTATACGGTAACCCTGCCGAGCGGCACCAAAATTCAGGAAGTGAACGCCATTACCGCGGCACAGATGCAGCCGTTTGATACCGTCACCTTTACCGGTCATTTCGGTACGCCAACGGAGATCTCCGAAGCGGTTGCTAAACGCGCCGCAGCCAAAGGAGCGAAGTACTATCACGTGACCCGCCAGTGGCAGAATCAGAGCGGCGGCAACCTCACCGTTACCGCCGATCTGTTTAAATAATCCTCTCCCGGAGCGGCTCCTGGGCCGCTCCGTCATAATCTGAATATTCTGTAGCGTTTTTTGCATAGACTCGCATTGCGCGACAGCCCTGCACTCCGTAAAATCGCCGCCTCATTTCAGTGCAAATGAAGGTTACCTTTTCTTTCTGCCTGATGAAAAGACAGCCGCAACGCGGTTCCCTGGTTATTTATTCTGTTTCAGGACGGTTTTTTGGACAAGAAATTAGGCCTTAGCGCGCTGACCGCGCTGGTACTCAGCTCAATGCTGGGCGCAGGGGTATTTAGCCTGCCGCAAAATATGGCGGCGGTCGCCAGTCCGGCGGCGCTGTTAATCGGTTGGGCCATCACCGGCGCGGGCATTCTTTTTCTTTCGCTGGCGATGCTGCTGCTGACGCGTCTGAAACCGGAACTGGATGGCGGCATCTTTACCTATGCCCGCGACGGCTTCGGCGAACTGGTCGGCTTCAGCTCCGCCTGGGGTTACTGGCTCTGCGCGGTGATCGCCAACGTCTCCTATCTGGTCATTGTTTTTTCTGCGCTAAGTTTCTTTACCGATTCACCGGGGCATGTCGTTTTTGGCGACGGCAATACCTGGCAGGCGATGCTCGGTGCCTCACTGCTGCTGTGGCTGGTACACTGGCTGGTTCTGCGCGGCGTACAAACCGCCGCCAGCATCAACTTGCTCGCCACGCTCGGCAAGCTGGTGCCGCTTGGGCTGTTTGTCGTGCTGGCAATCTTTGCCTTTAATCTCGATCGCTTCCGCTTTGATTTCACCGGCGTCGAGCTGGGACAACCGGTCTGGAGCCAGGTGAAGCAGACGATGCTGATCACCCTGTGGGTATTTATCGGCGTTGAAGGCGCGGTAGTGGTTTCCGCCCGCGCGCGCAATAAGCGCGACGTCGGAAAAGCGACGCTGCTGGCGGTGCTGGCTGCGCTCTGCGTCTATCTGCTGGTAACCCTGCTGTCGCTGGGCATTGTGCCGCGCGCCGAGCTGGCGGAGATGCGCAATCCGTCAATGGCGGGATTGATGACCCGCCTGATTGGTTCCTGGGGCAACGCCGTTATCGCACTGGGCCTGGTGGTTTCGGTATGCGGTGCCTACCTGAGCTGGACCATCATGGCGGCTGAAGTGCCGTTGATCGCAGCGCAGCAGGGCGCATTTCCACGCAGCCTGAGCAGGCAGAATCGCCATAACGCCCCGTCCGCCTCGCTGTGGCTGACTAACGGCAGCGTGCAGGTGTGCCTGATCCTGATCTGGTTGACCAATTCTGACTACAACACGCTGCTGACTATCGCCTCGGAAATGGTGCTGGTGCCCTATTTTCTGGTCGGTGCCTATTTGCTGAAGCTGGTATGGGGAAAAGGCCAGGCGCGCCTGACTTTTGTAGCGCTTGGTGCCTGTCTGTACGGGCTGTGGCTGCTGTACGCTTCCGGCCCGCTGCACCTGCTGCTGTCGGTGATACTCTACGCGCCAGGCATGCTGCTGTTCCTGTTTGCCCGCCGCGGCGGCAGAGCGCGGCATGCGCTCAGTATTGCCGAGCGCAGCGCTATTACCCTACTGCTCGTGGGCGCGCTGCCAGCATCGTGGTTGCTAATGCGATAATCAGTGCGGGGCGGCTGGGAACTGAATGGTCAGCCGCTCTTCATGCTGCGAAAGCGACAGCGGCTTACGATATTCGCGATGAATCGCGTCAAGCTGCTCGCTGGAAAGCGGGTACGGCAGCAGAATATCAAACTGGGCGATGTGCTGTTGTTCAGCCAGCGTAATCAGGCGCGCAATGTTAATTTCATCGCTGACCTGGGTTGAAATGATTTGTAGCGCTAATTCTTTTAGCCGTTCGGAAGGCGGCCGCTGCGAATCCGCCGGACTGCGCGTTACCATGCCGAAGATCGGCATGACGCCATAAATGGCATCGACGAAGCTCCAGCGTTTTTTGCAGGATGCAGCAAGAAAATCGGTATAATTGAAGCAGATGCGATCTTTCAGGTCCGCCGACGCCAGCTGTTTATCTGACACCCTCACTCTCCTCCTGGCCAGAAAAAAAGGGTTACAACCTGCGTTAACAACCCTTCAGATATAATGGCATAGTTTCTCTTACTTGTACTATACCTCTTACGTTATTTAATGGGCGTTGATGGTTGTTATTCTCAGAAAAGGCTATGCTGCCTGAAGTTGCAGCCTGATTATCCATACATCATGAATAAAATTGTTTTTGTTGAAGACGATCCTGACGTGGGCGAACTGATTGCCGCCTGGCTCAGCCGTCACGGACTGGATGTGATCGTGGAAAGTCGCGGCGACCGTGCGGAAGCGGTGATTGCCCGTGAGCACCCCGATTTGGTGATGCTGGATATTATGCTGCCCGGCAAAGATGGCATGACGCTCTGCCGCGATCTGCGCGCCGTCTGGCCCGGCCCGATTGTGCTGCTCACCTCGCTGGACAGCGATATGAATCATATTCTGTCGCTGGAGATGGGCGCTAACGACTATATTCTGAAAACCACGCCGCCTGCGGTACTGCTGGCGCGTCTGCGTCTGCATTTACGTCAGGCAAGCGCGACACAGCATGATGAAATCGCCCCGGTGATTAACAGCCAGAAGGCGCTGCGTTTCGGTTCGCTGACGATCGATCCGCTTAATCGCCAGGTCACGTTGGGCAGTGAGATTATCGCCCTCTCCACCGCCGATTATGATTTGCTGTGGGAGCTGGCGATTCACGCCGGACAGATCCTCAACCGCGATGCGTTGCTGAAAACGCTGCGCGGCGTCAGCTATGACGGTATGGATCGCAGCATCGACGTAGCCATTTCACGCCTGCGTAAAAAACTGCATGACAGCGCTACCGAGCCCTACCGCATTAAAACCATTCGCAACAAAGGCTATCTGTTTGCGCCGCACGCCTGGGAAGCGCACGCAGAATGAGAAAACTTTTTATCCAGTTTTACCTGCTGCTGTTTGTCTGCTTTCTGGTCATGACCATGCTGGTCGGCCTGGTCTACAAGTTCACCGCCGAGCGTGCCGGGCGTCAGTCGATGGACGATCTAATGAAAAGCTCGCTCTATCTGATGCGCAGCGAGCTGCGCGAGATCCCACCGCGCGACTGGAACAAGACCATCAATAATCTCGACCTTAATCTCTCCTTTAAGCTGCATATCGAGCCGATGAGTAAATACCACCTCGATCCCGGCAGCATGCGCCGCCTGCGCGCCGGGGAAATTGTCGCGCTGGATGATGAATACACCTTCCTGCAACATATTCCCCGCAGCCACTATGTTCTGGCGGTGGGGCCGATTCCCTACCTTTTCTATCTGCATGAGATGCGGCTGCTGGATATCGCGCTGCTGGCCTTTATCGGCATGTCGCTGGCGCTGCCGGTGTTTATCTGGATGCGTCCCTACTGGAAAGATATGCTCAAGCTGGAATCGGCGGCCCAGCGCTTCGGTCAGGGGCATCTTGATGAACGCATTCATTTTGATAACGCCTCCAGCCTGCTGCGTCTCGGCGTCGCCTTTAATCAGATGGCGGATAACGTCAATACGCTGGTCACCAGTAAAAAACAGCTGATTGATAATATCGCGCACGAGCTGCGTACGCCGCTGGTGCGCCTGCGCTACCGGCTGGAGATGAGCGACAATCTCAGCGCACCGGAATCCGCCGCGCTTAATCGCGATATTGGTCAGCTGGAGTCGCTGATTGAGGAGCTGTTAACCTACGCCCGCCTCGATCGACCTCAGGTGGAGCTGTTCTTGCAGCCGGTCGATCTTGCCGGCTGGCTCAGCGAGCGCATCGCTGATATTCGTTCGGTGCATCCCCACTACGATATCGCGCTCGATCTGCCGCAGCGCGAAAATTTTGGCGTATCGGATACGCGGCTGATGGAGCGGGTGCTGGATAACCTGGTCAATAACGCCCTGCGCTACGCGCAGCAGCGGCTGCGGGTGGGCCTGTGGTTTGACGGTAATCTGGCCTGCCTGCAGGTGGAAGATGATGGCCCCGGTATTCCTGCCGAAGAGCGCCAACGGGTGCTGGAACCCTTTGTCCGGCTCGATCCCAGCCGCGATCGCGCTACCGGCGGCTGCGGCCTGGGTCTGGCGATCGTGCAATCGGTAGCGCAGGCGCTGAGCGGCTTTGTTGCCATCGACAGCAGCCCGCTGGGCGGTGCCAGCGTTCGCTTTTGCTGGCCGGTTGATTTACCTTTGCGGGGCACGACGGCGCCCCGTCCCTAATCTATCAAGGAGATATGCGTGACATCAGCTTATCAACATCTGACCCGGACTTTTCAGCGCCTGGCGCGCTTCGGTCATCTTTCCGCCATCGCGGGCTGGGATATGCAAACCATGATGCCGCCAGCCGGTAGCCAGGCACGCGGCGAAGCGCTGGCGGAGCTGAGCGTGTTGCAGCATCAGATCCTGACCGACAGCCGCATGGAAGCCTGGTTGGATGCAGCGCAGCAGGAAACGCTGAACGATGTGGAACAGGCCAATCTGCTGGAGATGCGTCGCGCCTGGCAACAGGCGGCATTGCTGCCCGCCGCGCTGGTGGAAGCCAAATCGATTGCCGGTTCACGCTGCGAACACGCCTGGCGCCAGCAGCGTCCGGCTAATGACTGGCAGGGCTTTGCCGCCAATCTGCAAGAAGTGGTGCGCCTCAGCCGGGAAGAGGCGGAAATTCGGGCGCAGGCCGCAGGCTGCTCACGCTATGACGCCCTGCTCGATCTCTACGAACCGGGCATGACCAGCGCGCAGCTGGATGCCACCTTTGGCGATCTGATTCAGTGGCTGCCCGATCTGTTAGAACGCGTTGTGGCGAAACAGTCGGCGGAGCCGGTCGATATACCGTTGGGCCCATTTCCCGTTGAAGCACAACGTCAGCTTGGCCTGCAGCTGATGAAGCTGCTCGGCTTTGATTTCAACGCCGGACGGCTTGACGTCAGCGCCCATCCTTTCTGTGGCGGCGTACCGGAAGATGTGCGCATCACCACGCGCTATAACGAAAATGAGTTCGTCAGCGCCATGATGGGCGTGATTCACGAAACCGGGCATGCCCGTTACGAGCAAAACCTGCCGAAAACCTGGCGTGGACAGCCGGTGGCGCTGGCCCGCTCTACCGCCATTCATGAATCGCAAAGCCTGTTTTTTGAGATGCAGCTGGCGCGCAGCGCGCCGTTCCTGCAACATATTCTGCCGCTGGTCAGCGCGCAGATGGGGGAACAGCCAGCGTTAACGCCCGGTAATTTTGTACGCCTGAATCAGCGGGTAAAACGTGGCTTTATTCGCGTCGATGCCGATGAAGTCAGCTATCCACTGCATATTATTCTGCGTTATGAAATTGAACGGGCGCTGATCGGCGGCGATATTGAAGTGGAAGATATTCCGGCGCTATGGGATGAAAAAATGCAGCGCTATCTGGGGCTGGATACCCAGGGCAACTACCGCGACGGCTGTATGCAGGATATTCACTGGACCGACGGTGCCTTCGGCTATTTCCCTACCTATACGCTGGGCGCGATGTATGCAGCACAGCTGTTCCAGGCAGTCAGGCGCGCCCTGCCGCAGCTGGATACGCAGATTGCCGCTGGCGAATTACAACCGATCTTCGACTGGCTGTCACAGAATATCTGGCGTCACGGCAGCCGCTTCCCCACGGCGCAGCTGATCGCGCAGGCAAGCGGTGAAGATCTGAATCCGCAGCATTTCCGTCGCCATCTGGAGCAGCGCTACCTGTAACCCTGCTTTACCGGCCTGATATTTGCCGCAGGCCGGTTTCCCCGCCTTGTACATTCGGTTACACGCCGATACCAATCACTCACGGAAAGCCCCGCAGCCTTTCTTTATAGTCTCTTCACCGGCCCCGCAGTGGGCTAATACATGAAGAAACATTCGAGGGTTTTGCAATGAAAAAATTATTCGCTCTGGTTGTAGCCGCTGCTATGGGTATCTCTTCCGTTGCCTTTGCCGCTGAAACCACCGCTGCTCCAGCTACCGCGCCTGCCGCAACGGCAACCACCACAACCGCTGCGCCAGCAAAAGCTCAGCATAAAGTGATGCATCATAAACACAAGAAAGCGGCCGCTCAGAAAGCGCAGGCAGCGAAAAAGCATCACAAAAAAGCGGCTGAACCGGCGGAGCAGAAAGCCCAGGCTGCGAAAAAACATCATAAAGCAGCCGCCAAACCGGCAGAGCAGAAAGCTCAGGCCGCTAAAAAACATCACAAAGCAGCGGCAAAACCAGTAGCACAGAAAGCTCAGGCGGCTAAAAAGCACCACAAAAAAGCCGTTAAAGCTACCGCAAAATAATCACAGGGGTACGCTCCTGAATAACAGCCTGTGAGCGCCCGGATTTCCGGGCGTTTTTTCCTGGAGTAGCGGAAATGATACGTCGCTATCGTTTCGAGATAATTCTTGCCGTGATGATACTCTGTGGCGTTATTGCGGCCTGCTTCTATATTTGATGCTGTAGCGTACTGATATTCTGGATTAAACTCCCTTTTTTATTGCTCACCGACTATAGTTAACGCCTGACGCGTGTTAACCCTTTATTCTTATTCTCCCCTTTTTGAGAGAGATATGCGCATAACGGCTGTGTTAATAGTGGGTTTACTCTGTTTTCCCTTTTTTACCCATGCGGATGATGGCGGCGATGATGACGGCCTCAGCCCGGAAGAACTCCAAACCCTGTTTTTTGGTCATGACGATCGTAAGCCGATCGATGCCGCTGACAGCATGCCCTGGGAAGCTATCGGCCAGCTGGAAACCGAAAGCGGCAACCTCTGTAGCGCTACGCTCATCTCCACTCATCTGGCGCTGACCGCAGGCCATTGCCTGGTAACGCCGCCGGGCATTCTTGATAAACCGGTGGCACTACGCTTTATCGCCAGCGACAGCGGCTGGCGCTATGAAATTCATGATATCCAGGCGCGGGTTAATCCCGGCCTGGGGAAAAAACTAAAGGCTGACGGCGATGGCTGGATTGTGCCGCCTTCGGCAGCGCCGCTGGATTACGGCCTGATTGTGTTGCGCAATCCGCCTTCCGGCATCACGCCGGTGCCGCTGTTTGCCGGTTCACGCAGCGATCTTACCGCCGCGCTGAAAAGCAGCGGGCGTAAGGTTACCCAGGCTGGCTATCCGGAAGATCATCTGGATGCGCTCTGGTCACACAGCGGCTGCCTGATTACCGGCTGGGCGCAGCGTTCAGTGCTGTCGCACCAGTGCGATACCCTGCCTGGCGACAGCGGCTCGCCGCTGCTGCTGCAAACTGACGAGGGCTGGCGGTTGATTGCGGTACAAAGTTCGGCCCCGGCAGCGGTGGATCGCTGGCGCGCCGATAACCGCGCCATTGCCGTGACCGCGTTTCGCGATGATTTAGAGGCGCTGGCCGCAGAGTAACGCTGCGGCCAGCGGGCATCAGGCGGCGATCTGCTCCATTGCCTGTAGAATGCGCTTATCGGAGATAGGATAAGGCGTGCCGAGCTGCTGGGCAAAATAGCTGACGCGCAGCTCTTCAATCATCCAGCGGATCTCCTGCACATCTTCATCATCGCGCCGCGTGGGCGGCAGCTTGTTCAGCCAGCTCTGCCACGCCTGCTGCACCTGCTCCACCTTTAACATCCGCGCGCGATCGCTGTGCGGATCGACCGGCAGTTTTTCCAGCCGTCGCTCAATCGCCTGTAAATAACGCAGCGTATCGGGCAGCCGCTTCCAGCCGTTTTGCGTCACAAAGCCGCGATACACCAGGCCACTCATTTGCGCCTTCACATCGGACAGTCCCAGCGCCATCGTCATATCCACGCGCCCTTTCAGCCGCTTGTTGATATTGAACACCGCCGTCAGGATCTGTTCCACCAGCTTAGCGATGTCCACCACGGTATCGTTCAGCCCGGCGCGCACCTTATCATGCAGCTGCTGGAAATCCGCTTCCTTCCAGGCCGGGCCACCGTTTTCTGCCATCAGCTTATCGATACCGCAGCTGATACAGTCATCAATCAGCTCCAGTACCTTACCGTAGGGGTTAAAATAAAGCCCCAGCTTGGCCTTGTTCGGCAATTTTTCATGCAGATACTTAATCGGCGACGGAATATTCAGCAACAGCAAACGCCGCTGACCGCGCCACATCATCTTCTGCTGCTCGTGCTGGCTGTCAAACAGCCGGATCGCTACGCTATCTTTCTCATCCACCAGCGCCGGCCAGGCCTTGACGCTGTAGTTGCCGCGTTTCTGCTCAAACTGCGTGGGCAGATCGCCAAAGCTCCAGATATGCAGGCCGCTCTGCTCCAGCCCGTCATCGGCAACTTTCGACAGCGTTTCCTGCACTTTATCTTTCAGCGACGCCTTCAGCGCGGCGAGATCCTTGCCCTCTTTCAGCTTGCGGTTGTGTTCATCCAGCACGCGGAACGACATTTTCAGGTGATCGGGCACCTGATCCCACTGCCAGGCCTCGCGGTCAATCGTCACGCCGGTCATACGACGAAACTCACGTTCCAGTGCATCCAGCAGCGGCGTTTCACTATCGGTGACGCGCCCTAAAAACGCCTCGGCGTAGTTAGGCGCAGGGACAAAATTACGCCGTACCGGTTTCGGCAGCGACTTAATCAGCGCCACCACCAGCTCGCGGCGCAATCCGGGAATTTGCCATTCAAAGCCGCGCTCCTCAACCTGATTCAGCAGCGGCAGTGGAATATGTACGGTAACGCCATCCGCATCTGCGCCCGGCTCAAACTGATAGCTGAGGCGCAGCTTAAGGTTGCCCTGATGCCAGAAGTTGGGGTAGTCCAGCTTGCTGACGCTGTCGGCTCCCTGCTTAATCAGCATCTCTTTATCGAAATTAAGCAGATCGGGCGTCTGCTGGCTGGCCTTTTTCCACCAGCTGTCGAAGTGGCGAGCGGAAACCACATCGTGCCCTACGCGGCTGTCGTAAAAGGCAAACAGCGTTTCGTCATCCACCAGAATATCGCGGCGGCGCGTTTTATGTTCCAGATCCTCCACTTCGCTGCGCAGCTTCTGGTTGGCCTTAAAGAAGGCGTGCCGGGTTTGCCAGTCGCCCTCCACCAGCGCATGCCGGATAAACAGCTCGCGCGACAGCGCCGGATCGATTTTGCTGTAGTTAACCTTGCGTGCGCTGACGATCGGCAGGCCGTACAGCGTCACTTTCTCCATCGCCATCACCGCGCCTTGCGCTTTCTCCCAGTGCGGCTCGCTGTAGCTGCGCTTCAGCAGATGCTGGGCAATCGGCTCAATCCATTCCGGGTCGAGGCGCGCAGCGATACGTCCCCACAGGCGGCTGGTTTCCACCAGCTCCGCCACCATGGTCCACTTTGGCGGCTTTTTAAACAGCGCCGAACCAGGGAAGATAGAAAAACGGGCGTTGCGCGCGCCGCTGTACTCCTGCTTTTCGGCATCTTTCAGGCCGATATGGGAAAGCAGGCCGGTCAGCAGCGCGGTATGTATCTCCCGGTAAGGTGCCGGTTCGCTGTTAACCGGCATCCCCAGTTCACGGACCACCTGGCGCAGCTGGGTGTAGATATCCTGCCACTCACGCACGCGCAGATAGTTGAGATAATCGGTTTTGCACAGGCGGCGGAAGGCGTTGCCGGAGAGCGCCTTTTGCTGCTCCTGTAAATAGTTCCACAGGTTAACGAAGGCGATAAAGTCCGACTCTTTATCGGCGAAGCGACGATGTTTCTCATCTGCCGCCTGCTGCTTTTCTACCGGACGTTCGCGCGGATCCTGAATCGACAGCGCCGCAACGATGATCATCACTTCACGCACGCAGCCATATTTTTGCGCTTCCAGCACCATACGCGCCAGTCGCGGATCGACCGGCAGCTGCGCCAGCTGGCGTCCCGCCGGCGTCAGGCGATAGCGCCCATGTTCCTCTTCACCGATTGCACCCAGCTCCTCCAGCAGCCGCACGCCATCCTGAATGTTGCGCTTATCCGGCGCTTCGACAAAAGGAAAAGCGCTGATATCACCGAGGCCGAGCGCCGTCATCTGCAAGATAACCGAGGCCAGGTTGGTGCGCAGGATTTCCGGATCGGTAAATTCCGGGCGACTTAAGAAATCTTCCTCGGAATAGAGACGGATACAGATACCTTCGGAAACGCGCCCGCAGCGCCCTTTACGCTGGTTGGCCGAGGCCTGCGATATCGGCTCAATCGGCAAACGCTGTACCTTGGTGCGATAGCTGTAGCGGCTGATACGCGCAGTACCGGGATCGATAACATATTTGATACCGGGCACCGTCAGTGAGGTTTCCGCAACGTTGGTCGCCAGTACGATGCGCCGCCCGCTGTGCGACTGAAAGACGCGGTTCTGCTCGGCGTTCGACAGACGCGCGTAGAGCGGCAGAATCTCCGTGTGCGGCAGATCGCGCTTGCTCAGGGCATCGGCGGTATCGCGGATTTCACGCTCGCCGCTCATGAAAATCAGGATATCGCCGCTGCTCTCCTGCCCCAGCTCATCCACCGCGTCGAAAATCGCCTGCAGCTGATCGCGATCGCTCTCTTCCACATCATTGACTACCGGGCGATAACGCACCTCAACCGGATAAGTGCGGCCTGAAACCTCAATCACCGGCGCATTATTGAAGTGACGTGAAAAACGCTGCGGATCGATGGTCGCCGAAGTGATGATAATTTTCAGATCGGGACGACGCGGCAGCAGCTCGCGCAGGTAGCCAAGCAGGAAATCGATATTCAGGCTGCGCTCGTGCGCCTCATCAATGATGATAGTGTCATACTGCATTAACAGGCGATCCTGCTGGATTTCCGCCAGCAGGATACCGTCGGTCATTAGCTTGATCTGCGTAGTGTCGCTAACCTGATCGTTAAAACGCACCTTGTAGCCAACGCAGCCGCCGAGCGAGGTTTCCAGCTCGTCGGCAATACGGTTCGCCACGGTACGTGCCGCCAGACGACGCGGCTGGGTGTGGCCGATCAGCCCTTTTACCCCGCGCCCCAGCGTCAGGCAAATTTTAGGTAGCTGGGTGGTTTTACCGGAACCGGTTTCCCCGGCAACGATAACCACCTGATGATCGCGGATCGCCTCAGCAATCTGTTGCTGTTTCTGGCTGACCGGCAGATTTTCCGGGAAGCGAACGGTGGGCGTGGCCGCCTGACGCTGTTGCAGACGCTGCTCCGCCAGCGCGAACTCTTTTTCCAGTTCTTCAGCAATGCCCTGCTGTGCGGCAGGATTTTTTACCTTTTTTGCGCCGTGCAGGCGACGTTGCAGCCGCTGGCGATCGCGCAGCGTAACCTGATTCAGCCGCGCCCAGAAAGGTGACAGCGGCGATGCGTTTGATTCCACAGACATATTCATTACCTTTTTAACGCGGCGGCTTCTGTTTGCTGTTATGGCCGTCGCGTAGCCGACGTGCGCCGACATTGCGTTCATTTACTGTGGCTTATGTTACCACAGGCGGTACAGGCAGGGATGGCCCGCCTGCGCTTGTTCAATTATTTCGAACATCGGACTCGAAATATTACGCTATCACTGCTGCATTAAACTCCCTACAGTGTAAGCCATTGAGCAGGCAGACTTCCCTATTAGCAGACAGGAAAAAATCATGAGCAAAGTATTAATTTTAAAATCAAGCATTCTTGCGGGTTATTCACAGTCAGGCCAGCTGGCAGATTTTTATGCTGAGCAGGCAAAAGCCAACGGTGACCAGGTAACGGTACGCGATCTGGCAGCCGACCCGATTCCGGTACTGGACGGTGAACTGGTAGGCGCGTTGCGTCCTTCCGATGCAGCCCTGACCCCGCGTCAGCAGGACGCGCTGGCGCTGTCAGATACGCTGATTGCGGAGCTGAACGCGCACGATGTGATTGTTATTGCGGCACCGATGTACAATTTCAATATCCCGACCCAGCTGAAAAACTACTTTGATCTGATCGCCCGCGCTGGCGTGACTTTCCGCTATACCGAAGCGGGTCCGGAAGGCCTGGTGAAAGGCAAACGTGCCGTGATTATCTCCAGCCGTGGCGGCATTCATAAAGATACCCCGTCCGATCTGCTGACGCCGTATGTACAGCTGTTCCTGGGCTTTATCGGCATTACCGACGTTAACTTTGTCTTCGCGGAAGGTATCGCCTACGGCCCGGAAGTGGCCACCAAAGCCACCACCGAAGCGAAAGAGACGCTGGCACAGCTGGCTAACGCCTGATGATGATCGCTGGTCGCCGCTGCGCGACCAGCATTACTTTTTCAGCCACTGCCCGTTAATGCCGAGCACATATTCCCCCTGCCCGGCGCGCTGCACCAGCTTCTCCCCTGCAATCCGTGCCACCTCCGCCGTGGTTAAGCGATTACGCTGCGCTATTTGCTGGTAATGCTCCTCACGTCCCTGATTGATCTGTTTCACTAACGCCAGCGTCTCTTTATCCTGCTGACGCGGTGCCAGATAGCCGCTAAGCGTTTCGCCCACGCGCCCCTGTTGACGCGCCTCATCCAGCGTCAGCGCCTGCGCCAGCGGCGATACCAACACCGCCAGCAAACAGAATTTGGCCCAGCTTTTCATCATGCCTCCGCTCAGAAGAGATTGCTTTGATTCTTAAGTAACGCCTCCACATCTTTATCAACCTTGATGTGGATCTCATGCTCGATTTTTACGTTCATATTGATAGTGATCGGTTCTTTCGGCGCAGCAACCTCAATGCGCGGTACGCAACCGACCAACATGCCGCAGCAGACCAGCAGCAGCCGATTAGTTTTCATGGGTCGATCCCTTCTGTGACGGCAGAGCGGCGTTCTGCTCTACCCAGGATTGCAAATTATCGCCAAAGCGCAGGCTGCGCCACAGCTGAAACAGGTTTTCCTGATGGCGATAGCTGAGGTTTACATGCTGATCGCGGTTGCTGAAACGACTGGTGCCGTTGACCTGCGCCTGCATCGTCAGATCGCCGATGGCGTTGAGGTCAAGCGTGGCCCAGCTACGCGAGATTTCCATATAGCGCAGCCAGTCCAGCGCCGCGCCGGTAGCGATATTATTGCTGGCGATGGCGTCCGCCATCTGCTTATCCAGCCGCAGCGTCAGGCTGCCGCTGTTGGCGATCCAGCCATCTTTCACCAGCCAGGGCGAATGGTTCAGCCACAGCGGTAGCTCACCGTTAATACGCCCGGAGAGCGCAATTTGTTTTACCTTAAGCGCGGTGGTTAACTCGCTCAGGCTGATATCGTTCAGGCGAATAATCGCCGCCTGGTGTTGAGGCAGGCGCAGCTGCGGCATCGCCAGGCTGCCATCCAGCAGCGCCATACTCACGTTGCTGAGAGTTAACGGCGAGCCTTCGTCCCACGGCCAGCTGCCCTGTAAATCCGCCGTCACCGCGCTAATCGGAAACTGGCTGTTGATGGTTTTGATGCGCAGCGATACCGGCCCGTGAGTACCGAAATACCAGCGGCTTTGGCGCAGACGGAAAGGCAGGGAAAAATCGATCCCCTGTACGCTGTTGTCCGGCATCCAGACCGCACCATCCTGCACCACCCAGTGCCCGCCTGCGGTAAAGCCCTGGCTATCGGCGGCGGAGAAGGCTACCTGTGCCCGCAGCCAGCCGTCGGCGATCCGCATTTTCAGATCGGGATCGAGCAACGGCTGGAACACCGTCAACGACTGGCGCGGCCACCAGGCCTGACCGCGCAGGCGCTCGCTGTCCCAGCGTCCGTTAACGCGTACCGGGCCGATCTCACCAGCGCGTAAATCCCCGTTAAACAGGAAGTGGCCCGGATCGCTGCCGTGCAGCGCAATCTGTAAATCGGAAGGCGGCAGCCGGCCACCGCTGCTAAAGCGCGTTTCGCCCGCTTTCAGCGTCAGGCTACCGCTAAAAGCAGGCGCTTCGGCGGCGCGCTGCCAGACCAGCGGCTGTGCCAGCCGTAGCCGTGGCTGGCTGACGGTTACCATGCCATAGTGCAAACGATCGAAACCGGTAGAGAGCGTATCGAGCGTAATGGCGCTATCCTGCCAGTTGCCAGTACCCATGCCGTCCCAGCGCGCCGCCAGCGGTGCCAGGTAGCCGTTACCCCAGTAGCGCCAGGCCCAGCGCCCGCTGTCGGGCCAGAAGCTCGCGGCACGTCCGTCAAGATGTAAGGTAAAGCGTCCGCGACTGGCGTCATGCGCACGCAGGATGGCCTGCAAGCGCCCGTTGATGCCGGATGACGAAAGCGTGATGCCCGCCAGCGGCCAGCGCGCCTCATCAACTTCCAGCGTGGAGAGCAGCCGCCCGCGCATCCGCAATAGCGCGCCGGGTGCGATACGCAGCTGAGGATCGAGCAGCGAACCATTTAGCGTGCCCGGTAAGGCCGCATAAAATTGCAGCGCGGCCAGTTTGCTTTCGCCGGTAAGACGCAGCGGCAACGCGCTGTCGGTAAGAGAGATGGCCCGGCCCCAGCGTCAGCACCACGTTGCCTTTGCCGCCGCGCCCCTGCGTCAACATATTCATGCGCCCGACGATCTCTGTCGCCTCCAGCCCCTGCTGCCAGTGGCTCAGCGTCAGCGCCACACCGCCCGCCAGCGGCTGCGAAGCCCATGGCCAGCGCCAGCGGCCCGCGGTGATCGCGATCTGTTGCGGCGTGACCTGCCAGGGCAGCTCCACCAGCGGCGTCGTCTGTTCATCGGTTTGATGCAGCGTCAGTTTGCCCTGGTTCTGCTGCCAGTCGAGGGCCAGACGCAGCGGGTGCGGCACCTGCGTCAGGGTAAAATCGCCGGTTAGCTGCCCGCGCTCCGGCACGCCATCGGCAAACGGAGCCAGCGTCAGCGATCCATGCAGGCTAACCGGCTGGCTGAGCATCGGCGCCTGGGCGGTTAACTGACGCAGCGTCAGATGCTGTCCCTGTAGATCGGCTCTGAACTGCACGTTATCGCCCTGATAATCGATCCGTTGCGCAGCCCGATCGAGCGTCAGGCGCAGCGCACCGGCCCAGCTTTGATAAGGATTAACGATAAGCTGTTGAACAACGACATCGGCTGACGGCAACAGAGCCTGCCACTGCGCCAGCGTGCGTGGGGCGCTGGCGTCACCGCTGTCGCTGGCGGGCAGCTGGCTCAGGCAGGCGCTATCCAGCGCCAGACGCCGTGCGCCAGCCTGCCAGCGCGCCTGGCGGTAGCCCAGGGTTAAATCATCAGCGCTGGCCAGCGTGCAGTCACCGGCCAGGTAGCGCACCGCCGGAAAATGGATCGTGCCCTGACGCCAGCGTGGCGCGGTATCAAGCGCAATACGGGTGCCTTCCGGCAGCCAGACACCCGCCAGGCGCGGCAGCCAGTACGTCACGCTTAACAACAGCGTCAGCACCAGCAGAACCAGCGCCAGCAGCGAGGCTAAAGCGAAAAACACGCGCCGACGCATTGCCATGACAGTCCCGTTCTGAAAACATTCCGGCGGCTATGATGGCACGATCGTCAGGCCGGGTGAAGGTTTGCGAGCGCTTTTCTCATCATTGCTGCCTGCGGATAAGCGATTCGCGAGACTGCCCGCAGATTCCTGGTTACGCGCCTCTGGCAGTCAGTCTAGAATAGAGGAAGAAGACAATAAGGAGACGACAATGAAACTTGCGGTCTACAGCACCAAACAGTACGACAAGAAATATCTTGATCACGTCAACCAGCATTTTGGTTTCGAGATCGAATATTTCGATTTCTTGCTTACTGAGCGGACGGCGATCAACGCCGTTAACTGCGAAGCCGTTTGCATTTTTGTTAATGATGATGCCAGTCGCCCGGTACTGGAAATTCTTAGCGCCCAGGGCGTCAAAGTTATCGCGCTGCGCTGCGCCGGATTTAATAACGTCGATCTGGAGGCAGCGAAAGAGCTGGGCATGAAAGTGGTACGCGTACCGGCCTACTCGCCGGAGGCGGTGGCAGAACATGCGGTGGGCATGATGATGACGCTGAATCGACGCATTCATCGCGCCTATCAGCGTACCCGCGACGCTAACTTCTCGCTGGAGGGGCTGATCGGCTTTAACATGCATGGACGTACCGCTGGCGTCATCGGCACCGGTAAAATCGGCATTGCCACGCTGCGCATTCTGAAAGGCTTTGGTATGCGTCTGCTGGCGTTCGATCCCTGGCCTAACCCGCAGGCGCTGGAACTGGGTGCGGAATATGTCGACATCAAAACGCTGTTTAAAGAATCTGACGTAATTACGCTGCACTGTCCGCTAACGCCGGAAAACCATCATCTGTTGAATGCCAGTGCGTTCAGCCAGATGAAAGATGGCGTGATGATTATCAATACCAGCCGTGGCGGACTGATCGATTCTCAGGCGGCGATCGATGCGTTAAAACAGCAGAAGATTGGTTCGCTGGGGATGGACGTGTATGAGAACGAACGCGATCTGTTTTTTGAAGATAAGTCCAACGATGTCATTCAGGATGACATTTTCCGTCGGCTTTCCGCCTGCCACAACGTGCTGTTTACCGGTCATCAGGCGTTTTTGACCGCTGAGGCGTTAACCGCTATTTCGGAAACCACCTTGTCCAATCTTCAGCAGCTGAAGAAAGGTGAAGCCTGTCCGAACGAGGTTAACTGATAAGTAACGCGGACGCGCCTGGCGCGTCCGCATCAGAAACGTGCGCAGCTGCCGCTTTCCAGCGCGCTTTCGCTACAGCGTCGTCCATTCGCTAACTGACACATCCCCACGCTACTGCCGTCAAGCTGACGTGAAAAAGCCAGTGTTCCACCAGCGCTGGCGCAATTGCTTTCTGCCAGTGAAGACATGGACACTCTGGGCTGAACGTGTGCGGCGGTAGCCTGCTGCGGCGGTTCGCTATCGTCGCTGCTGCTGCATGCGGAAAGCAACAGCGCTGCGCCGGCAAGCAGAAAGGTGGCTGCTTTCATATGTCGGGCTCCCATCGAATAAAATAAAGGCGCTGCCAGCATAAGCGACGTTTATCGATGCGTCGAGATATGAAACAACTTTTTACTTAATTTTTTGATGGCAAAGTCACCAGGAAAACTCTCGTTTCGCTTACGGAATCCACTGAAACTGCTCTCTGTTGCCCGCCTGGCGACTCTGAACGTATTTATACAGACAGTACCCGGCACAATCAGCTGCTGAGCAAAGCATGCCTTCCGCGTTATACGGAAGGCATCGCAAATTACACCGGGTTTAACGTTTCGGTACTATCAAACGATACCCAGGGCGAATTTGCTTCTGTACCTAACGAATAGTAATAGCGTAGTTTCTTATCCGCATCGTAGGCGATAACGGTTTTTCCTATAGCTTTATTAACCGCATTAATTTTAGCGGTTAATGATTTTAGCTGAGCCTGAGAGTAGACGAAACCACTGCTGATTCCCTCATTATTACTAAACACCCACTCTATTTCTGGCACTTCGCCACTGGTCGCTACGTTTAAGGAGCCTGATGAGTCCGTTTTGGCATAGCGCAAAGACAACGCCCCTGCAGAATTAATATTATAGCAATTACTTATGATAAACGATTCCTTAATATCGCGCAGGCTCACGGCATATTTATTGGCCCCATAACCGGTACCGGTAATACGTACCCTGGCAAGTTGAAACAGGCTCATGGCGTAATCATTGGTTCCCACATCAACAATACTTTGGTTAATAAACAGCTTTCCGCCGCTACCGCCCTGGATAAGGATCCCGCTAGCCGTGCCATTACCCACTAACCGGCATCCGCTAAGTAACAGATGATTATAATCCGCCGTAACTCCTTTAATTTGATTAGCAAATCCTTCGGCATAACAATTGTTCAAATGTAAATCTTCCGCCGGTGCCAGATCAAAGGCGTTGTTGCTTTCATCGCCTTTATTACGCATGGAAACCTGTAACGTGAGTTTATGTTCTCCCGCCACCGTGGAAGAGCGCGTAAGAATAACCCCGGCCCCGGAGGAGCCTTCCTCCATCAAAACAACTGAACGGATATTGACATGGCTTGACCAGTTCTGGATACAAATAGCCCCATGTTTCGGCTTCCAGTTGGCACCCGCAGACTGCCCGTCGGGGCGTGTATATTTGATGGTGTTTTCGGCAATAACATTGGTACACATGATGTAAGCTTCTCCCCACCATGTGGCCCCGCCAATGGAAATATTGCCGATAGAAACACCATTACTGATGCCTTCAAAAGCGAAATGACGGCGAAAAGATCCCCAGGCCAGATTATTGGTCATAATCGTATGCTGTGCATCAAACTCAGGGCGACCGGAGTTTGAGGTAACCGGCGCTTCAGCATGAAAAGCAATACGGCCATCGGTGCCCTCTTTGCACGAGGCGTAATTACCATCAATCACGGTTCCCGATCCCCAAATGCTGACCGCATCCCCCCCGATCCTCACGCCCGACGCCAATACAATCAAAAAAGTAATTTCCCAGAATACGCGAGCCGTGTGCGCGGTAGGTTGAGTCAGCGATGACCGCATTAACCTGATTGGTCATGGTACAGCCCTGAACCAGACAGAAATCTGCCTGAATATCCACCGTACCCTGGCGTCCGCCTCCATCTCTGGGTTCAGCATCGCTTTGCAATAATAAAGGATTGGTTGAAATGAGATTTAAAATCTTACTGCGCGGATGTTTCAGGGCAATCATCGATTGCGTAGCCATATTACTTCCAATTGGCCTGATTTCTCCGGTTTCTGTACCCGCAATAATTTGATCGTCAAACCCGGTTTGAATTTGTCCGGCAAGATTAACAACAGTGTCAATAATAACATGGGTGGTTCTGTTTAATAATTCCTGAATGGCTTGCGTATGATCCGTTGTGAAATCATCAGGACCATCTACT
This sequence comes from Mixta intestinalis, assembly GCF_009914055.1. Classification (NCBI taxonomy): domain Bacteria; kingdom Pseudomonadati; phylum Pseudomonadota; class Gammaproteobacteria; order Enterobacterales; family Erwiniaceae; genus Mixta; species Mixta intestinalis. Next base: position 1,469,737 of record NZ_CP028271.1, read on the forward strand.
TTGATATTTAACGACGATGTGGAGACTGACATAGGAATCCTCTCTATTTTATAAAATAAACAGACCTATTTACCTGGCGTACTCCAACTAGCCTGTTGAGAATAACACAGCGATCTTTTTTTAATCATTAATTTTTAATTCTTTAAAATTCATGCGTTAATTTTAGTGCCACGGATTAATAAAATCGTTTTTCTTTTCATCTGAGTAAATTCTTATAAGCATTTCTTCACCCAAAAAAACCCATTGTTTTATAATAACGAATAGCTGGACCTGGGAGTGTGAAAGCTTATTACCCTTATTTCCCCTTCCTGGTACCAGAGTGGATTACAGCATCATCCGGCCCCACTGAAAGTGAGTCTGCCGACGTTATGCTTACACCAAAGTGGAGCGGAAAACGTACGCTTCGCTGTTCACATTGACCCCTGGTGGGAGACAGCGATAAAACGTGCTGGTATTCGGCGACGTAATCCGTACCATACGCGCCATACTTATGCATGCTGGCTGTTATCTGCCGGTGCTAATCCGTCATTTATAGCTAACCAGATAGGGCAAGAGAACGCGCAAATGGTGTATGAAATTTACGCTGCCTGGATTGAAGAACTGAACGGTAATCGGGTCGAAATGCTAAATGTCCGGCTAGCGTTATAAAAACTTTGCCCCCTGCATGCCCCCTTTGGTATTTGAGACAACAAAAAAATGCAAGAAAATCAAGCAACAAACAAAAAAGAGCAGTACAACCTGAACAAGCTACAAAAGCGTTTACGCCGCAACGTGGGCGAAGCCATTGCCGATTTCAATATGATTGAAGAAGGCGATCGCATTATGGTCTGTCTGTCTGGCGGCAAGGACAGTTACACCCTGCTGGAGATTTTGCGTAATTTACAGCAAAGCGCGCCGGTCAATTTTTCGCTGATCGCGGTTAACCTCGATCAAAAACAGCCGGGTTTCCCGGAGCATGTGCTGCCGCAGTATCTGGAATCTATTGGCGTCGAATATAAAATCGTCGAAGAAAACACCTACGGCATCGTTAAAGATAAAATTCCGGAAGGCAAGACCACCTGCTCACTCTGCTCGCGCCTGCGCCGGGGTATCCTGTACCGCACCGCTACCGAACTGGGTTGCACCAAAATCGCGCTGGGACATCACCGCGACGATATCCTACAAACGCTGTTTTTAAATATGTTCTATGGCGGCAAAATGAAGGGGATGCCGCCGAAACTGATGAGCGACGATGGCAAACATATTGTGATTCGTCCACTGGCCTACTGCCGCGAGAAAGATATCGAACGCTTCGCTACTGCGCGTCAGTACCCGATTATTCCCTGCAACCTCTGTGGATCGCAGCCCAACCTGCAACGTCAGGTAATTGCCGAAATGCTGCGCGACTGGGACAAGCGTTATCCGGGACGTATCGAGACGATGTTCAGCGCGATGCAGAACGTGGTGCCTTCGCATCTGGCCGATACCGCGCTGTTTGATTTCAAAGGTATTCAGCACGGCAGCGAAGTGGTGGATGGCGGCGATCTCGCTTTCGATCGTGAAACGCTGCCGCTACAGCCGGTTGGCTGGCGGCAGGATGAAGAAGAGCCTGCCGCAGGCGAACGTCTCGACATTATCGAAGTAAAATAAGCGGTTAGCCGCCATCCTCATCGGTCAGGGATGGCGGCTCTGATTAATGTTTCATATGAGGCGGTGGATCGATAATCGGATCGGGATTTGGTGCGGGATCGGGCTGTGGTTGTGGCTGAGGTATCGGCTCAGGAATGGGAACCGGATCGGTAGGTACAGGGTCGGAAGCGGAAATCTGGTCGGGCGTCCACATCGTGCGCATATCGTTTCTCCTCTTCTGCTGAATGATTAAGCATAGAAGAAGTTGTAGATGCTGGCGAAGCGGCAAAAAAAAGCCGGCTTTCAGGCCGGCGTCGTACGAATCAATTGTGCTATGCAGTAATTCAAAAAAAGGAAGTAAGACAATATGGAGCGCAACGCCCATCGCTTGACGTTGCATTCACCTGCGAGAGAGAGCTTGCCCCAGTCATCTATAACGTTTATTGATGCCGATCAGCTTTTTTTCGCTTTTCACTTCCCCTGTATCCAGCATTTATAACCACTTACGTTTGTGCAACCACAGGGCAACGACACCCACCAACAACACTAACATCAGACAGAAAATCGCAAAGCCATAATGACTCTCGGCACCGGGGATTCCGCCCAGATTGACGCCAAACAGACCGGTCAGAAAGGTGGTGGGAAGAAAGATCATCGCCAGCAGCGACATAGTATAGGTGCGCCGGTTCATCGCTTCCGCCATCACCGACGCGATTTCATCGGCCAGCACCGCGGTACGCGCAACGCTGGCGTCGAGATCGTCCAGCCCGCGCCCCAGTCTGTCGGATATCTCCTGCATACGCCTCCGCTCATCGTCATCCATCCAGCCCAGCTTTTCGCTTGCCAGCCGTGCGTAGACATCACGCTGCGGGGCCATATAGCGCCGCATAACAATCAGCTGCTTGCGCAACAGCGCCAGTTCACCACGAGCCGGTACGCTTTGATCCATCAGCGCATCTTCCAGCTCAATGATTTTATCCTGTAAATCTTCAATAAATTCGCTGGCGTGATCGGTCAGGACATCGCACAGCTCCACCAGCCAACTGCCGCCATCAACCGGTCCGTTACCGTTTTGCAGCTCGGTCAGTACCTCATCAATAGCGTAAACCTTACGGCGGCGGGTTGATACAATCAGTTTGTCGTTGATGAATACCCGAATGGCGACCAGCTGATCGGGACGTGAATCGCTGTTCAGGTTGACGCTGCGCAGCGTAATCATAAAGCCGTCGCCCAGCCGACTGACGCGCGGGCGCAGACTATCGCCCGCCAGCGCATCACGCACGGTATCAGGGATTAGCGGCGTTGAGTTCAGCCATTCAGCGCTCTGCTTGTGGGTATAGTTAAGGTGCAGCCAGCAGGGGCGCTCACAGTGAATCACATCTTTATCTTCAATCGGGATCAGCCCGCCCTGTCCGTCAAGCTGACAGGCAATAATCGCATCTGAAACCTGTAGCGCTTTTCCTTCAATGACGTTCACGTCATGCCTCTTAAGCCGCAGAATCAATACGATACAGTCTAGCCTGCCGCCATGCAGAAGCAATCCTTCTGCGGTTATCGGAAGACAGACAACCGGGGAAAAGTGCAACAGAACGCGACGTTAACCGCGTTTGAAAGAGGAACGGACAGAAAACGCCCCGGCAGACCGGGGCGAAGGAGATGCGGGCAGGATACGCCGCGAAGCGCACTAAAGCCGTGTTATGCTTCAGTGCTTCACAATATAAAGCTGGCGGCTGTAGGCGACATCCTCCGGGTTATTAATCGGATATCCTTTCACCCACGGCTTAATTAAGCGTGCGTTAGTATATTGGTAGATTGGCGCTATCGGTGCCTGCTCCTCGATAATCTGCTCGGCGCGATTATAGTCTTCGTTACGTGCCTGCGCGTTACTTTCCTTGCTTGCCTGCGCCAGTACCGCATCATATTCCGCGCTCTGGAAACGGGCAATATTCCCGCTATGGCTGGAGGTCAGCAGGCTCAGAAAGGTTGACGGCTCATTGTAGTCACCTACCCAGGAAGCGCGGATAACATCAAACTTGCCGCTATTACGGCTGTCGATGTAGGTTTTCCACTCCTGATTCTGTAACTTAACCTCCACGCCGAGATTCTTTTTCCACATTGAAGCCACGGCAATTGCAATTTTTTGGTGGTTTTCCGAGGAGTTGTATAACAGCGTTAAACGCAACGGTTTCGTGGGTCCGTAGCCTGCCGCAGCCAGCAGTGCTTTCGCCTGGGTATTCAATTCTTCCTGCCCGTGCTGCTGTAAGAAAGACGGTTTGGCTGAAAGCCCGCCGTCACGTCAGGGGTAAAATGCCAGGCAGGTTTTTCACCGGCCCCCAGAACTTTCTCAGCGATAATGCGGCGGTCGATGCTCCATGACAGTGCCTGGCGCACACGTGCGTCAGCCGTCGGCCCCTGCTGCGTATTAAACGCGTAATAGTAGGTGCCTAGCTGATCGGGCGTATAAACCTCGCCCGGCAGCGTCTTTTTCAGCATGTTATAGAGATTTTTAGGAAAGGATTCGGTGATATCAATATCACCGGCGCGATAACGTTTGGTGGCCCCGGATTCGTCATTAATCGGCAGAAAGGTGACCTGATTAATGACCGAGTGTGCGTTATCCCAGTAGTGAGTGTTGCGCACCAGCACGATTTTTTCATTTACCACCCGATTTTGCAGCCGATAGGCACCGTTACCCACCAGATGTCCCGGTGCTGTCCAGCTATCACCCCATTGCTCAATAGCCTGATGTGGTACAGGATAAAGGCTGGCGTGCGCCGTCAGGCTGGGAAACCAGGGTACCGGACGTTCCAGCGTCACTTTCAGATGATAGTTATCCAGCGCAGTGACGCCCAGGCTTTCCGGCGGCTGGTGTCCCAGAATTATGGCTTCCGCATTCTGAATTGCCGCCCAGACCGGCAAACCATGCAAACGGCGAGGCGTTTTTACTGTCTATCAACCGTTGCCAGCTGTAAACAAAATCATGCGCGGTTACCGGTTCACCATCGGACCAGCGCGCATCCTGACGCAGGGTGAAGATCCAGCTCTGGTTATCATTACTCTGCCAGCTAAGCGCAACGCCGGGTACAACTTTTCCGTCCGCATCCTGATTGGTTAGCCCTTCAAAGAGATCGCGCAGTACCTGAATTTCCGGCAGGCCTACCGCTTTAATCGGATCGAGCGATACGGGTTCATCTTTAATATGTCGTACGATTTCCTGACGCTCGGCCAGCTGCACACCGGGCGGTACGTCTGCCGCCTGCGCCGCAGAAAAAAGCGTGGTCAGCAAAAACGCGCCCAACGTAATGCGAAATGATTTCATCTTGTCCTACCTTTAAAGCTGCCGGAATGGCTAAAGCGTGACGGAGGCTTATGCTAACCGGCACGTTAATGCAAATTATTGATCCTGAACCAGCTATTTTACCATTTACTCGTTGCCGTTTAACGGTCTGCGAGGCTTTTCACAGGCATTAATGATAACGCCATGTCTACACGGCTTCCGGCGAAGCACGCTAAACCAGCCATTAACTGGCAGCAGTAAAATCGATTCTGCCGCTACCGAACTGTAAACCCGGCTCCACATCCACTGCCAGCCAGGTCGGCCCGTCAAGATCGACAAAACGCGCCCGCGTTACCAATGGCAACGCGGCGCTGATGGCACGCGAGGTACAGAGCATACAGCCCAGCATCAGGTCGAGTCCGGCCTGTTCAGCTTCGCTGGCAAGCGCCAACGCTTCGGTCAGCCCACCGGTTTTATCCAGTTTGATATTAATCATCTCATAGCGCTGGCGCAGTGCCGCCAGGCTGCTGCGCGTATGGCAGCTTTCATCAGCGCATATCGGCAGCGGGTGGATAAAGTTAGCCAGCGCTTCGTCATCGGTAGCGGGCAGCGGCTGTTCCAGCATCTCTACGCCAAGATCGGCCAGCAGCTGACAGCGGGCGGCCAACCCTTCGCTATGCCAGGACTCATTTGCATCGACAATCAGCCGCGCCTCCGGCACTGTACTACGAATCGCCATCAACCGTTCGGTAATCAGGTGGTTATCGAGCTTAATTTTCAGCAAGACGGCACCGTTTTCCCACAGGGCCAGCGCACTGGATGCCATCAGCTCCGGCGTATCCAGCGTGACGGTCTGCGCCATGCTGACGCTGTCGGGCAACGTGACGCTAAGATGCTGACACAGCGTTTGTTGCTGCTGGCGACAGGCCAGATCCCATAATGCACAGTCGATAGCGTTACGCGCCGCTCCGGCGGGCAGCGCCTGCTGCAACGCTTCGCGCGTCATTCCCCGCTCCAGCTGCGGCAGCAGTAAAGTGATTTGCGCCAGCACCGAGGCTTCACTTTCGCCATAGCGCGGATAAGGCGTACATTCGCCCACACCCTTAACGCCATCCTCTTCCAGTTCTACCACCACTACGCCTGCCTGTTCACGGCTGCCGCGGGCAATGACAAAAGGTTTAATTAGCGGCCATGCTTCCGGATAAACTTTAACCGTTCTCATCTTTTTCTCTCGTTAGCGGCAACAGGAACGCCACGGATGCGATGCACTTCGCAATATACGCAGTCCCGGCGGCGTTGGAAGATTACTGTCTGTTATATAATTTACTGTCTCACCTTTGTCGGTTCCTTTACACTGTTAATCTTGTTAAGCAAAAGTAAAAGGATAGATTATGTCTCAGACCGTTAATTTTCAGGGTAATCCGGTTAGCGTAGCAGGAGAATTCCCGCAGGCGGGCGAAAAAGCGCCTGCCTTTACGCTGGTGGCAAAAAACCTTTCTGACGTTTCTCTTTCCGACTATGCAGGAAAACGTAAGGTACTGAATATTTTTCCCAGTATCGATACCGGCGTTTGCGCCGCTTCAGTGCGCAAATTCAATCAACTGGCGGGCGAAATGGAGAACGCCGTCGTGCTGTGTATTTCTGCCGATCTGCCATTCGCGCAGTCGCGCTTTTGCGGCTCCGATGGGTTGTCTAACGTGGTGACGCTTTCCACCTTGCGCGGCGGCAACTTTAAGGAAGAGTATGGCGTTGCGATCGCTGATGGCCCGCTACAGGGGCTGACCGCGCGCGCCGTGGTAGTGCTGGATGAAAACGATACGGTACTCTACAGCCAGCTGGTAAATGAGATTACTACCGAGCCAGATTACGATGCCGCGCTGGCCGCGCTGAAGTAACCTGACCGATGCGGTTTCGCCCCCGTCAGGGGGCGCTATTCCTGATTACTTTTAAATATCAAAATTGCCTGTTCTGTTTCTTGTATTCAAAGCGGATGCCCGAAGCGCCCGCTCATCACGCCACGGTTTAGCTTTCGCTTTCCCCTTTTTTCTGGCTCAGGCCATATTCGCGCAGCTTATTGGCAATGGCGGTATGAGAAACGCCCAGTCGTTTTGCCAGTTTGCGCGTGCTGGGATAAGAAAGGTAAAGGCGCGTCAGCACCGAACGTTCAAAGCGGCTGGTGATCTCATCCAGCGAGCCTTCCATCGCCTGCTCATCCAGCGCCAGCTGCTCGGTAAACTCCGGCAGCATAATATCCTGCGGACGTAGCTCATAGCCATCCAGCTGCGCCAGCGCACGATAGAGCGCATTTTTCAGCTGACGCACGTTGCCCGGCCAGTTGTAACGCGTCAGAAACGCGTTGAGCTGCGGCGAAAGCCGGGGACGCGCCACACCCTGCTCATCGGCAAAGCGCGCCACGAACAGCTCGGTTAACGGCAAAATATCCTGAGGGCGATCGCGCAACGGCGGCAGGTTTAACGTCAGCACATTAAGGCGGTAAAAGAGATCTTCACGAAACTCACCGCGCTGCACCAGCTCGGTCAGATTACGCTGCGTGGCGCAAATAACCCGCACATTCACATGCACCTCATGCTCTTCTCCCACGCGGCGGAAAGTTCCGTCGTTAAGGAAGCGCAGCAGCTTAGTCTGCATCCGCGGTGACATTTCACCGATCTCATCCAGCAGCACCGAACCGCCGTTAGCCTGCTCGAAGAAACCTTTTTTACCTTCCAGCGCGTTGGGATAAGCCCCCGCCGCATGACCAAACAGCTCGCTTTCCGCCACATCATCCGGCAGCGAAGCGCAGTTGAGCGCCAGGAACGGCTGTTTACCACGTGCGCTGCGCAGATGGCAGGCGCGCGCCAGCATATCCTTGCCGGTGCCGGTATCGCCAACGATCAGCAGCGGCGCATCAAGCATCGCCAGCTTGCGCGCCTGCTCCACTACCTGACGCATTTTTGGGCTGACCGCAACAATATGCTGAAACTCGCTGTCATCGTTGACCGCCAGATTTTGCAGCTGGCGTCCCATGCGGGCGGTGGATTTGAGCATCACCATCGCCCCAACCGGCAGCGCGGCGCCCTCTTCTTCCGCCGCATAGACGGGACGCGCCTCCAGCAAAAAGTCGCGTCCCTGAATCACCACGCGCTGCGTCTGCGCCTCAATCCGCTCGCCTTCCAGCCAGCGGGTGAAGTTAAACCCACTGACCAGCGAAGCGATGGCGTAGTTACGAATTTTATGTTCATCGAGGTCAAACAGGCTTTGCGCTGCGGGGTTCGCCAGCTCCACCTTGCCTTTCATATCAATGGAAAAAACCGGCTCCGGCATCGCGGTCAGCAAGGCGCTAAGCGCCCGATGTTCACGCTCCGACGGCATATAAGAGATGGTGCGCACATCGGTAACGCCGGGAATACGACGTATTTCCGCCATTAGCTGACTGAACAGGTCAAAAGCGATAGCGGAAAAGTTAAGGTAGATACGACCGATCGGCGCAATTTCAATCCCCCGTAGATCGATACTGCGTTCTACCAGCAGATCGAGCAGCTCACGGGCGAGACCAATTCGGTCCTGACAAAAGACTTCCAAACGCATTGGGTAGGCCTTACTGAATTTGGTAACAGCGAATTATGAAATAATACGCCAACTTGCGATAAGCCAGAAGCGCTCTGTCAGGATAAGTTGACAGTACGCGGCGTTGGGCAAGAAGTGTAGCGGAAGCGTTATTGATAATCATGCGCTTCTGCCATTTTTTAGATGTTTATAACAAAATTTTTACTTAGACCAGAACAGCCGCTGGAGATGGTCCGCAAAAAAGCCCGATTTGTGCGCTTTGCGCCAGCGGGTAAACGTAGCGGCAGATTACTTTTCCATTTTGGCCGCTCGCGGTTGCAGGCTGCGCTTCAGCTGACCAATCAGCTCACGGCGAAAATCGCCCAGCTTCGGACGATCTTCCAGCCAGGGCAACGGGCGACACAACTCCATTGCTTTAATTCCCAACCGCGCGGTTAACAGCCCGGCACCGATGCCCTGGGCGGCACGTGCGGAAAGCCGCGCCGCCAGATCCTGCGACAGCCAGTCCATACCTACCTCGCGAACCAGCTCAGAAGCACCGGCAAACGCGATGTTCAGCAGCACCAGACGAAACAGGCGGATGCGGCTGAAATAGCCCAGCTGGATGCCGTACACGGCGGCGATACGGTTGATCATGCGCAGGTTGCGCCAGGCGATAAAGGCCATATCCACCAGCGCCAGCGGGCTGACGGCGATCATCAGCGTGGCTTCCGCTGCGTTGCGGCTAATTTCGGCGCGCGCCTGACGATCGAGCACCGGCTGCACCAGCTGCGCATAAAGCGTGACCACTTCCCGATCGTTATGGGTTTCATGCAGCGATGCCTGCCAGCGCTGTAGCGCCGGGTGTCCCAAATCGAGTCCCGCCTGCTGCGCCAGTTTTTCGCAAAAGGCTTTACCACGCCCGTTGTCGTGGCTGTGCAGCAGCTCGCGGCCTACATCCCGCTCTTCAGCTCGCTGACGCAGCTGCCAGAGATGACGCCATTCAGTAACCAATGCGCCGACGCCGGCCAGCACAATCAACAGCCCCGCTGCGCCTGCGCCCAGCGCAAACCACTGCTGCTGCTGCCAGGCATCCAGCGTCCACTGCACGCCCTGCGCTATCACGCTGGCGGCAAACAAGCCGATGCCTGCCGTAACCATGCGACGCCAGATGCTGCGCCGGGGACGTAACGCACGCTCGACCATCAGTTCATCACGCGGCGTTTCCACGTCGCTCTCCTCATCCTGACGCAGGATAAACTGGCTCTCATCCAGCGCATCAAAGCGCTGCGCCGGTTTTAGCACCTGCGCCGGCTCATTTTCCAGCGGTTGCGCAAAATCGATACGCGGTTTCAACGGCGGCTGATTCATCGCAATTTATCTCCCAGTAAAAATTCCAGCGCGGCGTCCATGCGGATATGCGGCAGTGGACGATCGACCTCCAGCATCTGTGGCCGGAACTGTTCAAAATGAAATCCCTGTGACTGCCAGAAAGCGTTACCCGGCAGGCGCGACGGTACGTCACCGGGAAAAACCGTCAGCGGCTCGCCGTCACCCAGCCGATGCCCGCGCAGCGCCGGTATTTTTTCGCCCTGGTGATCGACGATACCGCTCTGCGTCGCCTGCACCGAGGCCAGCCCGATACAGTCGATGTTATCCGTACCGATACCTTCAAAAGCCGCATTCTGTCGGGCATCCTGTACCAGCTGTTGAAGCAGCGACACCAGGTTGGCATGTTGATCGACGGTAATGTGATCCGCTTTGGTTGCGGCAAACAGCAGCTTATCGATGACCGGTGAAAACAGGCGGCGGAACAGCGTGCGTTGCCCGTAATGAAAACTTTGCATGAGCTGCGTCAGCGCTAACCGCATATCGTTAAACGCCTGCGGACCGCTGTTAAGCGGCTGCAGGCAATCCACCAGCACAATCTGGCGATCGAAGCCGAGGAAATGGTTTTTATAAAAGGCTTTAACGATGTGCTGGCAGTAATAATCGTAACGCTGACGCAGCATAGCGATAGTGCTGCCCTTATCCGCCTGTGCCAGGCGCGTTTCATCTGACATGCACTCCTGCGGCAAGGGGAAAAATTGTAGGGCCGGCGCACCGGCCATCTCACCGGGCAGCACAAAGCGCCCCGGCTGAATAAAGTGCAGCCCTTCCTGCTTGCAGCGCAACAATGAAGCGGTCCAGGCATCAGCGATAGCGGCCAGCTGATTTTCGTCTGCGGGTGCCAGCGGATCGAGCGTGGCGCAGAGCCGTCGCCAGTCGGCGGCCCACTCTGCACGATCTCCCTGCAACAGGCTGTTCATCTGCCGCGACCAGCTAAAGTAATCCTGTGCCAGCATCGGCAGATCGAGCAACCACTCGCCGGGATAATCCACGATCTCCAGCCAGAGCGTGGCGGTCTGTTTGAAATGGCGCAGCAGCGAATCCTGCGAGCGGAAACGCAGTGCCAGCTGCATTTCGCTAACGCCGCGCGTGGGCGTCGGCCAGGCGGGTGGATTGCCATACAGCTGGGCCAGCCCTTCATCATAGGTAAAACGCTGAATACCCATATCACGCTGCGGCACGCGTTTCACGCCCAGCAGCCGCTCTTCACGTACGACGGAAAAGAGCGGCAGCCGTGCTCCGGCGTGTACATTCAGCAGCTGATTAACCAGCGAGGTAATAAAGGCCGTTTTCCCGCTGCGGCTGAGGCCGGTTACCGCCAGGCGCAGGTGGCGATCCACGCCCCGGTTTACCCATGCCGCCAGTTCATGTTGAATTCGTTTCATCAGGTCTGTCCTTGCTGCGTTCATAATGTCAGGAAAAGGAAAACGCCCGACAAGCTGACCGTCAGTGTACTGTATTCATGAAGAAAACGGCTAACTGGCGACATCACACCTGATAAAGAGAAGACTCGCCGGTTAATGCGTCGGGGGACGCAGGCGGGAAGCAAGGCGGCTGGCGGCCTTTCTCAACAACGGCTCCAGCGTGAACGCGATCAGTAAACGCAGCGGCTTACGCGCTACGGATTTTATTGCCCAGCCGCTGATCCCGGCAGGTGCCAGCATCAGCCCATGGATCAGTAACTGTTTGCCTGCGCTTTTCAGCACCGGCGTTGCGCGATAAGCGCGTTGACGAAAATTCGACATACTTCTCCTCGGGGCTTAAAAGCAGGCCGGCGGGCGAACCCGGACCAGCCTGTTATCAAAGCTGACGAAAACGGCTACGGACGCTAAAGGTTTCTGAAGTTACGTAGCGTTCCAGCTGGCGCAGTTTGCTTTCGTTGCGCGCCATCTCATGGCTTAATGCATCCAGCAGCTCATCCGCTCGCGGTGGCGCAGCCTCCTCCTCAATGTATGAGGGCATCGGCTTTAGCACAAAACTGAGGATAATGTAGGCCAGCAGCGTCAGCATAAACAGGCCAAACACCATCGACAGCACCACAATGACCCGCACCAGGGTTACCGGGATATCCAGGTAGTGGGCAATCCCGGCGCAAACGCCTTTAATTTTTCCCTGTTGCGGAATACGCCACAATTTTTTATCGCTGAATCGGCTGTTACTCATGGCTGCCTCCATTCCGGGTGTTCTGCATCAAGAATCTCTTCCAGCGTCTGTATGCGCTCGCGCATGCGTTTGGCATCCTGCGTAAGCTGTTGCAGGCGCTGCATATCGCCGGAAGAGAGGCTGGCAGCGTTGTTCTGGCGATTGCTGTAGTGCAGCCACAGCCAGACCGGTGCCACAAACAGCACGAAAATAGTCAGTGGTATGGCAAGAAATAGTGAGCTCATTCTCTCTCCTTGAAGGTATCGCCCTTCGCGGGCAAAACGGCTAAATCAACAGCTGGCAGCGCCCTGCATAACAGCCAGGGCGTGCTTTTCACGCTTATTCGCTGCGGTTCATTTTTGCTTTCAACGCCGCCAGCTGCTCGCTGATGGCATCATCGGCTTTCAGCTCGGCGAACTGCTGATCCAGCGTTTTGCTTTTACCAAAGCGATGGCTTTCCGCTTCCGCTTCCATATGGTCGATACGACGCTCAAAAGATTCAAAACGCGCCATCGCATCATCCAGCTTACCGCTGTCCAGCTGACGGCGCACATCGCGGGAAGAAGAAGCCGCCTGATGACGCAGCGTTAATGCCTGCTGGCGAGCGCGGGTTTCAATCAGCTTTTTCTCCAGCTCGGCGATCTCGCCTTTCATACGCGCCAGCGTTTCATCAATCTGCGCCACTTCCTGTTGCAGCGAAGCGGTCAAATCGGTGAGTTTCTGTTTTTCGATCAGCGCAGAACGGGCCAGATCTTCTTTATCTTTGCGTAACGCCAGCTCCGCTTTTTCCTGCCACTCATTCTGCTGTAGCTGAGCCTGTTCGATACGGCGCAGCAGCTGCTTACGTTCCGCCAGCGCGCGGGCCGAGGTGGAGCGGACTTCAACCAGCGTATCTTCCATCTCCTGAATCATCAGGCGCACCATTTTTTGCGGATCTTCGGCTTTATCCAGCAGCGTGTTGATGTTGGCGTTCACGATGTCGGCGAAACGAGAAAAAATACCCATAATTAACTCCTCAATAGTTAGCGCTAATTGTCGCTTTCGCTTTATCCAATTCAAGTTACGTGCCAACTTTTAATTAGCTGAATTTAATGGATTTATAAAATTGACCTGACGGGCAACACATTGTAACTTAGTTTAAAACACTAACTTTTGGTCAATTTAATCATGGCAGAGTTTAACGAGAATCTGTTGGGCGAAGCGAATAGCTTCCTGGAAGTGCTGGAGCAGGTTTCTCGGCTCGCGCCGCTTAATAAGCCGGTTCTGGTGATTGGCGAACGCGGCACCGGTAAAGAGCTGATCGCCAGCCGTCTGCATTACCTGTCCGAACGCTGGCAGGGCCCCTTTATTTCGCTTAACTGCGCGGCGCTTAATGAGAACCTGCTCGACTCTGAGCTTTTTGGCCATGAGGCTGGGGCTTTTACCGGCGCGCGTCAGCGCCATCTGGGGCGTTTTGAGCGTGCCGATGGCGGCACATTATTTCTGGATGAGCTGGCGACAGCACCGATGCTGGTGCAGGAAAAACTGCTGCGCGTTATTGAATATGGTCAGCTGGAGCGCGTAGGCGGTAATCAGTCGTTACAGGTTAACGTGCGGCTGGTGTGTGCCACCCATGCCGATCTGCCGCAGCTGGCGCAGGAGGGAAAATTTCGCGCCGACCTGCTCGACAGGCTGGCATTTGACGTGGTGCAGCTACCGCCGCTGCGCGAGCGCTGCAGCGATATTCTGCTATTGGCCGATCATTTCGCGATTCAGATGTGCCGCGAGCTGGGCTTGCCGCTGTTTCCCGGCTTTTCCGCCGCCGCGAAACAGACGTTGCTGGATTATGCCTGGCCGGGCAATATTCGTGAGTTAAAGAACGTGGTGGAACGCTCCGTTTATCGTCACGCTACCGCTGATAACGAACTGGATAATATCATTATCAATCCGTTTGTCCGCCGCCCACAGACCGTAGTACCTGAGGACAAAGCAGCGTCATCAGACGCCCTTCCCGCCCTACCGTTGGATCTCCGCCTCTGGCAGCAGCAGCAGGAAAAAGCGTTGATGAAAAAAAGCCTGCAACAGGCACAACATAATCAACGGCGCGCCGCTGAACTGTTAGGAATTACCTATCATCAGTGGCGCGCAATGCTGAAAAAACATGACCTGACGCCGCGCCAGAGGGGTTAACGTGCTATGGCAGTTTTCACCGGCACTTTATCTCCTTTCGCCTTAAATAAGGCGTTTAGCGGTGATTCGACAAAGCGCCAACAGAGGATTCCACCTATAACTGAACCTGACAACAGTAATAAAGTAAACCACCAGGTATGATGAGCAAAATGCAATTTTTTCGCGATTACTGCGCCGGCAGCCACAGTAAAAGCATGAACCAGATAAAGAGAGTATGAAGATTCACCAATTAAAATTAACAAATCTTTGCCCCAAAACGCACTGCTTTTGAAGAAATCCTCCAGCCCAACAAAACCAGAAAAGATAAAGAACATTGGTACACCACCACTGACTAATCGGCCTGCCACACTTTGATATACGCCAGTTTCATTTTGAATAACTAAGAGAAGAATACCAAGCGTTAGTAACGCAAAGCAGACGCGCCTGGATAGTGTCATACGCTTTAAAATATAAAAAGCAACCATTCCAAGAATAAATTCCAGCATAATAAATTTGGTAATGAATTTAAGGGATGGATTATCAGGCTGGAAAAAGAACCCCAACAATACTAAACATAATAATACTAATGATACGGCTAAAATACGCTTGCCTGCACTGTTAAACATTAAACCAGCTGCAAATATGAAATAAAAAGCAAACTCATAACTAAGCGTCCATCCATTATTAACTAAAAGTTTCTTTCCTAAAGGAAACAGCGTCCATGAAGAAATAATACTGGTTTCGCCACCTGAGCTGTTTACCATTGAAGGGGCAATGATGTAGATAATCAGCGCAACGCCTGTAATAGCCCAGTAGAGCGGTATAATCCTTTTGAATCGTCTGCTTATAAACTGACCAAAATTGCATTTTTTACCGTCAGTTGTATAGCACATAATATAGCCGGAAATAATAAAAAACAGATCAACGCCAAATTGCCCAACATGGAAGAAACCTAAAGCACCATTATGATACTGCTCTCCCTTAATAGCGATATGATGCATTACAACCATTAATGCTGCCACAGCGCGCAAAACCTGAACTGAAACTATCATTATTTACCTATAATAAAATTAATTGACACATCAGCGAAATGATGTCAACCGGCTTAATCCTTACAGGAAAAAAAGCAGATATAAGTTAATAATGATTTTACAAATCAGATGAATCAAGTTCTGTATGGAAACTTAATACCATTAATTTAGTTCACAATACCCGCGTGACAAAACTAATGAAGAAAATGGAATTGTTTATAAAAAAGAATGGCGATCTACCCACCGATCGCCATACCCACTGTTTTTATAAAACCGTTCATGCAAAGGCAAGTAAAATAATCAGCTGCCGCGATAGGTTGAAAAACCGTACTGGCTCAGCAACAGCGGGATATGGTAGTGCTCCTGCGTGTTGCTAACCTGGAAGTTCACCGGTACATCCGGGAAGAAGGTTTCTTTTTGCTGGCTGTGGAAATAGTCGCCGGTATGGAAGGTCACGCGGTACTGCCCGGCACTAAAATTTTTGCCATCGGGGTAGAAAGCGGCAATACGCCCGTCGGCATCGGTCGTTTTACTGGCCAGACGTACCCACTTATCGCCCTGCTGCTGCTCCAGGTCTACCTTGACGCCCTGTGACGGTTTACCAGTCTGGGTATTTAATACGTGTACGCTAATCGGGTTACGCGGTGCCTCTGCGGCAGCATGACCCATTACGCCCATTCCAGCCAGCAACAGTACGGTTTGAATTTTCATTGTCTTCTCCTTTTTGTTTACGTCCTTAGAGACTAAACGCTGATCGGCAGAAGATCAGGAAAAGCGGATCAGATCTGAAATTTCCCAGAACGTCAGACAAAAAAAAAGCCCGCATCGGCGGGCAAGTAAATACTGGAAGCAATGTGAGCAATGTCGTGCCTTCTCCGGTAGAGCCACCTTTGAAGCGCGCAGTAATAGTAATCATTCTCAGTATCGTTTGTAAAGTCATTTAATGAGAATATTTCTCATTCCCATACTATCACCGTGGCTGTTTTCCTGCTGACAACGCAGAACGGTGGAAAAAACAGCGGCCACCCCGGCAAACTTTGGGACAACTTGCAGAGTGCGATACACTCTGCCTGTCTACCCTTAAACGTTAACCTTCTATGCTAAAAATTTTATCCAGGCTGTTGTCCGGCTGTCTGCTGCTCGGTACGGCGGCCCACGCTGCACCGCCAGAAGATATTCGTAACGGCGGCTTCGTCTACTGTGTCAGCGGCGTCATGAATACCTTCAATCCGCAGCTTGCCAGCAGCGGCCTGGTGGTTGATACGCTCTCCGCGCAGCTTTATGACCGCCTGCTGGATGTCGATCCCTATACCTATCGGCTGATTCCTGAACTGGCGGAACGCTGGGAAACGCTGGATAACGGCGCGACTTACCGCTTTCACCTGCGCCATCGCGTTCCCTTCCAGAAAACCGCCTGGTTTACGCCCAGCCGCACCATGAATGCTGATGATGTGGTTTTCAGCTTCGCCCGTATTTTTGATCGCCATCATCCCTGGCACGATATTAATGGCGGCAGCTACCCCTACTTTGACAGCCTGCAATATGCCGATGCGGTAAAGAGCGTTAAAAAGATTAATAACGACACCGTTGAGATCCGCCTGAAAAGCCCGGACGCCTCCTTTTTGTGGCATCTGGCGACGCACTACGCACCGGTACTGTCAGCAGAATATGCACAGCAGCTGGCGGCACGCGATCGTCAGGAAGTACTGGATCGGCAGCCGGTCGGCACCGGCCCGTTTATGCTGAACGAATATCGCGCTGGCCAGTATGTTCGCCTGGCGCGTAATCCCGACTACTGGAAAGGTTTGCCGCGCATGCCGCAGGTAGTCATCGATATGGGCGCAGGCGGCACCGGCAGATTATCGAAACTGTTGACCGGCGAGTGCGATGTGCTGGCCTATCCGGCAGCCAGTCAGCTGACTATTTTGCGCGATGACCCGCGCCTGCGACTGACGCTGCGTCCCGGTATGAACATCGCTTACCTGGCGTTTAATACCCGCAAAGCGCCGCTCGATCGCGTTGAGGTACGTCAGGCGCTGGCGCTGGCGATCAATAACGAACGTCTGATGGAATCAATTTATTACGGCACGGCGGAAACCGCAGCGTCGGTGCTGCCACGCGCCTCCTGGGCCTATGACAACGCCGCGCGTATTACCGAATACAATCCGGATAAAGCGCGGGAGCAGCTGAAAAAACTGGGGCTGGAAAAAATGGAACTGACCCTGTGGGTGCCCTCCGCCTCACAGTCCTGGAATCCCAGCCCGCTTAAAACCGCCGAACTGATTCAGGCCGATCTGGCGCAGGTGGGCGTACGCGTAACCATTGTGTCGGTGGAAGGCCGCTTTCAGGAAGCGCGTTTAATGGAGATGAATCACGATCTGACGCTGACCGGCTGGGCCACCGACAGTAACGATCCGGACAGTTTTTTCCGCCCGCTGCTCAGCTGCGCTGCGATTAATTCTCAGACTAACTACGCGCACTGGTGCAATACTGAATTTGATACTGAGCTGCAACAGGCGCTGCTGTCACAACAGCTGGCAGCACGCATCGAGCGTTACGATCGGGCCCAGCAGATCCTGGCTCGTGAACTTCCTGTGTTGCCGCTGGCCTCTTCACTGCGCCTGCAGGCCTACCGGCACGATATCCAGGGTCTGGTGTTAAGCCCGTTTGGCAATGCATCTTTTGCCGGGGTGCATCGCGATAACGGCGAGGAGTCAAAACCGTGATTATCTATACGCTGCGTCGCCTGGTTCTGCTGCTGGTTACGCTGATTATGCTGACGCTGGTGGCCTTCAGCCTGAGCTATTTTACTCCGCATGCGCCGTTGCAGGGTGCCTCCCTGCTGGATGCCTGGTGGTTCTGGTTTGATGGCGTGCTGCATCTTGATTTTGGCGTTTCCAGCATTAACGGCCAGTCGATCAACCTGCAACTGCGTGATGTATTTCCGGCCACGCTGGAACTCTGTATTCTGGCGTTCGCGCTGGCGCTGCTGTTAGGCATTCCGCTAGGTATTATTGCGGGCGTGACGCGCAATAAGTGGCAGGATCGCGCCATTGGTGCCTTCTCTCTGCTCGGTTTTTCCATGCCGGTCTTCTGGCTGGCGCTGCTGCTGACGCTGTTTTTCTCGCTCAACCTCGGCTGGTTGCCGGTCAGCGGTCGTATCGATCTGCTTTATCAGCTTAAGTCGGTAACCGGTTTTGCGCTGGTTGACGCGCTGCTCAGCGACTCCCCGTGGCGCAATGAGATGATTGTCAGCGTGATAATGCATATGATCCTGCCGGTCACCGTGCTGGCGGTCGGCCCCACTACCGAGATTATCCGCCTGCTGCGCAACAGCACCAGCGATGTGATCGATAAAAACTATGTTAAAGCTGCCGCTACGCGCGGTCTGTCGCGTTTTACGGTCATTCGTCGTCACGTTCTGCATAATGCGCTGCCGCCGGTAATTCCACGTCTTGGCCTGCAATTTTCCACCATGCTGACGCTGGCGATGATCACTGAAGTGGTGTTC
This sequence comes from Mixta intestinalis, assembly GCF_009914055.1. Classification (NCBI taxonomy): domain Bacteria; kingdom Pseudomonadati; phylum Pseudomonadota; class Gammaproteobacteria; order Enterobacterales; family Erwiniaceae; genus Mixta; species Mixta intestinalis. Next base: position 1,488,389 of record NZ_CP028271.1, read on the forward strand.
AGTTGGCCAGGTCTGGGCCGCTGGCTGATTAACGCCATCCGCCAGCAGGATTACGCGGCGATCTCCGCTGGCGTGATGGTGGTCGGCAGCCTGGTGATCGTCGTCAATATAATATCCGATATTCTGGGCGCGATAATGTCCCCGCTGAAACATAAGGAATGGTATGCCCTCCGATAATATCTACGCCGAGAAGCGGCTACCCAGTCCCTTTCGCTATACCTGGCGTCTGTTTTATCACGATACCAGCGCAATGGTCGGCTTCTACGGTTTTATCGCCCTGCTGCTGCTTTGCCTGTTCGGCGGCTGGCTGGCTCCTTATGGCCTGGATCAGCAGTTCCTCGGCTATCAGCTGCTACCGCCCTCCTGGTCGCGCTATGGCGACGTCTCTTTTTTCCTCGGAACCGACGATCTGGGGCGCGATGTGCTGAGCCGTCTGCTGAGCGGCACGGCGCCGACCGTCGGTTCCGCTCTGCTGGTGACGCTGGCGGCGGGGCTGTGCGCAGTGGTGCTCGGCGTGCTGGCAGGTATTACGCACGGCCTGCGTTCGGCGGTGATGAATCATATTCTCGATACGCTGCTGTCGATCCCTTCGCTGCTGCTGGCGATCGTGGTGGTGGCTTTTATCGGTCCACGGCTGGAACATGCGCTGCTGGCGGTCTGGCTGGCGCTGTTGCCGCGGCTGGTACGCGCCATTTATACCGCCGTACACGATGAGCTGGAAAAAGATTATATCGTTGCGGCACGGCTGGACGGTGCCAGCAACGCGGGCATTCTGCGCTACGCAATTCTGCCGAATATTCTGCCACTGCTGGTCAGCGAATTTACCCGTGCGCTGTCAATGGCGATTCTCGATATCGCCGCGCTGGGCTTTCTCGATCTCGGTGCACAGCTGCCCTCGCCGGAATGGGGCGCGATGCTGGGCGACGCGCTCGAACTGATCTACGTGGCGCCCTGGACAGTGATGCTACCCGGCGCGGCAATTATGCTGAGCGTATTAATTATCAACCTGTTGGGCGACGGGATTCGCCGCGCCATTGTGGCAGGAGTGGAATAATGCCGTTACTCGATATTCGTAACCTTACCATTGAGTTTATGACCGCCGACGGCCCGGTTAAGGCGGTCGATCGCGTTAACCTGACGCTGAATGAAGGTGAAATTCGCGGTTTGGTGGGGGAGTCTGGCTCTGGTAAAAGCTTGATTGCTAAAGCGATCTGCGGCGTGACCAAAGATAACTGGCGCGTCAGCGCCGATCGGATGCGCTTCGATGATATCGATCTGCTGCGCCTGTCGCCGCGTGAGCGCCGCCGTATCGTCGGTCATAACGTATCGATGATTTTTCAGGAGCCGCAATCCTGCCTCGATCCCTCCGAAAGCATCGGGCGTCAGCTGATTCAGGCGATACCCGGCTGGACCTGGAAGGGACGCTGGTATCAACGCTTTCGCTGGCGTCACGCGCGCGCAGTGGAACTGCTGCATCGCGTGGGCATTAAAGATCATAAAGATATCATGCGCAGCTATCCCTATGAGCTGACCGAAGGGGAATGTCAGAAGGTGATGATCGCCATTGCGCTGGCGAACCAGCCGCGCCTGCTGATTGCCGATGAGCCAACTAACGCCATGGAGCCAACCACCCAGGCACAGATTTTCCGCCTGTTAAGCCGCCTCAACCAGAACAACAACACCACTATTCTGTTGATTAGCCACGATCTGCGCACCATGAGCCAGTGGGCCAACCGCATCAACGTGCTCTACTGTGGGCAAACAGTGGAAACGGCCGCCAGCAGCGATCTGATCGCCACGCCGCATCACCCCTATACTCAGGCGCTGATCCGCGCGATGCCCGACTTCGGCAGCGCGTTGCCGCATAAAAGCCGCCTGAATACGCTACCGGGGGCGATTCCTTCGCTGGAGCATCTGCCGATCGGCTGCCGTCTTGGCCCACGCTGCCCCTACGCGCAGAAAAAATGTATTGAGACACCGCGTCTGGCCGGCTCGAAAAACCACCTTTACGCCTGCCACTTTCCGTTAAATATGGAGAACGCCTGATGGTCGAAACCCTGCTGGAAGTGCGCAACCTCAGCAAAACCTGGCGCTACCGTACCGGCCTGTTCCGCCGTCAGCACGTTGAGGCGGTCAAATCGGTCAGCTTTACCCTGCGTGAACGTCAGACGCTGGCGATTATCGGTGAAAACGGTTCCGGTAAATCGACGCTGGCAAAGATGCTCAGCGGCATGGTTGAACCCAGCGCTGGGGAAATCGTGATTAACGATCGCCCGCTTCACTATGGCGATTATGGCTTTCGCAGCAAGTTAATCCGCATGATATTTCAGGATCCCTCCACCGCGCTGAATCCTCGCCAGCGTATCGGACATATTCTTGATTTCCCCCTGCGCCTGAACAGCGAGCTGGATGCCGCCGCACGTGAAAAACGCATTAATGCCACGCTGCGTCAGGTGGGCCTGCTGCCCGACCACGCCGCTTACTATCCGCATATGCTGGCTCCGGGCCAGAAGCAGCGCGTCGGCCTGGCGCGGGCGCTGATTTTGCAGCCGAAAGTGATTATCGCCGATGAAGCGATGGCCTCGCTCGATATGTCGATGCGCTCGCAGCTGGTAAATCTGCTGCTGGAGCTTCAGGATAAGCATGGCCTCTCCTATATATTCGTTACCCAGCATCTCGGCATGATGAAACATATCAGCGATCAGGTGCTGGTGATGAGCCACGGCGAAGTGGTGGAACGCGGCGGAACGGCGGACGTACTGGCGGCACCGCTGCATAACCTGACCCGTCGCATGATCGCCAGCCACTTCGGTGAGGCGCTAACAGCGGATGCCTGGCGTCGCGATCCGCCGGCTTAAGTACGCCGAACAGGATGCTTTTCTTCAACCGACAGGTCGGATTAACGCTATCCGCAGACTCGTGCTAGAATCGCCGGGTCGATTAACGCGGTCGCGCATTTTTTGAGCTTTGCGGCCGCCAACAACAATGACCAAAAGGATTACAGCTATGGGTTTTCTTTCCGGTAAGCGCATTCTGATTACTGGCGTTGCCAGTAAACTCTCCATCGCCTGGGGTATTGCACAGGCGATGCACAAACAGGGCGCAGAGCTGGCTTTCACCTATCAGAACGATAAACTGAAAGGCCGCGTAGAAGAGTTCGCGAAAGACCTGGGTTCCGATATCGTGCTGCCCTGTGACGTTGCTGAAGATGAGAGCATCAAAGCGCTGTTTACTGAACTGGCAAAAACCTGGCCTAAGTTTGACGGTTTCGTTCACTCCATCGGCTTCGCCCCCGGCGATCAGCTGGATGGTGACTACGTTAATGCCGTTACCCGCGAAGGATTTAAAATCGCACATGACATCAGCGCCTACAGCTTTGTGGCGATGGCAAAAGAGTGCCGCGCTATGCTGAACCCGAATTCAGCGCTGCTGACGCTCTCTTACCTGGGCGCAGAACGCGCTATCCCGAACTATAACGTGATGGGTCTGGCGAAAGCGTCTCTGGAAGCAAACGTACGTTACATGGCGAACGCCATGGGCCCGGAAGGCGTGCGAGTTAACGCCGTATCTGCCGGTCCGATCCGTACGCTGGCTGCTTCCGGCATCAAAGACTTCCGTAAAATGCTGGCGCATTGCGAAGCGGTAACGCCGATTCGCCGTACCGTGACCATTGAAGATGTGGGTAACTCCGCCGCATTCCTCTGTTCCGATCTGGCTGGTGGTATCACCGGTGAAGTGGTTCACGTTGACGGCGGCTTCAGCATCGCTGCCATGAACGAACTGGAACTGAAATAAGATTTTGCCGGGTGCGGTATCTACCGCGCCCATTTTTCTTCCCGCCTGCGCTTTTCTGCTGACGTTATAGCTTTCTGCTATTTGTTATCGCTGAACATTCTTTGATGCTGCCTTTCGCTTGTTGCACGATAGCCTGCCACTTTGACCCGAATTTATGGCGTTTTCTTCTGCGCTTACGTTGTTGGGTTTGCTCACTTGTGAAAGGAAGGATCATGGAACCACGCCGTTACGCTGGCAACAGCCACTGGTATCATGAAACCCAGGCCAGCTATCGCGCCGGGCAGGCGCCTCCGCTTTACCCCGAAGCGGCTGACGTTGAGGACCGATTTTTACTGGGTCTGCAACAAAACGGCGATGAACTGACACCGCTGTTTAAGCGCTTTGCGCCAACGCTACAGGCAGGTCAGCGGCTCAGTCTGCTGCTGTTGCCGCACGCTGTCACTACCACGCTGACCCAGACGCTCACCCTGTATGACCGTTTATCCAGCGCCCTGACCGTGGCACAGGTAACGGGCGTGCAACGTCTGTGTAATCACTACGCCGCACGACTTAATCCCCTGCCCGGCCCTGACTCTTCACGCGAAAGTAATAACCGGCTCACCCAGATGACGCAATTTGCGCGCCAGCTCGCCAGCTCGCCGGCGGTAATTGATGCTGCGGCGCTGCGGCGGCTTGACGATGTCGGTTTAACCACGCCAGATATTATCAGCCTCGGTCAGATAATTGGTTTTGTCAGCTATCAGGCACGCGTCGTATCGGGCATCCAGGCACTGCTGCGTCTACCGGTTCGCTGGCTACCGGGGTTGAATAATATGACCGATGCAGAAGCGCAGCGTTTTTCGGCGCAGCCAAAATTGCCTGCTCGCCTGCCTTTGCTGGAGCGTCGTTATGCCAGCGATCGTCAGCTTATGGTAATAGACAAAGCAGGAGGAAACGTCGATTTGGCGGAGATCGTCTGGCTGCTTGCCTGGGATACGGCAGCGCTGGAAGCGCGTAACACCCTGCAAACTACGCTGCCAGCCGCTTCCACCGAAGAGAAGCTGGCACAGGCGGTCGCAGCGCGTATTAACGGCAGCCAGCCCTGTCTGGATCGCTACGATGGGCCGTGGCAATCGGCGCTGCGTCAAAGTATTGATGCCGCGCTGAGCGCCAGCCATCGCCAGCCGCGCCTGCAGGCGATTATTACCTTTGCCGCACAGCTGACGCGTACGCCGGACCGCCTCAGCGCAGCCCAGATCCAGCCGTTGCTGGATCTGGGCCTGACGCAGGCCGAGATTTTTTCCTTAATACAATCTGTCGCGCTGGCTGGCTGGAATAATCGCCTGATGCAGACGCTGCTTGGCGATTAGGCCTCACTGAGGATACGCCGCACCTCGTCAAAAAAGTGTTGCGACAGCGGTGTGGCCCTCCCCGGCTCGGCGATGACGACCGCCGCATGACGCGCCATCGGTGCAATTGCCAGCGGGCGATGATGCAAGTCAGGGTTCATTTCAGGTAACAGATGTCCTGCCGGTGCGATCAGGCAGCCTAAACCTACCTGCACGCCCTGTAGCAGCTGAAAAATCGAGGTGCTTTCCAGAATCACCCGCTGCGTTACTCCCGCTTCGCGAAAGCTGGCGTCCAGGTAACGTCGAAAATAGCGGGTAGGCTCCGCCAGACAGAGCGGTAGCGTGGCGATATCCCCCATACGCAGCTGCTCGAGCTCATCCAGCTGAGGGAAATGATCGGGGTGATAGACCAGCTCAACGCCATTATCTGTTAAGGATTCTGCCTGAAAATGCAGTTCACGCAGCGTAGCCAGTTCGAAAAAGCCGATGCCGACATCCACCGTATGGCTGGTTAACGCTTCCAGCAGCTGATCGGCGCTAAGCACGGCCACACGGTAATCGAGCTGCGGATAACGATTGCTGACCATTTTCAGCAGTAGCGGCAGCGATACGCTGCATTGCGGCACCACACCGATACGCAGCGTGCCGTTTACGCCATGCTTTAGCGACTCGACCTCCAGCTTCAGGCCCTGGTAGACGGAAACAATTTCACGTGCCCAGGCCAGCACCCTTTCTCCTTCAGCGGTAAAGCCATCAAAGTTATTGCTGCGGTTAATCAAAGACAGGCCCAGTTCACGCTCCAGGTTTTTCAGGCGCATGGACAGCGTCGGCTGGCTAACGAAGCTGGCTTCTGCCGCACGCCCGAAATGACGTTCTCGCTCCAGATTACACAGGTAAATAAGCTGTTTTATATCCATAGTTATTATAATTCAACCAGTTAAGATAGATAAAATCCTGGCACATGAAGATGATGTACTGGCAGGCATGCTGGCGAAAAATCTACCATGCCAGCCTGATTGTTATCGCTTGAGTAAAAGGGGCTGTCATATGTTTATAGCAGAATTATCTTAGCATATTAACTATATGCGGGTGCCACTTCCCGTTGATGGCAGAAAGCTAAGATATCAGCAGAAAAATTTAAATAAGAGAGTTTTTTGACATAATATCGCCCTGCAATTTATTTAATAATCGCCCTGACGAATCAGAGAAAAATAAGGCATCTGAAGTAAAATATTAGCTGTACTCCTTTAACTTCAGCGTATAAAAGTGAGCAAAGGACTGATTTGACATACGCTTATATATTAATAATTCCGTTATTACGTTCTCCACCAGCAAAATATAAGCCATCCGTACTATTCAGAAGTAACCATTGAATATGATTTTATAAATCCGCCGTTAACTTAAAGTAGCTTTATACCGAAAAAAGATAGAGGCGCTAACCGGAAGTAAAGATTATTGTTTAGCCAGGGTTCAACGGGCGCAACTGTCGCGAAAAAGCGGGTAAAACCGCTTCGTAACGATGTGCTTTCAGGTTCAGAATGGTACTGATTATTCAGGTTAACTAATGACAGTAAGATAACAGAACGGTAGATGAATGCTTAAAATGATACGCTGCTGTAAAAATCACTCGTCGCCTCACGCTAACATCGACTTAAAGCGAGCAAAATATAACCACATATCACTACTTTCTATGTGACATCAGATAACAATAGTAAGTAGCACCATTATTGTGGCTGTCGAATCGATTTTTTATTGATTATTTGATATATCTCAAACATCTCATGCTCAACAGGACTATTATTAGCACCGCTCCGGGTCGTTAGCTCAGCTGGTAGAGCAGTTGACTCTTAATCAATTGGTCGCAGGTTCGAACCCTGCACGACCCACCAACTCCAGAGCAAATATTAACGTTCAATCTTCTCTTTCTGCCCTGTTCGACAAACATCGCACAACATTTCGCTCTGCTTTCCTGAACAATATTTATACGCTTTAGCAGCTAATCCCACGCGGTAAAAACTGCGCGTTATGGCGGATTACATCAGGTGGAGAACTTTCGTATCAGGCTATCAAGCTGCTCACAAGCCTGTTCCAGTGTTGCGTCATGTTTACCTGAAATACCCAGCAGCAATCCTGAACGCGCAGGGATACCGGGTAAATACCATCCGGATAACGGCGAAGGAGCCAGATTATAATGGTATGCGTGGCGAGCGATAGCCCGGTCTGATACATTTTCAGCAAGAGGCAACAACACGGATAACCCATTGATTTCAGGACGATAGCCTGCCTGTTGCAGTATCTTTGCCAGCTCGATACTGCGGATACCATAGATTTTTTTCATTTTTCGCAGATGGCGCAGAAAGTGCCCTTCATTTAAAAAAGCACGCGTTGCCATTTGCAGGGCCGGATCCGGAGCCGGAGAAAGGCAGGCGGCGACATCAGCCACGACATCAATTAGCGAGTGCGGCACAACGACAAATCCCAGCCTGAGCTTCGGGCTGATAGTCTTACTGAAAGAACCAATATGTATTACCCGACCACTGGTATCCTGGGAGGCGAGTGCCGGAGCCGCCCGGCGATTAAGCTGAAGTTCGCCCAGGTAATCATCCTCCAGGATCCAGCTACTGTTTTGGTGCGCCCAGGCCAGTAACTGGTTGCGTCTTGTCCGGGACAATGTCATACCCAGCGGTGCCTGCTGTCCTGGTGTCACCAGTGCAAGGGCCGCCTCGGGAGCCAGCCGGATGCCATGCTCTGTGTTTATACCTTCAGCATCCACGCTCACCGGCACGATCGTTAAACCGGCAAGTTCCAGTGCCCTTCTCGCGGGCGGAAAACCTGGATTTTCAACCCAGGCTTTCTGACCACTTAAAGAGAGCGCATGTAATATTAATCCCAGCGCGCCGGTAAAACCCGCCGTGATAAAAATTTGCGAGGGATGACACTTTATTCCCCGTGAGAGTACCAGTAACCCTGCAATTTCACGGCGCAGCGCACTTTCTCCCCTCGGATCGCCGTAGTGATGGCTGGAAGACATTGTCTCGCGGGCTGCGGCAGCAAAAAGTCGAGAAAATAGCGGCACGGGAAAAGCATCATCGGCAGGAACACCCATTTGGAAGACGCCAGCTGGCGACCAATACTCCTGGTACATCTCCGAGGCTGGGAGCGGTTCAGGAGATACCGGACAGACCATGTTGGCAGGTAAATGCTCAGCGATGCTGGTCCCCCGCGAGCGGGACGTCACCACCAGCTGTTCGTCAAACAAACGATCATACGCTGTTTTTACTGTTCCACGTGATACGCCGAGCTGAACCGCTAAATCAATCCAGGACGGCAGCCGCGTACCAGGGAGTAATACGCCTTCCCGTATTGCTTCAGTGATTCCGCGACGGATTTGCTCAGAAATTGGCACCTTTGTTTTACGATCGATGGTTAACGCCAATTTTTTTCTCATCATTCCACTCCCGATACCGGTATAAACCACACCGCTCTTCAGGTCAGGTGCGTCTGTTTTGTCCATTCGCTTCATCAGTGACCAACTCAAGCGTGGTACAGAGAAATCATTCAATTTTGGTTCTTTTAACGTAATATCCAGCTGTTAAGCTTGGCTCAAATTCACTGAAAATGGATATACTATAATGAGCCAACGTATTGATTACACTAAAACTTCCCCTGCCGGAGTAAAAGCCCTCGGCGGCGTCTACGCCTATATCGCACAATGTGGGCTGGATAACACGCTTGTCGAGTTAGTTTACCTGCGGGTGAGTCAGATAAACGGGTGTGCATTCTGTCTGGATATGCACACGCGCGATCTGTTAAAGAAAGGGCTGAGTCCGGTGAAGCTGTCCCTTGTCCAGGTGTGGCAGGAAGCTGAAAACGTTTTCACCGAGCGCGAGAAGGCAGCGTTATTATGGGCCGAAACGGTAACGCGAGTCGCGGAAACCCACGTTCCGGATCGGGACTTTGAAGCCGCCTCTGCCATCTTTACCGCTAAAGAACTGGCCGATCTCACTATGGCGATTGGGTTGATCAACGCTTACAACCGTCTGGCAATTAGCTTTCGTAACGTACCGCAGGAGGCAATTGACGCAGGCGGTGCTGTCTGATGCCTGTCGTCAGCGGTCTGACTTCTCGCCAAAGAAATAAAATCCCAGCGGAAGAGAGAAAATCAGGGTTAATACCAATGTATATACCAGTACCATTGCGCCCTGTAATAAATACATTTGCGTTGTCCAGGTAGAGAGCGGCATATTATATTCTTCCACCACGCCACCGATGGTGGCGCGAATGAGAATCGTCAGCGCCACACAAAATACGACAAATATCGCCAGAAGAAATTTCTTACCTTCTGGCCGTTTCAGTTTTTCACGTATCACAGCACTGCCTCTGATTAAGGATCTCTACCGCCTACCTTAGTGGATCAGATAGTTCTGGACAACCCTACGAAGGCTTCTGGTAAGGTATGCGGCACTAAAGCGAAGAATCTGGAACACTCCATGCTCTCAACACTCATCTATCGCAGCCATCTCTGCGATGACGTCCCGGTAAAAACCCTGGAAGAAATGGTAAGCAAAGCCAACCGACTCAATGAATTATATGATGTCACTGGTATTTTGCTGTTCAACGGAACCCATTTTTTTCAGGTGCTGGAGGGTCCTGAAGACGCAGTGCTCACCATCTACCAACGTATCTGTAAAGATAGCCGACATCATAATCTGGTCGAGCTAATGCGCGACTACGCCCCTGCTCGCCGTTTCGGCAACACTGGAATGGAGCTGTTCGATCTGCGTGAATACGATCCGAATACGGTTCTTCAGGCGGTATTTGATAAAGGAACCACCAAATATCAGCTGACCTATGATGACCGGGTGCTGCTGTTTATTCGCACCTTTGTCGAAGCGAGGGAAAAAGAGAATTATTTTGAAGTGCCGCCTGCGGATGCCTGGGATTTTATCGCTGATGAGGAAGTCAGCATGGAGAGCGAGGTGATTCCTGCTGACGCGACGCCTTACCACTACGCTTTCCAGCCAATTATCGATCCCTTCTCACGCAGCATTGTCTCACTTGAAGCGCTGATGCGTAATGCAGACGGTTCTTCCCTGCGCGAGTACTTTGCTCAGTTTTCCAGGGATGAGGTCTATGACGTCGATGTTAAATCGAAAAAGCAGGCTTTTGCACTGGCCAATAAGCTGGGTATCGAAGGGCTAACCCTTTCAATCAACTTGCTGCCGATGTCGCTGGTTATGGTGCCAGACGCGGTTGATTTTCTGCTGGCAGAAATTCAGGCCAACGGCCTGGTTCCTGAACAAATTGTGGTCGAAGTGACGGAAAACGAGGTTATTTCACGCCTCGACGCGTTCGAAACCTCGATTAAACAGCTAAAAGCGGCAGGAATTAGCGTAACGATAGATAATTTTGGTGCGGGATCTGCCGGTCTGCTGCTGCTGACGCGTTTCCAGCCCGATCGGATTAAAATCGATCGGAATATTATCAGCGACGTGCATAAAAGCGGCCCGAAACAGGCCATCGTCCAGGCCATTATCAAGTGCTGTTCATCGCTGGAAATTGCCGTAACCGCTGAGGGCGTCGAAAAGCCCGAAGAATGGATGTGGCTGGAAGCCGCCGGAATTTATCATTTCCAGGGACCGCTGTTTGCCGCGCCGAAACTGAACGGTATCCCCGCCGTTGCCTGGCCTGAAAAGAGCTGAATAAAAAGCCCGGCGTTTTATGCCGGGCAATACAATACGTTTGCCATTAACGCGGCGCGTTACGCCATTCTGACCGCCGCTTTTTCCAGCGCGCCCTGAATAGCTTCCGCCAGCTCGTTAATTTCAAATTTGGCAACATAGCCATCGGCACCTACCTTCCGAACATGCTCTTCATTGGCGCTGCCGGATAGTGATGAGTGGATCACCACCGGAATTTTTTTGAGGTATTCTTCGCGCTTGATATTACGCGTCAGCGTAAAACCATCCATTTCCGGCATTTCCAGATCGGTTAATACCAGGCCGATACGCTCGCTGATCGGTTGCCCGGCCGCCTGCGCCTCATGAGCAATGCGCTTAATTTTTTCCCAGGCTTCCAGACCGGTATTATGCATCATCACCGGCAGGCCCATGGTTTTCAGCCCCTGCTCCAGCATCGTCCGTGCAACTTTTGAATCTTCCGCGACGATGATTGATGCGCCAGGTTTAATATTGAAGGTACGTCCCTTAACTTCCTGCGGAGCGGCGTCGCGTACCGATGGCATGATGTCATAAAGGATCTGCTCAACGTCCAGCACCATCGCCAGGTTATTGCTTTGCCCGTCGCTCTCAAGACAGGCAATGCTGGTAATATTGCGGGTACTGATGCCTGATTCAGCAGTATGTACCTGGTTCCAGTCAAGACGCACGATATTATCAACCGACTCGACGGCAAAAGCCTGCGTACTACGCGCATATTCCGTTACCAGCAGCAAATTTAAGCCGGTAGAGGGCGTGCAGCCCGCCACGGCAGCCAGATCGATTACCGGGATAATTTGCTCACGGATATTGGCCATTCCCAGCAGCGGTGACTGCATGCCTGCCGCTTTGGTAATGGTTGGCATCGGTACGATTTCGCGCAGTTTAAACACGTTAATACCAAACAGCTCAGCCTTTTCGCCATCAGGAGATGACCCCAGACGGAATAATAACAGTTCGAATTTATTGGATAAGGCGAGATTCGCTCTCTCATCAATATCTTTCTGGAAGTTATCCATTGTTACCTCTGGGTTATTATTGTGGCTGGCATAAGCTCACAATGGGATGTCCATAATGTGTTTCTTGTTCTCGTCACGGCGACGTAGCGCTTATGCTGCCGCTCTTATAAGTTATCGGCAGCTAAAAATAAAAATACAGAGGAAAAGGAATAACCTTATGTGCATTCTGTTTCATAACTCACAGTTTGCAGGGGAACAGTAGCTTCAGACGAACATTATTGCGTTAAAAACAGACAACTTTATCTCGGGAGAAATAAAAAACCCCGATCGGAAATGTCGGGGTTTTTTATCATGTTGATGTCATCATCAGATTAGTGTTTGCCGTCGGTATCGTACGGATCGTCTTTATCATCGCTGCTGTCATCACGCTTACGCGGGATCTCTCCCGCCCGATCTGGCGCGCCATTAGCAGCGAAATCATCCTCTTCATAAGGATTAGGAGCGTGTGGCGCAACTTCAGGCAGGCCATGATGTTTATGGTCGTCCGGGAAAGGCTTGTTGTGGTCGGGACGTTCTGACATAGGTTCCTCCATTAACGCAGGTAAGTTAACAGAGTATAGGCGATAGCCTGAACAGACGCCGGAAATGCAGACTGCTCTGACAACCAATAAAAAGGCCACCCGCAGGTAGCCTTATACTTAAATTTAATTGTATTTATATTGTTACCGAAATAACCAGCTTACGGTATGGGGTTCCCCTGGTGTGACCGCACTATTGTGCCATCTCCTCGTTTACAGACGCATTTTTCGGGCTGCACGCAGCGTTTAGGTGGTTTAAATTCAAACCGGACGAACCGTAAGCGAGAAGATGCCGTCATTATTTATAAAACTAATTTATGGTTCTACTCCCCTAAAGTACAGGTCTTCCCCTGACTATAGTTTACCTTCTGCTGAAAAATAGCGCGGTCACGCCCTGTTCGACGTTCATTTGGCCCGATCCGTATCAGGCAACGCCGAGCGCGACTTTAACCTCGTTAGCGATCTTCTCTACCTGCGGCCCATAGATAACCTGAACGTCATGATCGCTGACGCGATTAACCCCATTGGCACCGGTAGACATCAGGGTTTGATCCACAACTTCTTTCATATCTTTCACCCGGACACGCAGACGGGTAAAGCAGCAGTCAACTTCCTCAATGTTATTTTCGCCGCCCAACCCGCTGATGATGACTTTGGTTCGATCATCGACGCTAAACGCCTGCGGTGCCGTCTCCTGCTCTTCCACTTCGCGTCCCGGCGTTTCAACGTTCATACGCCTGATCACCCACTTAAAGCCGTAGTAGTACAGCGGCGCGTAAATCACGCCCAGCGCCAGCGTCCACCACCAGTGGGTTTTCGCTCCACCAAGAATACCGAACACCACCAGATCGATAGCACCGCCCTGCACGTTGCCAATCATCAGATGCAGCATCGACATCAGCATAAATGAGAGGCCGGTCAGCAAGGCATGCAGGATATAAAGCACAGGCGAAACAAAAATGAAGCAGAATTCCAGCGGCTCGGTAATACCGGTAGTAAATGAGGTTAAGGCCCCCGCCAGCACCAGCGCCTTAACGCGCTGTTTATGCTCCGGGCGCGCGGTGTGGTAAATTGCCAGCGCCGCCGCCGGCAGGCCAAACATCATTACCGGAATTTTTCCCTGAGCAAGAAAACGGGTTGCGCCACGCACGATATCATCCGGGATAGTTCCGGGATGCGTCAACGAGGCGTTGAAAATATTCAGCGCCCCCACAATAGTCTGATTATCGACGGTGGCAATGCCGCCAATCGGCGTAAAGCGTACGGTTTCATTCAGAATATGGTGCAGCCCGGTGGGGATCAGCAATCGTTCGCAGGTACCGAGTAAAAAAGCGCCGTACTGCCCGCTTTTACCGATAAACTCGCCAACCCAGGCGATGCCTGCGCCGATGGTCGGCCAAATCAGTGCCAGTAGTACCCCCACCAGCGGCAGCACCACTACCGTAACGATCGGTACAAAACGTCGCCCGCCAAAAAAGCTGATCGCGGTCGGCAACTGCTGAGTATAAAAACGGTTATGCAGCATCACCGTCAGCAGCCCGGCAATTACCCCACCCAGGACGCTCATGTTAAAGGTGAAGATCCCCAGCATATCGATATATTCTGCCGAGGTCATCATCGCCGTGGTCTGATCCATTCCGGCCTGCTGTAGCGCTTCTGGCGTAGTGGTTTGCGACGTTATCCCTTTCGCAGCCAACGTAGCGCTGATACCAACATGCATAGCGATAAAGCCAATCACGGCGGCAAAGGCGGCAGTCGGCTTCTCCGCCTTTGCCAGGCCGATAGCGCTGGCAACGGCAAAAAAGACCGGCAGGTTGGCAAACAGCGCCCCCGCCACCTTGCGAATAAAGCTGATGATTATTTGCGGCGTCTGCATACTGGCGAACGCATCGCCGGTAATGGCAGGGTTTTGCATCGCAGCGGCCACGCCAAGAAAAATACCGGCGGCGGCTATCACTGAAATAGGCATCATCAATGCCTTGCCGAACGCGTGAATCTTGCTGGTGAAATCTTTCATCAAAGGCCTCTGTCGCTGGGCAGAAAGCTTCATTATTAGCCAGCTATGGGATTCACACCGCCCAGGCAGCGGTTGGCAAAGGATAAAATTTGAGCGAATTCACACTTTTTGACGCCGCGATAAAGGAAACCTATCACACCATTAAGTCAATCAATTAGACAAAATATTTAACCAGAAGCAGACTCCCCAGCAAAAGACGCAATAAATATTTAACGATTCTTAAACACCAACACCTGCATCCATATGAAATTCAAATCGCAAATAAAACCGTACCAGGCCGCGGCGGGCGGCTGGGGCTCGCTGGAAGCGACCACCCGTTTCGTTATTGACAGCAAACAAGCGTTAAAAAACATGCGTAACCTGATGCGCATGAACAAAGCTAAAGGCTTTGACTGCCCAGGCTGTGCCTGGGGAGACGACAATAAAAGCACCTTCAGCTTCTGCGAAAATGGTGCTAAGGCGGTAACCTGGGAGGCAACTCGTCGCTTCGTCGATGCTGACTTTTTCGCGCAGCACAGCGTCAGCACCCTTTACCAGCAAAGCGACTATTTTCTGGAGTATCAGGGCCGCCTGACCGAGCCGCTACGCTATAACCGTCTGACCGACCATTACGAACCGATTAGCTGGGATAACGCCTTTGCGCTGATCGCTCAGCATATTCACGCAATGGACAACCCCGATCAGATGGAGCTATACACCTCAGGGCGCGCCAGCAACGAAGCCTCCTGGCTCTATCAGCTGTTTGGGCGCATGGTTGGCACCAACAACTTCCCTGACTGCTCGAACATGTGTCATGAAGCCAGCGGCTCCGGCCTGAAGCGCAGTATCGGCGTGGGCAAAGGCACTATCCGTCTGGACGATTTCGATCATGCAGACGCAATCTTTGTTTTCGGTCAGAACCCCGGTACCAACCATCCGCGTATGCTGCACAGCCTGCGTCATGCTGCCGATCGCGGCGCACGCATTGTTACGTTCAATACATTGCGCGAGCGCGGCCTGGAGCGTTTTGCCGATCCGCAGAAACCCCTGGAAGTGGTAACTTCGAAAGCGGGCACCATTAGTTCTACCTATTACCAGCCTAACCTCGGCGGCGATATGGCTGCGGTACGCGGTATGGTTAAAGCGCTGGCGGAAACGCATCGCGCCCGTATCGCCGCAGGCGAAAAAGGTCTGTTTGACGATGCCTTTATCAGCGCCACTACCCAGGGCGTGGAGGATTATCTGGACGCCGTTGACGCCACCAGCTGGGAACAGATCGTGCAGCAGTCCGGCCTGAGCGAGCAACAGCTGCGTGAGGCGGCAGCCATCTACCAGAGCGCCGATCGCGTTATCTGTACCTGGGCGATGGGCATTACCCAGCACAAACACTCGGTGGATACCGTACGCGAGATCGTTAACCTGCAATTGCTGTTTGGTCAGCTCGGCAAAAAAGGCGCAGGTCTGTGCCCGGTGCGCGGCCACAGTAACGTACAGGGCAACCGCACCATGGGTATCGATGAGAAGCCGTCTCAGGCTTTCCTTGATGCGATGGCAAAACATTTTAATTTTGAACCGCCGCGTGCACCGGGCCACAACACCGTTGAGGCGCTGGAAGCGATGCTGCGTGATGAAATTAAAGTACTGATCGCGCTGGGCGGCAACCTTGCCGCCGCCGCGCCGGACAGCCCGCGTACCGAAGAAGCGATGCAGCGCTGTGGCCTGACCGTGCACATCAGCACCAAGCTGAACCGCAGCCATCTGGTGCCGGGGCACGACAGCCTGATCCTGCCGACGCTGGGCCGTACCGAGCAGGATATGCAGGCGACCGGCTCGCAGTTTATTACCGTGGAAGATTCCTTCAGTATGGTGCACGCCTCTGAGGGTGTCGGCAAGCCGCTGGCGGACACGCAACGCTCTGAAACCGCCATTGTGGCGGGCATCGCTAACGCCGTACTCAGCAGCTTTAACCTTGACTGGCTGGCGCTGGCGGCGGATTACAACAAAATTCGCGACCATATCGCCGCCACCATCCCAGGTTTTGCCGATTTCAATAAGAAATGCGAGCAGCCCGGCGGATTCTATCTGGGTAACGCCGCGGCAGAGCTGCGTTTTAATACGCCGGACGGTAAAGCGCACTTCAGCGCGGCGGCTTTGCCAACGTCGCTTTACCCGCAGCTGGGCGATATTGAGGTACCTTTTACCCTGCAATCGCTGCGTTCGCACGATCAGTACAACACCACGATTTACGGCCTCGACGATCGCTATCGTGGCGTTTACGGCCAGCGCGAAGTGCTGTTTATCAACCCGGAAGATATGCGCGAGCTGGGCTACAGCGCCGGACAGAACGTGGATATTGAAACCCTGTGGAACGATGGGATTACCCGTCGCGTCAGCGGCTTTAAGCTGGTGCCCTACAATATTCCACGCGGTAACCTGGCGGCCTATTACCCGGAAACCAACCCGCTGGTTCCCCTCTCCAGCTTTGGCGACGGCAGCGGCACGCCAACCTCTAAATCCATACCGGTGAAAATTTCACTTACGGTGGAAGTGGCCTCGCAGCGTATTGCCTGATAGGCTGTAAGTCTGTGTAAAAAGCCGGAGCTACCCGGCTTTTTGCGTTTATTACACCTTGCTGCATGACAGGTAATCGCGTAAAACTGTCTGCCGCTCTTAGGCCACGAAACTAAAAACAACTATGTTCCAGGATAACCCGCTGCTTGCGCAGCTTAAAGAGAAGCTTCATGCCCAGACGCCGCGTGTGGAAGGGGTGGTAAAAGGCACCGAAAAAGGTTTCGGTTTCTTAGAAGTCGATGCACAAAAAAGCTACTTTATTCCGCCGCCGCAGATGAAGAAAGTGATGCATGGCGACCGGGTGATTGCAGCGTTGCAAACTGACAAAGATCGCGAAATTGTTGAGCCGGAAACGCTGGTAGAGCCTTTCCTGACGCGTTTCGTTGGCCGGGTGCAGAAAAAAGACGATCGTCTGTCAATCGTCCCTGACCATCCGTTGCTGAAGGACGCCATTCCCTGCCGTCCGGCGCGCAGCCTGCAGCATGATTTTCAGGCGGGTGACTGGGCAGTGGCGGAAATGCGTCGCCATCCGTTAAAAGGCGATCGCGGTTTTTACGCTGAGCTGACAGAATTTATTACCACCGGTGACGATCATCTGGCACCGTGGTGGGTGACACTGTCACGTCATAACCTTGAGCGTGAAGCACCAGCGGTTAACTTCAGCGAAATGCTGGATGAAAAACTGGAGCGTGAAGATCTTACCGCGCTGGATTTTGTCACTATCGACAGCGCCAGCACGGAAGATATGGACGATGCATTGTTTGTCGAAGAGCTGGACGATAACGCGCTGCGCCTGACTATCGCCATCGCCGATCCTACCGCTTACGTCCCTGCCGACAGCGAGCTGGACGCCATTGCTGCCGAACGCGCCTTCACCAACTATCTGCCGGGCTTTAATATCCCGATGCTGCCGCGCGAACTTTCTGACGATGTCTGCTCGCTGCGTCCTGATGAGCGCCGTCCGGCGCTGGCCTGTCGTGTAACCGTCGCCCAGGATGGCAGCCTGTCCGACGTGCATTTCTTTGCGGCCTGGGTCGAATCTAAAGCCAAGCTGGTCTATGACGACGTCTCCGACTGGCTGGAAAACAGCGGTGAATGGCAGCCGTCAAGCGAAGCGATTGCCCGGCAGATCCGTCTGCTACACCGTATTTGCCAGGCGCGCGTAGCGTGGCGTCAGCAACATGCGCTGGTGTTTAAAGATCGTCCCGACTATCGCTTCCTGCTGGGAGAAAAAGGCGAAGTGCTGGATATCATCGCAGAGCCGCGCCGTATCGCTAACCGTATCGTTGAAGAAGCGATGATCGCTGCCAATATCTGTGCCGCGATGGTGCTGCGCGAGAAGCTTGGTTTCGGCATCTATAACGTACATCTGGGCTTTGACGCCATTAACGCTGAGCAGGCAGCCGCCGTGCTGGCGAATCATGGCATCACAGCCGACGCAACCGCAATGGCTACGCTGGAAGGTTTCCGTCAGCTGCGCCGCCAGCTGGATGCACAGCCAACGCAGTTCCTCGACAGCCGTATTCGTCGTTTCCAGTCCTTTGCAGAAATCAGCATCGAGCCGGGCCCGCACTTTGGGCTGGGCCTTGAAGCCTATGCAACCTGGACCTCACCAATTCGTAAGTATGGCGATATGATCAATCATCGCCTGCTGAAAGCGATTATTCGTGGTGAAAGCGCACCGCGCCCTGCCGATGAAATCACGCTGAAAATGAGTGAGCGTCGTCGTCTGAATCGTATGGCCGAGCGCGATGTGGGTGACTGGCTCTATGCCCGTTTCCTGCAAAAAGCGGCGGGCAGCGATACCCGCTTCAGCGCTGAGATTATCGATATCTCCCGTGGTGGTATGCGTGTGCGTCTGCTGGATAACGGTGCCGTCGCCTTTATCCCAGCCCCCTTTATCCACGCGGTGCGCGATGAACTGGTATGCAGCCAGGAAAGCGGCACGGTGCAGGTAAAAGGCGACGTGGTTTATCGCGTGACTGATGTTATTGAGGTGACTATCGCCGAAGTTCGTATGGAAACCCGCAGTATCGTGGCACGCCCCGCTGCCTGATAACGCGCTTACGGGACAGCCATTTAGCTGTCCCGCTTCCGTTTATTTTTCCTCTCTTACTTTCGTTACTGTTAAAAACGCCTGCCGCCTCACACTTCCTTAAACTCCTCCTTTCTTTAGCAATTCTTTAAATTACTTTTAACTTGCTTAATATCCCCATCCCTTTTCCTCTGGATGCTACAAGGAGTAAGTCATGAAAAACGTCAGAACCGGCCTAACCTGGTTAGCCGTGGCGTTGATTGGCGCTTTTGCTTTCGCCATGCTGGCGATTAACCGGGGCGAGCCGGTTAACGCCGTCTGGCTGGTGGTCGCGGCAGTCGCCTGCTACAGCATCGCTTACCGCTTTTACAGTTTGTTTATCGCCAGGAATATCTTCGAACTTAACGATAACCGCATCACGCCCGCCGAACGCTATAACGACGGCCTTGACTATGTGCCCACCAATAAATGGGTATTGTTCGGGCATCACTTTGCGGCGATTGCCGGTGCCGGACCACTGGTCGGCCCTATTCTGGCGGCACAGATGGGTTTTTTGCCCGGCACTATCTGGATTCTGGTTGGCGTCATGCTGGCCGGTGCGGTACAGGATTTCCTGGTGCTGTTTATCTCGACGCGACGTGACGGACGATCGCTGGGAGAGATGGCGCGCCAGGAGCTGGGTGCTTTTGCCGGGGTGATTACTATGCTGGGCGCGCTTGGCGTGATGATCATTATTCTCTCGGCGCTGGCGCTGGTGGTGGTGAAAGCGCTGGCGAACAGCCCGTGGGGGTTGTTTACCATTGCCGCGACAATCCCTATCGCGCTGCTGATGGGCATCTGGATGCGTTTCCTGCGTCCGGGGAAAATCGCTGAGGTTTCATTGATTGGCTTCGTGCTGATGATGGCGGCGATTATCTACGGCGGCGATATCGCTCAGCATCCTTACTGGGGCCCCTTCTTTACGCTGAAAGGCACCACGTTGACCTGGGTGCTGGTCGCCTATGGCTTTATCGCCTCGGTGATGCCGGTCTGGCTGCTGCTGGCACCGCGCGATTATCTCTCTACCTTTTTAAAAATCGGCGTTATCGTCGGGCTGGCGATTGGCATTCTGTTCGCCATGCCGGAGATGAAAATGCCCGCCGTTTCGCGCTTTATTGACGGCAGCGGCCCGGTTTTCTCCGGCGCGCTGTTCCCCTTCCTGTTTATCACCATTGCCTGCGGCGCGATCTCCGGCTTTCATGCGCTGGTCTCCAGCGGCACCACGCCGAAGCTGGTCGAGCGTGAAAGCCATATCCGCTTTATCGGCTATGGCGCAATGCTTATGGAATCCTTTGTCGCCATTATGGCGTTGATTTGCGCTTCAGTGATCGATCCAGGCGTTTATTTTGCCATGAATGCGCCAGCGGCGCTGATCGGCACCTCGGTGGAAAATGCCTCACAGGTGATTAACGGCTGGGGATTTGTGGTCACGCCAGAGATGCTGAACGGCATTGCCCGCGACGTTGGTGAAACCTCGATACTTTCACGTGCTGGCGGCGCGCCTACTTTTGCCGTTGGTATGGCGCATATCATTACCGATGTGTTTAACAGCCGCGCAATGATGGCGTTCTGGTATCACTTTGCCATCCTGTTCGAAGCACTGTTTATTCTTACCGCCGTGGACGCCGGTACCCGCGCCTGCCGTTTTATGGTGCAGGATCTGGCGGGCACGCTGATTCCAGGACTGGCAAACAACCGCTCCTGGCTGGGCAATATGGCAGGAACCACCGTGGCGGTGGCAGGCTGGGGCTTCTTCGTGTACCAGGGTGTGGTCGATCCGCTGGGCGGCATCAATACGCTCTGGCCGCTGTTTGGCATCGGTAACCAGATGCTGGCCTCAATGGCGCTGATTCTGGGTACCGTGGTGTTGTTTAAAATGAAGAAACAGCGCTACGCCTGGGTAACGATTCTGCCGACGGCATGGCTGTTTATTACCTCGATGACCGCAGGCTGGCAGAAAATCTTCCATGAGAAACCCGCGATTGGTTTTCTGGCGCAGGCGAACAAATTCAGCAAGGCGATCAATGAGGGTGTAATCATCGCCCCGGCAAAAAGCATCGCGGATATGCAGACGATTGTCTTGAGCAATCAGATTAACGCCGCGCTGTGCGCCTTCTTTATGCTGGTTGCCGTCACGATGCTGATTGCCGCCTTTTTTGTGATTCGCCGCGCCCTGAAAAGCGAGCGCCCCACCACACAGGAAACCACGCCTGCACTGCGTAAGGAGGCGCGTCATGTCTGAATACTTTTTATTACCGCCGCCACGCAAGGCGCCGCTCATTTATCGCTGTCGGTTACTGTCTGCGCCAGCAACCACCGCACCACGGGGCCTGCGCCTGTTCTGGCAACGGCTGGCGCAGAGTTTTCGCCTGATGGTTGGCGTACAGGATTACCAAACCTATCTGCGCCATATGCGGCTGCACCATCCTGCCACGCCGCCGATGTCGGAGAAGGCGTTTCATCGCTACTGCCTTGAAGCACGTTTTCCCAGCCAGGCAGGTAAAGTCGGAAAGTGCCCCTGTTGAATCATTAACCGGTGTTAACCTTCCGTTTTGCCTGATAGTATCCCTGTGCGGTATAACTTCGCTTGCGCCATGTAAAATGGCGCTTTATTCTCATCTGCTGCGCTAAATGTTAATTTTCAACAGAAAAATATTCGTTCTGATGCGCGCTGTGCTTATGTATTCGGGCGGAAAGTATTACTAAAATAACGATAGTTCGCGCGTTCTTTTTATAGGATGGTCCGTATGCTTGACGATCAGGGGCAAACGTTACTCTTTACGCTGTTTGGTACTCGCAGCCCCTACTGGCACCTTACATCCGACAGCGATGCGCTCAGGCTATCACGCGAAGAGCTGGCGGATACCAATCTCGCCGTGCCGCTCTCTTCTTCTCAGGCACAGCTGCTGCGCGCCATGACCGTGGTGACATCCAGCGTAAACCTGGTCATTAATCTACGTGGTGAAGAGCTACCGATGCACTTTGTCGGGCGCAAGGTCAATCAGGGCGAATGGGCGGGCACCGCTTCGGCCTGGGGCGATACCTCATCGGTGGCGCGCGATCTGACGCAGGGGCTTTCTTTTGCCGAACAGGTCGTATCGGAAGCCAATTCAGTCATCGTTATTCTCGATCAGCACGGCAATATTCAGCGCTTTAATCGCCTGAGCGAGGAGTATACCGGGTTGAAAGAGCAGGAAGTGATCGGGCGTAACGTCTTTAAGCTATTTATGACCAGGCAGGAGGCGCTGGCGTCGCGCCGTAACATTACCGGCTTTTTCCGCGACGGCAGCTCCTATGAAGTAGAGCGCTGGATTAAAACCCGCAAGGGCCAGCGTCTGTTTCTGTTCCGCAATAAATTTGTGCACAGCGGCAGCGGCAAAAACGAAATCTATCTGATCTGCTCCGGCACCGATATTACCGAAGAGCGGCGCGCGCAGGAGCGGCTGCGCGTGCTGGCGAATACCGATACGGTGACCGGCCTGCCGAATCGTAACGCCATTCACCAGCGCATTACCGAAGTGCTGGAAAAGCGCAGTGATGGTCAGATCGGCGTGGTTTATCTCGATCTGGATAACTTTAAAAAGGTGAACGACGCCTACGGTCATATGTTCGGCGATCAGCTGTTGCAGGCGGTATCGCTGGCGGTGCTCTCCTGCCTGGAAGCGCAGCAAACGTTGGGGCGGCTCGGCGGCGACGAGTTTATCGTGCTGGCGGAAAACAGCAACCAGGCAGCGCTGGAAGCGATGGCGGCCCGTATTCTTACCCGGCTGCGCCAGCCTTTTCGCATCGGCCTGATTGAAGTCTATACCGGTTGCTCTATCGGTATTGCGCTGGCCCCGGAGCATGGCGAAGATCGTGAAAACCTGATTCGTAACGCCGATACGGCGATGTATCACGCCAAAGAGAGCGGACGCGGCCAGGTTTGTCTGTTTTCGCCGGAGATGAACCAGCGGGTATTTGAATACCTCTGGCTCGATACTAACCTGCGTAAAGCGCTGGAGCATCATCAGCTGATTATCCACTATCAGCCCAAAATCAGCCCGAACGGCAAGGTTTACAGCGCAGAGGCGCTGGTGCGCTGGCTGTCGCCGGAGCGCGGCCTGATCCCGCCCAATGAGTTTATCTCCTATGCCGAAGAGTCCGGCCTGATTGTCCCGCTGGGACGCTGGGTGTTGCTTACCGCACTACAGCAGATTCTGACCTGGCGTCAAAAAGGCATTTTTCTGCGCATTGCGGTAAACGTCTCCGCACGACAGCTTATCGACCAAAGTATCTACAACGATCTGAAACAGGCGCTACAGTTAAACGGCATCACCGTCAGCCCAATCGATATTGAACTGACCGAAAGCTGCCTGATTGAAAATGAGCAGCAGGCGCTGCATCTGATGCACCAGTTTCGCGAGCTGGGCGCGGAAGTACATCTGGACGATTTTGGTACCGGCTACTCCTCGCTCTCCCAGCTGGCCCGGGTGCCGATTGATGCTATCAAGCTGGATCAAAGCTTTGTGCGCGGCGTGGATGAGCGTCCGGTATCGCAATCGCTGGTACATGCTATCGTCGCAGTGGCGAAAGCGCTGCATCTGCGGGTTATCGCGGAAGGCGTGGAGACGGAAAAAGAGGAGCAGTTTTTACTGGAGAACGGCGTCGATGAGCGCCAGGGCTACTATTACGGAAAGCCAATGCCCGCAGACAAGCTGGAACATTGGCTGGCTCAGCGTTCTGCTGGTGCTTAGTACTTCCTGTTAACGAGGTTTATGCCTGAAGCATAGCCCTTAGCTAGCCTTACGCAGCTGTGAACTCAGACGATTTTGCAACTGCACCAGGCGTGCCATATAGGCGAGATCCTTTTCTTCAATAGAAAAAGCAAAGTCCACCCAGTCCTCGGTGATATCCATCAGCTCAGCACGAGTTAACTGCAACACGCGCTGACGCGCCTTCAGCATCGCCTTAACGCCATTGAGTTTCGGACGCAGCGTATCAATAAAGGTGCGTGTGGCACGGTAGCCTTCTCCCGGCTGAAACAGCCGATCCACAAGGCCGCGGGTTTCAAACCACTCTGCGGTATGGCTTTCACCGTCGCAGATCAACTCTTCCGCCAGCTTCATGCCCGCACGCCGGGCCACCAGCGAGTAGCCGCCCATGCCGGGAAACAGGTTAAAAGCGATTTCCGGGAATCCCATACGGGCGTTATTCTGGGCCAGCAGAAAATGATGGGCCAGTGCCGCCTCGAAGCCGCCGCCCAACGCGCTGCCCTCCACCATCGCGATAGTTACCGCACCGGTATCAAAACCGCGTGCCGCTGCATGAATGCAGTCTACGCAGGCACGCGCGTAGGCACGCAGCGCTTCACGGCGCCCGTTTTGAATACAATCGACAAAAAAACTGAGATCGCCACCGGCGTTGAACATTTGCGGCACCAGCGAGCCGGTGACCCAAAAATCGATCGTTAAGCCTGAACGTTGAGCAGCGTAGCTCAGGTTCATGATCTCTTCGATCAGCGCGTGATTGAAGGATGGACGCGGTTCCGCCCGTAGCAACATCCACATGGTACGTCGCTCTTCTTCATAATAAGCATCCAGTTGGGAAGTTTGTCCAGCTTCGGTGAACAGTCTGCAGGTGGGTTGGTTAATTACTGACATAGTCTCATCCTCTGTATTAGTGATGCGTTAAACGCAACACCAGCGTAATGCAGAGCGAGACAACACTGAATGAAGGTCTGATTTTTAAGATAAAAAGCAGAAAGCCTCACCGACAAATCGTCGGTGAGGCTGGCAAGAGATTACTTAATTGCAGCGGTCTGGTCAGCAGCAATACGCTGACGTTTCACCCACTTAGAATAAACAGCAGTAATGATTGGCACTAACAGTGAGGTTACGATCACTGACGTTGCCACCAGCGTAGTTGCCGCAGGCGCTACCGGTTTAAACTGCGGCACCATTTCCGCAATCAGTACCGGCGTTGCCACCGCAGCACCCGCTGAGCTGGACGCTGCCACGCCCGCCGTACCGTCACCGCCGCCAATCAAACGATCGGCAATAATCAGCGGAATACCGGTTATGATGATGACCGCAATACCCAGCAGAATACCCAGCAGACCTGTCTGCGCGATCACGGAAAGATCGATGGTATTACCCAGCGCGAATGCGAAGAAAGGAATCAGGGTCTGCACCGCTTTGCTGAAGAATTCACGCAGCTCAGGATCGAGGTTGCCTAACGTGAAACCCACAACAAAAGGCAGCACCGCGCCGACAAATACGTGCGGCTCAAACGATGCGATACCTGCCGTACCCAGAATAACCATGGTCATCAGCGGGCCAGATTCCAGCGACATCAGAACAAAGGCACCCGCCTCTTCTTTTGTGCCGTACTGCTGCATCAGCGATGCATAAAGACCACCGTTGGTCATATCCATCGCGGCCACTAATGCCAGTGTAGAAAGCCCTGCCAGCATACCCACTTCAAATCCATTTTCAGGGATAAAACGGGAAGCAATAGCGGCAACGATCCATGCAACGGCGATTTTAGTCACTACCAGCGTGCCTGATTTACGCAGCACGGTACCGGTAGCGCTGATTTTAATCGACGCGCCCATACAGAAGAACCAGACGGCCAGAATCGGCACCGTCCCGCTCATCAGACCGTTGGTAAACGATCCCAGATGTTTACCCGCATCGGGGGAAAAGGTATGACAAAGCGCCCCCAAAAAGAGGGGCACTAACATCATCCCACCTGGAATTTTATCGATAGCTTTCTTGATTTGCATTTTTTTCCACCTTAGTTAAACAGGACAATGATTCGGTCCTGCACGGCCCAATAGGGTCGTTGGCGCGCAACATAACCCTATTTTTAGATGGAAAAAGTGATCTCGCCTATATTTTTGAAACGTTGTTTTATAAAAAATTGAACCGCGTTTTCAATATTGAGATTAGCGTCAATTTTTTTGCCCATACCAGGCATTCGTTCCATGCTTCCGCTGCCAGTGAAGATCGAGCAACGTTTGCTGCATCGTCGGCAGCGCAGGCGCAAGCTGCTGGCTAAAAAGTGCCATATAGGCTACCTCCTCCAGCACCACCGCATTATGTACGGCATCCTCAGCATTTTTGCCCCAGGCGAAAGGGCCATGCGAATGTACCAGCGCCGCCGGAACGGTATGCGGTGCAATATCACGCTGGCGCAGGGTTTCAATAATGACCTGACCGGTTTCCCACTCATAGCTATCTGCAATTTCGTTATCCGTCAGCATGCGCGTGCAGGGAATGGCACCGTAGAAATCATCCGCATGGGTGGTGCCCCAGGCTGGAATGTCGCGCCCCGCCTGCGCCCAGATGGTGGCGTGGCGCGAATGGGTATGCACAATACCACCAATATTTTCCCAGGCCTGATAGAGCGCCCGATGTGTGGCTGTATCTGAAGATGGCCGTTTATCACCTTCGATAACCTCACCACTCTCCAGCGCTACCACTACCATATCGTCACGCTTCATAGCTTTATAGCTAACGCCGGAAGGCTTAATCACCAGTAGCCCGCGTTCACGATCGATAGCGCTGACGTTTCCCCAGGTAAAAGTCACCAGCTGATGTTCCGGTAGGGCAAGATTGGCCGCAAGTACCTGTTCTTTAAGTTGTTCCAGCATAAATATTCCATCCTGCATCCAGTGAATACCTTATTGTTAGTGGACTGGTGCGGTAAAGGTATGGAAACGCTGGCTGATTAGATGACGCAATTTAGCTGAATCAGAGTTTTTGCGAAGTTAATTAGGAGTTTTTAACCTGTTGCAATTTTTGGTAGTACCTATAATTAATTGATACAATTTAACCAGGGGTGATAATTAGCACCCTTAGCATTAGTGGTTATTGCTGTTCCTGACGGAAAGGACGCGGGGGAGTTGAGCCTGTTCCGCTACGCAAGCGGCACAAACTGGGATGTGTAAGCAATCGAAAATAAACCGTCAGCGAACCAGAGACGCAGAGCAAGCCGTCTATACTTAAAGGGTTCCTCGGCGAGCACAATTAAGGAGAAGTGATTATGACAAAAAATGCAAAACGCCTTTCTGCTACCGTTCTGGCTACTGTTCTGGCGCTGTCGCTGACAGGGTGCAGCCACTGGTCTAAACGCGACCGCAACACCGCTATTGGTGCAGGCGCGGGGGCTATCGGCGGCTCTGTGCTGACCAACGGCAGCGGCCTCGGTACCGTAGGCGGTGCCGCAGTGGGCGGTATTATCGGTCACCAGATTGACTGATATTTAAATAATAATGACAGGCTACGCAGCGCATCTACTATGATAACGGGGCCGCTTATTAAGCGGCCCTGCTTTTTTAACTGCCCGCCAGTTTTACTTTAAAACCTTTGGCTTCCAGCAGGCTTTTTAACTCATCGCGTTTGTCACCCTGAATTTCAATCGTTCCCTCTTTCGCCGCACCGCCGCAGCCACATTTTTTCTTTAGTTCGGCAGCCAGTTTATTCAGTCCGGCATCGTCCAGATCGAGACCGGTAATAATACAGACGCCCTTCCCCTTGCGACCGCTGGTTTGTCGCTGAATACGCACCACGCCATCACCTTTCGGGCGCGGCGC
This sequence comes from Mixta intestinalis, assembly GCF_009914055.1. Taxonomy (NCBI): domain Bacteria; kingdom Pseudomonadati; phylum Pseudomonadota; class Gammaproteobacteria; order Enterobacterales; family Erwiniaceae; genus Mixta; species Mixta intestinalis. Next base: position 1,515,982 of record NZ_CP028271.1, read on the forward strand.
TTTCACTTCCGGCTGGGCAATCCGTCCGCCGTCAGTGGAATAGACCAGAGGATTATCCTTACTCATACGCGCTCCTTCAGCGAAGCAAGTATCGCCTGCAGGGTAGCGGAAGGATCGTCGGATTGGGTGATTGGACGCCCAATTACCATATAGTCAACGCCCGCCTGCTGCGCCTGTACCGGCGTCATAATACGACGCTGATCGCCTGCATCGCTGCCTGCCGGACGGATACCGGGCGTGACCAGCTGAAATGCCTGACCCAGCTGCTGTTTCAACGTAGTCGCCTCATGAGCGGAACAAACCACGCCATCCAGCCCGCACTGCTGTGTCAAACGCGCCAGCCGCGCCGCATGCTCCGCTGGTGTCGCCGTGATGCCAATATCGTGCAGATCGGTCGCTTCCATGCTGGTCAGTACCGTTACCGCAATCAATAACGGGGCCTGCGCGCCAAAACCGTTTAGCGCCTCGCGGGCTGCCGTCATCATACGTGCCCCGCCGCTGGCGTGGACGTTGACCATCCAGACACCAAGATCGGCGGCGGCGGCCACCGCATGAGCAACGGTGTTAGGAATATCGTGGAATTTCAAATCGAGGAAGACCTCAAAACCGCGCTGATGCAGATCGCGAACGAACTGCGGCCCAAACAGCGTAAACATCTCCTTGCCGACCTTGAGCCGACAGCTGCGGGGATCGATACGGTCAACAAAAGCCAGCGCGCGATCGCGATCGGCATAATCAAGCGCGACTAAAACAGGCGAGTCGATGAGGTTTTGAGGTTGAGACATGGCTATTCCTTCAACAATAAGCGGCGCAAGGCGCAGGAGAAAACGGTGCCATTTTACCTGCGCAGCGCAGTGGAAAACAGCCTTAACCTTTCTCCTCGTCTGTCATTCTGTTTCTGGCTGACCTCACTCTCCGCTGGTGAGCCAGGCATGCTGTTGTTATCTTTCAGTATGTTGTAACTAAAAAAAGAACTGATACCGCCGGCGAAGGCAGCAGCGGGCATTAATAGCCTACTGCCCGTCCAGCCCGCGAATAGGTTTAACTGAGGACCAGGCACGGCAGGAAGGACAGTGCCAGTAGAGCGCATGCGCGGTAAAACCGCATTTTTGGCAGCGGTAGCGCGGCTTGGTGCGAATTTGCTCGCCAACCATATCGCGCAGTACCATCAGACTTTCTTTCGCCCGCCCATCTTCCGCCTCATGCAGGTGAAAATCCATCAGGCGATGAAAAACACGCATCGTGGGATGGCGCTGAAGCTGGCGATTAATATACATCTGCGCCACTTCAGCACCTTCTTCGCGCTCCAGTATATCGGACAGATAGAGCTCAGCCTGCGCGCCGGTATTCTCCTCCACACAGCGGCGCAGGTAGTCAGCCCAGGCCGCCGGTTGCGCCAGATGCTGATAACAGCTCTCCAGCATCTCCAGCGTTTCGCTTACCAGCTCTTTATCCTGTTCGATGACGCGCTGCAAGTGGGCGGCGGCACGGGCATAGTCACCCTTCGCCATAAAGATGCGCCCCATCATGATAGAGACGCGAGCGCTCTGCCGATCGGCAGCCTCGCCCTTTTTCAGCAGGTTCAGCGCGCGATCGAGATCGTCGCTGCTCATCGCCTGTAGCGCCAGCTCACAGTAAAAATGTGCGATTTCCATCTGATGACGGCTTTTACCCAGCTTGACCAGCCTTTCTGCCGTGTCGATAGCCTTCTGCCACTCGCTGGTTGCCTGATAGATCAATAGCAACTGTTGCAGCGCGCTGAGGCGAAAATCTGTCTCATCCGTCAGCTGACCGAACATCTCTTCAGCGCGATCGTAGAACCCTGCCGCCATGTAATCCCGCCCCAGCTGCTGCACCGCCAACAGTCGCTGCTCATAGTTCAGCGACGCGCTTTCCATCAGGGACTGGTGGATACGAATGGCACGATCGACCTCGCCACGCGAACGAAACAGGTTACCCAGCGTCAGATGCGCTTCTACCGTGCCGCTATCCTCTTTCAACATATCAAGAAAGAGATCGACTGCCTTGTCTTGCTGGTTTGACAACAGAAAGTTTACGCCAGCGACATAGTCACGCGACAGGCGGTTGGCTTCCTGCTGTTTATCCTGCTGCGCACTTCTGCGCCCCATGTACCAGCCATAAGCCGCAGCCACGGGCAGTAACAGAAACAGCAGTTCCAACATGAAAAGTTATTCCTTGACGGCGGTCGGCTGTGACGGCTTGACGCTTTCGGTCTGTACCGTCTGCTGTTGCAGACGTTTCAACTTACGCTGAGCATTTGCCAGCGCTACGCGTACCCGCAGCCAGAAGAGGCCGCAAATTGCCCAGCCCAGTACAAAACCGGCACCAAACAGGGAAGCCAGCAAGGTGGAAATACGGTATTCGCCCTGTGCAATCAGATAGTTAAACGTCACCACCTGGTCATTATGGGTACCGAGCGTAACGGAGATGATAAATATCACCAGAACCAATAAAAAGATCAGTAAATATTTCACATGTCGTCCTGTAATTCGGTGTAAGCAAAAGGATTATGCCAAAAATGTTATAACGATGCTTGATCAGAAATCGTCTTAACTTAGCATGATGATAAATAGCGTGTTCTTATATTTCGGTTATGGGGCCTAAAAGCCGTTTTGCAATCAGCTTTTTTTCTCCTGCTCGCGCTGGGCGATCTCCTGATGTTCATCAGGCGGAATCGTCAGCGGCCCGCACAGCCGTTGCGTCAGCCAGCTGGCGAACGTTACCAGCAGCCAGCTGATCCAGGTCGCCACCAGCAGATCGCGCGGCCAGTGCATCCCCAACAATACCCGGCTCCCCATGACCGCCACGGCCCATATCATCAATACCCAGACGGTTTTTAAGTGGCGACGCGGCCAGAGCAGGCCGATACCCAGCAGCGCCCAGCTGGCAGCGAACATGGTATGCCCGGAAGGAAACGCAAAACCGGTTTCAAACGCCCAGTGACGCTTCAGCCATAAGGGAATATGGGTATCATCAGCAACCAGCTTTTGCACCATCGCGCTACGTGCCGGACGATCCAGCTGATAAAATCGCTCACCTGGAATATTGTGTGTCTTTTCCAGCCAGAGTACATAAGGGCGCGGCTCCTGCACCAGCGTTTTAATAAACGACTTAGCATACTGACCCGCCAGAATCGCTGACACCATGATCGCCAGCAAAAGTAATGCAGGCTTCAGGCGAAAACGCAGGCACCAGAGAAACCAGGCGCACAGCAACGCGCTGGTAAGAATGCCCCAGGGACGCGTAACGGTTTCCGTCATCCAGAACAGAAAGCGCAGCCCCGGACCGCTGGCACCCGGCTGCCACTGCCAGCCGGAAAGCCATATGGCAAGCGGCATTATCGACAGTAACAGTGCGCCTAACGCCGTGCGTTTTGCTATCTCCAGCATGTTTCTTCCTTATAGTTATTGAAAACTGCCGTTTGGAATTTAATAATAGCTTAGAAATTAACAACATAACCAGAACAACATGGATAATCGTGCGTTATCGCTTCAATCGTTACGTCGTATTACCTGTATCCGGGCGGGTTATGGCAAAATAGTTCACAATAATTTCGGTCAAGCTGACCAATACGCGCTAGCTTGATGATAGCGCAACCTAAGATGGTTCTGGAGAGTCACATGCAGCTTAAACGGGTGGCAGAAGCTAAACTGCCCACGCCCTGGGGCGACTTCCTCATGGTGGGATTTGAAGAATTGGCTACCGGCCACGATCATGTCGCGCTGGTGTTTGGTGATATCAGCGGCAGTGAAGCCGTGCTGGCACGCGTTCATTCTGAATGTTTGACCGGCGATGCGCTGTTCAGCCTGCGCTGCGACTGCGGCTTTCAGCTGGAAGCGGCACTGAATGCAATAGCGGAACAGGGCCGCGGCATTCTGCTTTATCATCGTCAGGAAGGGCGCAATATCGGCCTGCTGAATAAAATCCGCGCCTATGCGTTACAGGATAAAGGTTACGACACCGTTGAAGCGAACCACCATCTGGGCTTCGCCGCTGACGAACGTGATTTCACGCTGTGCGCCGATATGTTCAAACTGCTGGGCGTGGATGAAGTGCGCCTGCTGACCAACAATCCACGTAAGGTGGAGATTCTCAGCGAAGCAGGTATTAATATCGTTGAGCGCGTACCGCTGGTCGTGGGGCGTAACCCAAAAAACGCCCATTACCTTGATACCAAAGCGGAAAAAATGGGCCATTTATTGCCCAAATCGTGAAGATAAAAAAAGCCGGGTTTATCTACCCGGCTTTTTTATCAATTCAGCATATTACGAATAACGTAGTGCAGGATGCCGTCGTTCTGGTAATAAGTCAGCTCATTACCGGTATCGATACGGCAGCGGGTTGCCAGCTCCTCCTTACTGCCATCAGGGCGCGTTAGCGTTACCTTCACCGTGCCGCCAGGCGTCAACGCCGCCAGATTTTCCACATCGATCCGCTCATCGCCGGTTAGCTGCAAGGTTTTGCGGGTAACGCCCTGCGGAAACTCCAGCGGCAGAATGCCCATGCCGATCAGGTTTGAGCGGTGGATACGCTCAAAGGATTCACAGATAACCACCCGCACGCCAAGCAAACGTGGCCCCTTTGCAGCCCAGTCGCGGCTGGAACCGGAGCCATACTCTTTCCCGGCAATCACTGCCAGCGGTACGCCCTGCTTCTGCCAGGCCATCGCCGCATCGTAGATAGAGAGCGGTTCACCGCCTGGCTCCAGGCGCGTCATGCCGCCCTCCACGCCGGGTACCATTTCATTACGAATGCGGATATTGGCAAAAGTCCCGCGCATCATCACTTCATGGTTGCCGCGACGCGAACCGTAGGAGTTAAAATCGGTACGCTCAACGCCGTGTGCCAGCAGGTAACGTCCCGCCGGGCTTTCCGCTTTGATGCTGCCTGCCGGAGAAATATGGTCGGTCGTAACGGAGTCGCCGAGCATCGCCAGAATACGCGCGCCTTTGATATCTTCAATCGGCTTCGGCGTTTTCTCCATATCGTCAAAGAAAGGCGACAGTCGGATATAGGTTGAGCTTTCATCCCAGTCATAGGTAGCCGCTTCGCTGACGCTAATCTGCTGCCATTCCGGTGTGCCGTCAAAGACCTCCGAATATTCCTTCAGGAACATATCGCTGGAAACCTGCTGCACCGCCGCGGTAATTTCATCCGGCGAAGGCCAGATATCTTTCAGATAGACCGGCTTACCGCTTTGATCTTCGCCGATAGGGTCGGTTTGCAGATTGATATTCATATTCCCCGCCAGCGCATAGGCGACCACCAGCGGCGGCGAAGCAAGCCAGTTCGTTTTGATCAACGGATGAATGCGCCCTTCAAAATTACGGTTACCTGACAGTACGGCACCCACGGTCAGATCGCCCTGCTTAATGGCGTTTTCGATATTTTCTGGCAGCGGGCCGGAGTTACCGATACAGGTGGTACAGCCGTAGCCCACCAGGTTAAAGCCCAGCTTATCGAGCCAGGGCGTCAAACGTGCGGTAGCCAGATAATCCGATACCACCTTAGAACCCGGAGCCAGCGATGCTTTCACCCACGGCTTACGCTGTAGTCCCAGCGTAACCGCTTTTTGCGCCAGCAAACCCGCCGCCATCAGCACGCTGGGGTTAGAGGTGTTGGTACAGGAGGTGATGGCGGCGATAACCACCGCGCCATCGCTCAGCTCATGCTGCTGTTCGCCATCGAACCAGGTCACCGGGCGATGCGCTTTTTGCGCGTGGTTAACTTCCAGCTCGTTACTCTGCTGAAAAGCCTGCGGCACTGCACCCAACGCCACACGATCCTGTGGACGCTTCGGCCCGGCAATACTGGCTTCAACGTCATCCATATCCAGCGCCAGGGTACTGGTAAATACCGGCGTATCCCCCGGATTGCGCCATAGCCCCTGCGCTTTCGCATAGGCTTCAACCAGCGCTACCTGCTCGCTGCTTCTGCCGGTCAGTTTCATATAGCCGAGCGTTACGCTATCGACAGGAAAGAAGCCGCAGGTTGCGCCATATTCCGGAGCCATATTCGCAATGGTTGCCCGATCGGCCAGCGGCAGATCGTCCAGCCCGTCGCCATAAAATTCAACAAACTTGCCAACCACGCCATGTTTGCGCAGCATCTGGGTCACGGTCAGAACCAGATCGGTCGCCGTGATGCCAGGACGCAGCTTGCCGGTCAGTTTGAAGCCGACCACATCAGGAATTAACATCGATACCGGCTGACCGAGCATCGCCGCTTCTGCCTCAATGCCGCCTACGCCCCACCCCAATACGCCGAGGCCGTTAATCATGGTGGTATGCGAATCGGTGCCGACCAGCGTATCGGGCCAGGCAAAGCGTTTGCCTTCCTGCTCTTCATGCCATACCGCTTTACCCAGATATTCCAGGTTTACCTGATGGCAGATACCGGTACCAGGCGGCACCACGCGGAATTTATCAAAGGCTTTCTGCCCCCAACGCAAAAAGACGTAGCGCTCGTGGTTACGCTCCATTTCAAGGCGCACATTTTCTTCAAACGCGTCATCGTCACCGAAACGATCGACGGTGACAGAATGGTCAATCACCAAATCGACCGGCGACAGCGGATTAACTCTGGCTACCTCACCGCCAAGCCGTTTCACTGCTTCACGCATCGCGGCTAAATCGACCACCGCCGGTACGCCGGTAAAATCCTGCATCAGCACGCGCGCGGGACGGTAAGCAATTTCACGATCGGCATGGGCACTTTTCTGCCAGTCGGCCAGCGCCTGAATATCTTCAGCGGTAACGGAGCTTTCATCCTGCCAGCGCAGCAGGTTCTCCATTAATACTTTAAGGGATTTTGGTAAGCGGGAGAGATCGCCCAGCTGCTGAGCGGCACGCGGAAGGCTATAAAAATAATAGCGCTGCCCGTCAACATCCAGCGTGTCCTGACTCATATCTCGCAGGGATAACGACATAGCTCCTCCTTTATTATCACATTCTTAATAACCTGATAGACGATAAGGTCTGCGTTAAAGATAGTACAAACCAGAGTTAACGTTTTGATAACAACACAAATCGACACACCGGCAGAAATAAGTCAAAGCGGAGAAAACAATGAAAGGAGAAAACAGAACGCCCCGCTGTAAACAGACGGGGCGTCAGAAGAAAATAGTACGTTTGAGAGGTATTACTGTATAAACAGCCAAAAGGCCGCGATCCAAATCAGCAGCGAATAGGCAGAAGCACTAAAAAATGAGAACAGAGAAATATTCATTTTCACCTCTCAGGTCGATTTCCGACGCATTAAGACACAGAACACCGAATCTATTTAACAACTAAATAGATTCTACCGAATACCGTGTGGTTACGTTCTTCAGGCGGTTAAAAAACGCCCGATCGGGTTACCGATCAACAGGAAGGAATATGTGAGTAGTTATTTTTAAATAATTATTTACTGAAAGTAATTGTGGTTTATTTATCGTTACTATCACTCATTAATTCGATAAAGCTGCGCTGAGCATCGTTAAGCGCCCATTCTTGCGGAATCACCACTTTTTCCTGCGGCTTGGGCGTACAGCTGCCCGTTTTTAATTTGCGGACCGGCTGCGCTTTAATACGCATTGCTTGTTCCCACATAATTAACTCCAGAGTTGCCAAACCAGTAATGCAACAGCAATCCAGAACAGGCCAGAAGCGGCAAAGACTGCCAACCAGGCTTTACGGCGAAGACTCATTCCGCTGCGTGCTACGTTATTTGTGCTGCCCTGTACAACAGGTTGTACTGATATTCTCATAGCCATAGATTTGATAATCACTCTCGATAAAATGATTGATAACACCAATCAGCTTTTAGGAGAAATCCTAAACATTTTAAGACCAAAAATCCAGCTATTTTTGTTGAGTTGAACGATTAGTACAATTTATCGTTGACCTACATTCCTATCAGTATAATTTAACTAACCTATCAAAGACGCTGCTCTCCTTAAGTCAAATATTACACAAAAACGCTTAAACCGATCCAGAGAATAACAGACAAAAACACATTCATACCGCCTGATAGCTGCGCTTACGGCTCGGTTTAAATTGAGTATGAGAATAGTCCTGGCACTCTGCAAAAGTGCCCGCATGAAAGTGTGTACTGTTTCGCAATTAATTAATTACAATAAAAAAACATGTGATGAATGTTTCATTTATAGAAAAATAATCATAAAGATTCTGTAAAGTGTGTAATTGGCTGGTATTAAAGTAAAAAAGGCCGCCAATGCGACCTTATTACCTTTCTGTTTATGTGGTTTATTATTTAAAGGGCAGTCGAATATCCTTAAACATTGCTTCGATATCCTCGTTAGAACGTAAAGCAACGGCGGTATCTACAACATCGCGCGTTAAATGCGGAGCAAAGCGTTGAATGAAGTCATACATATAGCTGCGTAAAAAGGTGCTACGACGGAAGCCAATTTTAGTGGTGCTGTTAGTGAAAATATCAGCCGCTTCGATACGCACCAAATCGGGATCGGAGACCGGATCTACCGCCATGCTGGCAATGACGCCAACGCCCAGCCCCAATCTGACATAGGTTTTAATGACATCGGCATCGGTCGCGGTAAAGACAATACGCGGGGAAAGCCCTGCCCTATTAAAAGCGGTATCCAGCTCGGAGCGTCCGGTGAAGCCAAAGGTATAGGTAACCAGCGGATATTCCGCCAGCTCTTCAATGGTGATATCCCTTTTGCCCGCCAGCGGATGATCGGGCGTCACAACGATGGCCCGGTTCCAGTGGTAGCAAGGCAGCATAATCAGATCGTCATACAGATGCAGCGCTTCGGTAGCAATCGCGAAATCAGCATTGCCCTTGGCCACCGCTTCGGCGATTTGCGTTGGCGATCCCTGATGCATATGCAGTGACACGCGCGGATAGCGTTCAATAAAGCCTTTAATCACGCCCGGCAGCGCGTAACGCGCCTGCGTGTGCGTCGTGGCGACATACAGCGATCCCTTGTCCGGCCAGGTATGTTCACCCGCTACCGACTTAATCGCCTCCACTTTAGAAAGCACTTCACGGGCGATACGGATAATCTCTTCACCGGCAGGCGTGACCTGAGTTAAATGCTTGCCGCTGCGGGCAAAGATTTGGATGCCCAGCTCATCTTCCAGCATGCGCACCTGTTTACTGATACCCGGCTGCGAAGTATACAGCCCCTCCGCCGTTGAGGAGACGTTCAGATTATGATTAACCACTTCCACGATATAACGCAGCTGCTGTAATTTCATTGTCATTCATCCCGATGATAACGCCACGCGCTGAACCCGCGCGCAGCCAGGGAGAAATCCGCAAACAAGGCGCTTAACGAACGGGTATAGCGTTAGGAAAATTCAGAAGGTGATACTATAACCACTATAACATTTCTCAATCTGATGTATAGCTTTTAGCTATAAGGCAGACAAAGAAAAGGCCGATATCGCTATCGACCGCGCAATAAACAAAGGCCAGTCATTGACTGGCCTTTGGCACTAACTACACCATTATTTTTCCGTTACGCGCCACGCGCCGTCAACGAAGAAGGCCGACCAGCCGGTCGCCTTGCCATCTTTTTCAGAGCTGACGTACTGCTGTTTGGTCTTACGGCTGAAGCGCACCATCGTTTTATTGCCCTTATCATCGGTGGCTGGCGCATCAGCAAGATAGCGCAGCTTCTCCGGCAGACGGTCGCGGAAGCGCTGTAGCTCTTCTACCAGCGGCGCACGGGTTTCACGCGATTTCGGGAAGGTGTTAGCCGCAAGGAATACGCCCGCAGCACCGTCGCGCAACACAAAATAGGCATCCGATTTTTCACACGGCAGTTCCGGCAGCGGTACCGGATCTTCCTTCGGCGGCGCAACTTCACCATTACGCAGGATCTTACGGGTGTTTTTACACTCGTCGTTGGTACAAGCCATGTACTTACCGAAGCGGCCCATTTTCAGGTGCATCTCAGAGCCACATTTTTCGCACTCAACGATCGGGCCATCGTAGCCCTTGATGCGAAACTCGCCCTGCTCGATTTCGTAACCGTCACAGCTGGGGTTATTACCACAGACGTGCAGCTTACGATGATTATCGATCAGGTAGCTGTCCATCGCCGTACCGCATTTCTGACAGCGGCGGCGGGCGCGCAGCGCGTTGGTTTCCGCATCATCACCTTCCAGAATATTCAGAACTTCATTTTCTGGAATCAGGTTGATGGTCTGCTTACAGCGCTCTTTCGGCGGCAGCGCATAGCCGGAACAGCCAAGGAACACGCCAGTGCTGGCGGTACGAATCCCCATTTTACGCCCACAGGTTGGGCAGTCGATAGAGGTCAGTACCATCGGGTTCGGCTGCATGCCACCCTCTTCCGGATCTTTTTCCGCCTGATCCAGCTGCTTGCTGAAATCTGCGAAGAAGTGATCCAGTACCGCTTTCCATTCGGCCTGATCGTTTGCCACCTGGTCGAGGCTGTCTTCCATATGGGCGGTGAAATCGTAATTCATCAGCTCGCGGAAGTTCTCTTCCAGGCGATCGGTAACGATCTCCCCCATCTTCTCAGCATAGAAACGGCGGCTTTCTACACGCACGTAACCACGATCCTGGATGGTGGAGATAATCGACGCGTAGGTGGACGGGCGACCGATACCGCGTTTTTCCAGCTCGCGTACCAGTGAAGCTTCGCTGAAACGCGCCGGTGGCTTGGTAAAGTGCTGGCTGGGATTAAGCTGTTGGAGATTCAGCTCATCGCCTGGCTCAATCGCCGGTAAAATACGATCTTCATCGCCTTTACGCAGCGCTGGCATCACTTTAGTCCAGCCGTCAAAACGCAAAATGCGCCCTTTGGCTTTCAGCCTGAACTCGCCAGCAGCTACCGTCAGCGTGGTGGAGTCATACTGCGCCGGTACCATCTGACAGGCAACAAACTGACGCCAGATCAGCTGATACAGCTTCTGCGCATCCGCTTCCATATCTTTCAGCTGTTCAGGCTGGATGTTGACGTCAGAGGGGCGGATCGCTTCGTGTGCCTCCTGCGAGTTCTCTTTGCTGGCGTAAGCGTTGGGGTTTTTCGGCAAATATTTTTCGCCGAAGGTAGATTCGATATAACCGCGCGCCATAGTAACGGCATCCTGGCTCAGGTTGGTTGAGTCGGTACGCATATAGGTGATATGCCCCGCTTCATACAACCGCTGCGCCAGCGCCATGGTCCTTTTTACCCCGAAGCCCAGACGGGTGCTGGCTGCCTGTTGCAGCGTCGAGGTGATAAAGGGCGCGCCCGGCTTGCTGCTGGTTGGCCGATCTTCACGATCTTCGACGCGAAAACGGGCTTTTTCCAGCAGGCTGACCGCCGCCTGCGTCTGCTCTTTATTGACCGGACGGAATGGCTTATCACCCTGATGCGTAACCTGCATCGGCAGATCGCTGCCTTTCGGCGTGGTGAGATCGGCGCTCAGCTCCCAGTACTCTTCCGGTACGAATGCCTTGATTTCGCGTTCGCGTTCTACCACCAGCCGCACCGCAACGGACTGCACGCGTCCAGCGGAGAGGCCACGGGCAATTTTCTTCCACAGCAGCGGAGAAACCATATAGCCCACGACGCGGTCCATAAAGCGGCGCGCCTGCTGGGCGTTAACGCGATCGATATTAAGTTCGCCCGGCTTTTCAAACGCCTGACGAATCGCATTTTTGGTGATTTCGTTAAACACGACGCGGCTGAAGCGTTGATCGTCGCCGCCAATCACTTCCCGCAGGTGCCACGCAATGGCTTCTCCTTCGCGGTCAAGGTCAGTTGCGAGATAGATATGATCGGCTTCCTGCGCCAGCGCTTTTAGTTCAGAGACAACTTTCTCTTTACCGGGCAATATTTGATAGTCAGCTTTCCAGCCGTGCCAGGGATCGACGCCCATACGGCTAACCAGCGCCGTCTTTTCATCTTTTTTGCCTTTTTTGGCTGGTTTAGCATCAGCGCTCTTTTTCACCGTCGAGCCACTGGTCGGCAAATCACGTATATGACCAACGCTGGATTTCACCACGTAGTCTTTACCGAGATATTTATTAATCGTTTTGGCCTTTGCCGGGGACTCGACTATTACGAGAGCTTTACCCATATTTACCTTTACCTGATGAATACGTCCGAATGTAATGATGGCGTTTTCCAGCGTTGCCAGTCAGCATGTCAACCTATATTGCTGCGGATTGAAAAAAATCAACCCGGTCTTTTTTGCTGCGGATATCCGCTTACTTTTCAGCTTATCGCGCTGATTAACGACGATTTTTAGCTGAGAACCGGCACTTCCCGCCGCCAGCGTAAAGCCATTTTTACGCCCGGACCCTGAAACGCCCACACTGTACCTGATAAAATCTGATACGCAACTTAATTAGCATCTTGCCTGGTTTTACGCCACCCTTGCCGCTTTTTTCCTGCGCAGACATATCCACACGCTATTTGCGGTCAACGGCAACAGGCCAGTAATATAGAAGAGAATATGGGTCTGTCAAAATGGGATTAAATAATGAACGCCAAAACTTCACCGCTTTCACGTCAACAACTCATTGAAAAAGCGAATGCGCTAATCAGCGAACATGACGATTATTTTGCCGGGGTTAAGGTTAGCGAAGTCGAGCAAAACGGGCATCTGCTGGTGTTTCGCGGCGATTATTTTCTCGACGAAAATGGTTTGCCAACGGCGAAAAGTACCGCGGTATTTAATATTTTTAAAGCGCTGACGGTAGCGTTATCGGAAAAATATCATTTAGCAGAATGACGCCCGACGGATAGCAGGCCGGGCGTCATGGGGAAATTACAACAGCGGTTTGTCGCCGCGCTGCCACAGTTTCATCAGCTGACGTGCGGCACTGTCGGCAGCGCTTTGTGTAAAGCGCTCCATTAGTTTTTTACGCCGCGTATAACGCACGCTGATTACGTTAAACTGCGCCATACGATCGATAATCAGATCGTCACTGGTGCCCAGTGCATCAATCAGCTGTTTTTCCAGCGCCTGGCTACCGTACCAGTGCTCGCCGGTTGCCACCCGATCGATATCCAGCACCGGACGCATCTGCTGTACAAACTGCTTAAACAGCTGATGCGTCTCGTTAAGATCTTCACGGAATTTGTTACGTCCCTGCTCGGTATTTTCACCAAACAGCGTCAGCGTGCGCTTATACTCACCTGCGGTATGCAGCTCAACGTCAATATCGTTACGCTTAAGCAGACGGTTAAAGTTTGGCACCTGCGCCACCACACCGATCGATCCAATGATGGCGAAAGGTGCGGCGATAATGCGATCGGCGACGCAGGCCATCATGTAACCGCCGCTGGCGGCAACTTTATCTACCGCGACCGTTAACGGAATGCCCTTTTCGCGCAGACGCTGTAGCTGTGATGCCGCCAGTCCGTAACCGTGAACGACACCGCCAGGGCTTTCCAGCCGCAGCAGCACTTCATCCTGCGCGCGCGCTACCGCAGTAATCGCTGAAATCTCTTCACGCAGCGAGGTGACTTCACCGGCATCCATGCTGCCGTTAAAATCCAGCACGTAAAGCGTCGGTTTGCCATCGGTACTGGAAATTCCCTGCTTCGCCCGCTGTTTTGCCGCTTTCGCTTCCTGCTTCTGCTTTTTCTTTTCAGCCTTATGACGCAGTTTCTGCTCCTGCGGCGGCAGCGCTGCCAGCTGCATTTCATTCTTCATTTCGCGGTAGCGCTCGTTGAGCTGGGTTACGTGCAGCTGTCCGGGCTGTCCACGCTTACGCTGAGTCACATTGACCACAATGAGAGCAACCGCAGCGATTGCCAGCACAACGGTAACGACCTTTGCCAAAAATAATGCATACCAGAATAATAAATCCACTCGATCCGCCTTTGCTTATATCCTTGCTGAAACCAGAGCCGTAGTGTAGCTGAGTCGTTTTACTTCGTCGCCTGTAATGCAACGCAGATGCAGGAAATGGGCGCGACGGCGTTGAACTGAATCCTTTTTTCAGGCATAACTCCCCCATTCGCTCTCCTCAGCCCCGTGCTGAGCTCTTACTCGCCGAGGAAGCCGTTTTGCATTATCAACCTAAAAGCGATCTGCTTAATCACCGAATCATTCTTGTTACCGGTGCCAGTGACGGTATCGGACGCGAAGCGGCCCTGACCTATGCGCGCTACGGCGCTCAGGTTATTTTATTGGGCCGTAACGCAGAAAAGCTGCAACGCGTCAGCGATGAGATCGGCGCATTGGGCAAAGCCGTGCCGCTGGTTTGTCAGCTCGATCTGGCAACGGTGACGCCGGAAAGCTGCCATGCGTTTGCCGATCGGCTGGCACAGCAGATACCGCGACTGGATGGCGTACTGCACAACGCAGGGCTACTGGGTGAAATTGTGCCGCTTGCCGACCTGGCTCCGGAAATCTGGCAGCAGGTGATGCGCGTCAATGTTGACGCGACCTTCTTCCTTACCCAGGCGCTGCTGCCGCTGCTGCTGAAATCGGAGGCGGGCTCGTTAGTCTTTACCAGCTCCAGCGTTGGCCGCACGGGGCGTTCAGGCTGGGGTGCCTATGCGGTATCAAAATTTGCTACCGAAGGCATGATGCAGGTGCTGGCCGAAGAGTATAAAAACCGTAATCTGCAGGTAAATTGCATTAATCCTGGCGGGACGCGAACGAAAATGCGCGCCAGCGCCTTTCCGGAAGAGGATGCAGCAAAGCTGAAAACGCCTGCGGAAATTATGCCGATCTACCTTTACCTGATGGGCGATGACAGCCGCCGTAAAACCGGCATCAGTTTTGACGCCCAGCCAGGGCGCAAACCGGGGCCGGCAGAATAATGGCGCAAAACGATCGTCATCAACAGCGCCAGCAGCGCCTCAAAGAGCAGGTGGAGGCGCGCATTGCCGCCGCCAGCGAAACACGTGGCATTCTGATGGTGTTTACCGGCAACGGCAAAGGTAAAACCACTGCCGCCTTCGGCACCGCAACCCGCGCTGTTGGTCATGGCAAAAAAGCGGGCGTGGTTCAGTTTATCAAGGGTGAATGGCCAAACGGCGAACGTAATCTGCTGGAGCCGCACGGCGTAGAATTTCAGGTGATGGCGACCGGCTTTACCTGGGATACGCAGGATCGCGAAAGCGACACCGCCGCCTGCCTGACGGTCTGGCAACACGGCCTGCGTATGCTGGCGGATGAAACGCTGGATCTGGTGGTGCTGGATGAGCTCACCTATATGGTGGCCTACAACTACCTGCCGCTGGAGGATGTGCTGAATGCGTTGCGCCATCGCCCGGCACATCAAACGGTCATCATTACCGGACGCGGTTGCCATCGCGACATTCTTGAACTGGCTGATACCGTCAGCGAAATGCGTCCGGTGAAACATGCGTTTGATGCGGGCATTCAGGCGCAGATGGGGATTGATTATTAGATGCCAGCCGCGCCAGCAGAGCGCGGTTAAGCGGCAGACAATGACAGTCCTCACCCGCTGCCAGTTCATTGCTGAGCGCGTTTTGCCGGGAGACAAAACGTTTGCGATATTCGGTCGGCGTCAGACCGCAATATTTATTGAAGGCGGCAATCAGGTATTTATGCTCCTGAAAGCCGCAGCTATGGCTGATGTCGGTGATGGGCGTGCGCGTATCGCGCAGCAGATTTCGTGCTTTGTTTAACCGCACCAGCGTCAAATACTCTTTGAAATTATAGCGGCTGACCTTTTTAAACAGTCGGGAGAACCACGAATAGCTCATGCCAGCATGGCTGGCGACTTCGCTCAGCGTCAGCGGTCGATCATAGTGCAGGTTAATATAATCAATGCCCTTTTTGATCATCGACTCTTCACGTAATGAACTTTCCGCACGCTGCGACGGTTCCCCGGCGGTTGCTAAAGCATCAAGTAACAGGTAAATAGCCGCGATACGCTGAAACGGCGTGCGATTATCCACCAGCTGTTCCAGCAGCATGATTAATCGCCGTAAGACCTCATCATCTGCTGCCCTTCTGGTACGCCCGACGGTACACCAGTTAAGCTGTAAAGCAGGATGCATTTCATCAAACAGCCCCGGAGAAAACTGCACCGTCACCAGCTGGCTGCCCGCCATTTCTGCGCTGAGGGAATGCACCTCCCCGGCATTGAGATAAAGCATATCTCCCTGACCAAGCTCCACCTGCTGTTGCCCTACCGCCACGGTAAAGCGCCCGCACAGCACGGTGATCAGTTCAGGCGCCGCATGCCAGTGAGGTTCGCAGTAGCGAACCTCGGCAGCGAATACGTTCAGCTTCTCGGCGTCGAAGGCGATCAGCTCGTAACCGCTGTTCACCGTCTGCTGCCCGGTCTGTGCCGCCGGGCGAGGATGAGTCACTGAAAAAGGAAACACGCCTTATCTCCTGGATTGTTGCTTACTGACGCCCGGTCAGCGCCGCATTAAGTTCATCACGCTCAATATCCAGCGCCAGGAACTCGGTTAAGGATGTCAGCAATCCGAAAACCATATCCGGAGCCAGACGAATCAGCTTTTCACGCACCTGCGGTTCGGGCAACCCGCTCTTTGCGGCGATCAGCGCCACTACGCGGGCGAACGCTTCCGGCTGCTGGATCAGCTGCTGCAAAGAGTTATCAGCGCGCAGCGGCACGTAGCGCGGTGGACAATCCACCTCTAGGCTGGCGGACAGCGGCAGATCGCGCGAGGAAGCACCGACAAAAATTTGCCATCTTCCCGGCGTGACCACCCAATCCGCTAACCCCGGATGGTAGCAGGCCAGATCGGCTATTGGCAGAGAGAGGTTAACGCGGCGCGTTTCGCCAGCGGCCAGCGTCACTTTAGTAAAGGCTTTCAGCGCCCGTACTTCGCGAATCAGCTCACCGGCGGGGGCCGTCACGTAAAGCTGGGCGATCTCCTTACCCTCGCGTTCACCACAGTTGGTCAAATCAAACGCAACGTTCAGCGTTTCCTCCGCGCCAATTCGCGATGCCGAAAGCGCTATATTGGCATAGGCAAACCGGGTATAGCTCAGGCCAAAGCCAAACGGGAACTGCGGCGTAATCTGACGTTTATCATAATAGCGATAGCCGACAAACAGACCTTCGCCATAATAATGACGCTGATTTTCACCGGGATAGTGCAGCCAGGCTGGCGTCTCTTCCAGCGAATTCGGCATCGTCACGGTGAGTTTACCGCACGGATTGCGCTTACCGAACAGGATTTCCGCCACCGCACGCCCCATCCCCTGACCGGCGAAGAACGTTTCCAGCAGCGCCCGGCATTCCCCCAGCCACGGCATAACTACCGCATCGCTGTTGGCAAGCACTACCACTACGTTTGGCTGTACCGCCGCGACTTCTCGTATCAGACGTTCATGCGTCGGCAGGATGCACAGATCCTGTCGATCGCCGTTTTCACCATCCTCACCTACTGCGGTACTGACGAACACCACCGCGACATCGGCGGCCTGCGCTACTTCACGCGCCTGGGCGAGCGCCTGCCCATCGCTGTGCGCATCATCCGGCGAGCCAACCGCCCAGGAGACTGTAAAGTCATCCCCTGCGAGGTCAAAAATCTCATCCAGCGGGCGATCCAGTAGATAAGGCACCGTCGTCGCGCAGCCGGAGCCCTGAATGACCGGTTCTTGCGCAGGCTTGCCGATCACCGCAATGCGCGGCGTTTTCCGCGCGTCCAGCGGCAGCAGGTTGCCTTCATTTTTCAACAGAACGATAGATTCTGCCGCTAAACGCTGCGATAAAGCGTGATGCGCCGCAAAATCAGCACGCGTTTGTGGGCGACGATGGCGCTGAACCTTATCCAGCAGCGTCAGCATACGCAGGCAGGCGCGATCCACGACTTCCATCGGCACGTCACCGGACACAATCGCCGCCAGCAGCGTCTGTTTATCGCGGCGGGTTTCCGGCATCGCCAGATCGTTGCCCGCCAACAGCGACGCCGGACGATCCTTGATACCGTACCAGTCAGACATGACCAGCCCGTCATAGCCCCACTCATCGCGCAAAACCTGCGTAAGCAGAAACGGATCCTGCGAAGTTTGTACGCCGTTGAGGCGGTTATAAGAAGACATCACCGTCCAGGGCTGCGATTTAGCTATCGCACGCTGAAAACCGGCCAGGTATATTTCACGCAGCGCCCGCTCTTCGATAATCGAGTCCATCTCGGTACGGCGATATTCAGAGTTATTAGCGGCAAAATGTTTCAGGCTGGCCCCAACGCCTTCTTCCTGTAGTCCGTTAATTAATGCCGCTGCGAGATCGCCACTGACCACCGGATCTTCCGAGTAATATTCATAGCCGCGCCCTGCCAGCGGCGTGCGGCGAATGTTAATGCCCGGCCCCAGCAGAATATTGACGCCCATTTGCTGACATTCGCGTCCCAGCGCCTGGCCCATTTGCCGCACCAGTTCCACATCCCAGCTACAGGCAAGGCTGGAGCCATTCGGAAAACAGGTTGCCGGCAGAGAAGCGCTGAACAGCGCTTCACTTCCCCCTTTTGCCGTTGGCTCTTCCGCGCTGGCTCGATCGGCGGTCTGGGTAATAACCGAAATAAAGTCATCCATACTCCATTTCTCTTCACCATCGATTTGCGCGCTGCTATAGCGCACGCCGTAGGTGCCATCGGTCATTACGATATCGCTAATGCCATGCTGCGGTAGTGATGCCGTGCGCCACAGTCCACTGCCGGTCAGCAACGCCACTTTTTCCTCTGCCGTCATCGCGGCGATAATGGTTTTGAAATTACTGTTCATCTCTCGGACTCCCTGAGGTTAAAGCGCGTTTTGCTTACGCAGGCTGATTTTTTGCACAATGTCGCGATAGGTCTTTTCATCCAGCGAATAACAGGCGACAAATATCGCACCGATAACAAACATCGCACCGGGGAATAAGGTCATCAGCACGTTGATGCCGTTAATCGCGCTGGCGGTAATATTGCCCGCATCGTAGTGATAGAAATCCAGCATCCATCCCGCGCAGCCGCCGCCAATAGCCATCGCAATTTTGGTAATAAAATTAAAGAAGCCGTAAATTGCCCCTTCTGAACGCACCCCATGATGCCATTCGGCATATTCCACGGTATCCGCAATCATTGACCACATGGCGACAAACCCCATCCCCAGCGTAATGCTGTAGAGGCATACCCCGCTCATAATCAGCCAGATATTATTACCAGCGATAAAATATTGCATCAGCACGCCCAGTACACCGATCAATAGCGCCAGCAGCGTCATTTTCTTTTTGCCCATCAGCACAATAATTTTTTCAGAAATAATGGTTCCGATAATGTAAGCCGCAGACTGGATCATAAAGAAAGGCGCGGTAAACCCCTCATTACCGATAATGTATTTAATAAAGTAAATAGCGATCGCCATCCATACGGTATAAGCGATATAAAAGAATACGGTGAAGAGTGACAGGTGGATAAGCGGCGCGTTGCCTAATACCGCACGGAACATGTCGCGCAGCGTTGGCGCGCTGACTTCTTCTTCCTCGCCTACCCGTTCTTTGGTCATGCCAAAACAGGCCAGAAACATGAATGTCGCCAACAATGCGAAGCAGGAAACGGCAAAGACATAGCCGAGCTGTTTATCATTAAACGGCGCAATCAGCCAGTCTGCCGTGGTTGACACGATCAGATAGCCAACGATAGCCAATACAAAGCGGTATACCGACAGCGAAGAGCGTGATGCCTCATGCTGCGTCAGACGATTGGTTAATGCCGAATAAGGCGTGTTCACCGCCGTATAGGCCAGGCAGTAGAGAGTATAGGAAATCAGCGCATAGCCGAATTTTGCCTCTCCGCCAAACGGCACAAAACAGAGCACGGTTAAAAATCCCAGAGGCACTGAGCCATACAGCAGCCAGGGGCGTAGCTTGCCATATTTACTCTGCGTTTTATCTATAGCAAAACCAATCAGAATATTAAAGATTGCGTCAATCACTCGCGCAATAACAAATATTAAACTGGCCTGTACCGCGCTGATGCCGTAAATATCGGTATAGAAAAACAGTAAGAATAAAGAGACAAAACCGAATGACAGATTGGAGGCGAAATCACCGAGTCCATAACCTGTTTTTTCTTTAACGCCAATAACTACATAGCTTGCCGATAGCTTTGCTGTCGTACCCATTCCAGGCTCCCTGTTTTTATCTTCAGAGGCGACAGTATATGGCGCTGCCTGGCACATCACTTTGCGTTATTTGTCGGCGCAATTCCTGTTTCTTGTCTTTATGCAAAAGTGTGAAAAATATCACAGGCGGAGGGAGAGTGAAGCAGAGCGTTCCGGCGTGTAGCCCGCCGGAACGTATGGATTAACCGTTACTTTTGTTACGCGTACTGGAACGGCGATTGCCGTTGTTACCCTGACGCAGGCTGCCCATTTGCGAATGGCGCTTCACGGCGCGACGAATCTGGTTCGCCTTGGTACGACGACGATCTTTTTCTACCGGCACCTTGCTCACGCTTTCCGGCGGCAGGCCTACCAGCTCACGCAGGTAGTTAACCGGCTGCAGATCCAGCTCCGTCCAGCCGCCACGCGGCAGGCCTTTCGGCAGGGTGATATCGCCGTAACGCACGCGGATCAGGCGGCTCACCTGTACGCCAACCGCTTCCCACAGGCGACGCACTTCACGGTTGCGCCCTTCGGTAAGCGTGACGTTATACCACTGGTTCATCCCTTCGCCGCCGGTGAATTTAATGGTACGGAACGAGGCCGGACCATCTTCCAGCTGCACGCCCAGGCTAAGCTGACGGATTTTCGCATCGTCAACCTGACCAAACACGCGTACCGCATATTCACGCTCAACCTCACGGCTGGGGTGCATCAGACGATTAGCCAGCTCGCCATCGGTAGTGAACAACAGTAAACCACAGGTGTTAACGTCCAGACGTCCAACGGCAATCCAGCGCGCGCCACGTAAACGCGGCAGACGATCGAAAACGGTAGGCCGGCCTTCCGGGTCGTTGCGGGTACAGAGTTCCCCTTCCGGCTTATAGTAAGCCAGTACGCGACATACCTGCTGGGCGGATTCACTGATGGAGACGATATGACCATCAATACGGATTTTTACCATGGCGTTGGGTTCGATACGGTCGCCCAACGTTGCCAGTTTGCCATCAACGCTAATGCGTCCGGCGGAGATCATTGCTTCGATTTCGCGACGGGAACCGTGACCGGCCCGCGCTAATACTTTTTGTAACTTTTCGCTCATTGAGCGGCCTCGCTGTCGCCTTCACAGGCGTCGGTGGGAGAATAAAAACCTTTAATTTCAATGGTTTAATACCAACCATCACCGCCATTATACATTATTTTTATTACCGTGTAACCCTTGTTGTTGTCACATCTGAAAGAAACCAATAATAACTATAAAGAATCAGTAGGAAAGATTATTTGTTTATTGTGAGGCACAGTCAGAGCTTCACTATTTCTACTTAAATTTCCCAGCATAGTTAACAATAAAAAGTGCAGTTCTTCAAAAATTGATAATGCTTTATTTACAATGCTGCATAACTCATCGTTTCTGCCTGGCCTGATATAACTGATATAACTGATATATGTTTGAATCAGTCATTTAATTCATTTTCTATAGCAACATGAAAATTCATATACCTCTATCAGGTTACCAATTAAAAATAGTTTTCAGGAAATATCCTTGGTGAAAATAGTATTTATTACGGATAATTAGTAAAACTTAGATTTTTCACAACCTTATTGATTCATGAAAAATAAAACGCATAATTACCCCACTGCCAGCAGACACAATTATTGTCGGCGGTAAAAAAATAAATATTATTCTATTAAGGAGAACAACATGCGTGAATTAACTCAAATCGAATCTCAGCAGATTTCTGGTGCAGTGGTTGCATCAATGGATGAAGCACTGGAAGGTTTTATCTGGGGTTTAGGTGACGGCGCAATGACCGGCATGTCTATCGCAGGTAAATTTGGCGGAGCAGGCGGATTTATCGTTGGCGGTATCGCCCAGCTCGTTGGCTATGCGCTTACACCGTTTATCGGCGGCATCATTGGCGGGATCGGTGGCGCAATTTTCGGGCGTGATATGATTGCAGATACGCTGGCTCATTACCGCGAATCTGTTGGCACCGGAAATGTTTCTCACTCACTGTTCAGCTAATAAAACTGATATTGCCATACAGAGAGGCCGATCTGATTTTTTGATCGGCACTCTCTTTCGGTAAACATTGCAGTTTTTAATATAAAGCTAAAACAGCGATGACTCTTTCCCCATAAACACATTAATTTACTGTGGGTTTATGGGGAAACTTAATTAGTAAGAATGTTATCCTCCAGAAAATAACCATTAAGCGTTATCCCATAACCTATTCTGTCAAATTTATACAGCCCAAACTCCGGCACTAAAAAAACGATAACCCGCTAAGCGTCTACTGCGCATAAAAATAAAATCCCTTTATCGTTAACCAAAAACTGTAGTTTTCCGCATTGCTGCCGATAACCCTGTCAGGCTTTGACGGCTGCCGCGAAGCAACCGGCGTGCAGAAACACCTGTATCAAGGCTCAGTTGTTTCTGACAGGACAACAGGTAAAATGGTTGCGGTTCAAAAAAATACAAATACGCCTTATCAGAAGGCAGCATTTTATACCTCAATAAAAAATTTTCCGGTTAGTTACAAAATCACGCCGGTACCGATCGGCATTCGGTGCTATCGCAGGCACCTGACTTGTACGCCATTCATCTTCACCAGGGATTTATCGGCGTACCCTAAAGGCTATTAACCCAATGAAAAACGGTATCTTACTGGCAACGGCGGTGACGCTGTTGCTGTCAGGCTGCTCGGTCGGCCATTATGAATACAGCCGCGAGGCGATGAAGCGGGTGGATATGAACTTTACCGGTATACCTACCGTTTTAGGTCTTGGCACGCTTGGCACCAGCATTCCCCTGACGCCCGAATATAGCCTGACGGCGGCGCACGTTGCTAAATATTCGGTGCAGCGGGTGAAAGCCTGGCATCCATACTGCGATCTGGCAATCGTTTATCATAAAAACGAGATGAAAACGCTGCCGGTGTTTCGTCCCAGCCGTATCGGCGACAGCGTGAAGATGTATGGCTACAGCTTTATCTCTGCGATGCCGGTCGCTTCCAGCGGCGTCAACCTCGCCCGTACCGCTATCCGCAACGACTGGAATAAAGCGCCCTGCATGGCGATGGCTTCTAATGCGGGCGTGGTTCAGGGAATGTCAGGCGGAGCGGTCTACAATCAGGATGATTCGATTGGCGGCGTTATTATTGGCTACAGCAATGCAATAAAAAACCGCCGCAGCAATAAGGTAATTTTGAAGGATGTATCGCTGTATATTCCGTACGCTGATTTTAAAGCCTGGCTTGACGCTTCAATTGCGGGATAAAGCGACCGGCCTTGCGCCGGTCAGGTCAGCTTTTAGCGAAAGGGACGGCTGTCGCCCACGCCTTCACGCACCACTTCCGGCGTGTCGCTGGTGAGATCGACTACCGTGGTCGGCTGCTGTCCCAGCGTACCGCCGTCAATAATCAAATCCACCAGCTTGCCGATGCGATCCTGAATCTCTTCCGGATCGGACTCGGTAAAATCATTACCCGGCAGCATCAGTGAGGTGGACATCATCGGCTCGTTCAGCGCCTCCAGCAGTGCCAGCGCTACCGCATTGGACGGTACGCGCAGCCCGATAGTTTTTCGCTTGTCATTCATCAGGCGGCGCGGCACCTCTTTCGTGCCCTTCAGAATAAAGGTGTAGCTGCCCGGCGTATTGTTTTTAATCAGGCGAAACGCGCTGTTATCGACGTGCGCATAGGTCGACAGCTCGGAAAGATCGCGGCACATCAGGGTGAAGTTATGGTTGCCGTCGAGCTGGCGAATGTGGCAAATACGCTCCATGGCGTTTTTATCCTCCAGCCGACAGCCCAGCGCATAGCCAGAATCGGTAGGATAGACAATGACGCCGCCTTTGTTCAGCGCGTCCACCGCCTGGCTAATCAGACGCGGCTGGGGATTATCGGGATGAATATGAAAAATCTGACTCATAGCTAACCTCTTATCACCTCTCCGCAGAGGGCATCAGGGATGGAAAGCGGGACCATACGGCTTCAACGCCGCCCGGTAGCCACAGCTTTCTGCCCAGTTCGATCCACGGACAGGGTTGATGAAAATCGGAACCCTGGGAGCCCGCAAGCTGATAATCCTGCGCATAGCGTCCCAGCTGGCTGCGTTCGTTTGGCGGCTGCTGGCATTGCGCCACCTCCATCGCATCGCCTCCGCTCTCGGCAAAATGCGCAATCAGGCGCTTCAGCCATTTAGCGGAAAGATCGTAACGCCCCGGATGTGCCAACACCGCATAGCCGCCAGAATGATGAATAGCATCAACGGCTTGTTTAATTGTACACCATTGTGGCGGCACATAACCGGTTTTCCCTCGCGCCAGATAGTGCTTAAAAACCTGGACCATATTGTCTGCTTTACCCTGCGCAATCAGCCAGCGAGCAAAATGTCCACGCGTTATCGCGCCCCCTTCCGCCAGCGCCAGTGCCCCTTCCAGCGCACCGGGAATATGCGCTTTTTCAAGCCGTTCGCCCATCAGCTGCGCACGTGCCAGCCGACAGGCAGCCTGTCCGGCTAAAAATTGAGTCATGGCCGGATGGACAGGATCGATCCCCAACCCAACAATATGAATTTCGTGATTCTCCCAGAGCGTAGAAGCTTCTACGCCGTCAATCAGATGCAGCGGCAGCTGTTGCGCGGCAATCGCTTCTCTGGCGGCAGCCAGCCCCGCCACGCTGTCATGATCGGTGATCGCCAGTACGCCAACGCGCATCTCAACGGCACGCTGCACCAGCGCTTCCGGCGTTAACAGGCCATCAGATGCACGGGTATGGCTGTGCAGGTCGTAAACAGGGAAGGCGCTTATTGGCGTTGTCGCGGTCAAAATAACTCCTGAGAAACAAATAAAGTCAGGCGCATCATAGCGGATTAACCACCCTATAAAAAAGTATTGACATTCAAACCTCGAACCAGTTAACTAGTACACAAGTTCACGCAAGGGTATTCATGATGATGTTATTCAACCACGATCTGATGTTTTGCTGGTGGCGCACTTCTGCTGAAGGGCGACGACATCACGCATCTGTATTCATCACATGCTGATACCTGAGCCCGCCGAAGCGGGCTTTTTTTTGAGCGCAATTCAGAGAACCGATTATGTCGAATGCAAAACCACAATTAAAACTGATTACCGGCTCAGCGCCCTACCGCGAAGATCCCGCTGCGGTTTTTCATCAGCTGTGCGGCGCTCGTCCGGCAACCCTGCTGCTGGAGTCGGCGGATATCGATAGCAAGCGTAATCTGAAAAGCCTGCTGATTGTCGACAGCGCGCTGCGCATTACCGCGCTGGGTAACCAGGTGACGGTACAGGCTCTGTCGGAAAACGGCAGTCAACTGCTGCCGCTGCTGGATGCCGTCTTGCCGGACGCGGTAGAAAATCATCTTCATCCCGACAGCCGGACGCTGGTATTCCCCGCCACCAGCGCCGCCCAGGATGAAGATTCACGGCTGAAATCGCTGTCGGTATTCGATGCGCTGCGCCTGATTTCACAACTGGTAGCCGCACCGCAAGATGAACGAGAAGCGATGCTGCTGGGCGGGCTGTTCGCCTACGATTTAGTTGCGGGCTTTGAGCCACTGCCTGAACTGAGCAATGAACAGCGCTGCCCCGACTACTGTTTTTACCTGGCGGAAACGCTACTGGTGCTTGATCATCAGCAGCAGAGCGCACGTCTACAGGCCAGCCTGTTCGCCCCTTCAACCGGAGAATTTCAGCGCCTGCAACGCCGTCTGCGCCAGCTGCATGAGCAAATGCTACAGCCTGCTCAGCCGCTGCCGGTACCGCACGTTGATCAAATGGCATTAAGCTGTAGCCAGAGCGATGAAACCTACTGTGAAGTGGTACGCACCATGCAGCAGGCGATCCGCTGCGGCGAAATCTTCCAGGTTGTGCCGTCACGCCGATTCTCTTTACCCTGCCCCTCGCCGCTGGCGGCTTACGAGACATTAAAAAACAACAATCCCAGCCCCTATATGTTTTTTATGCAGGACAATGTCTTCACCCTGTTCGGCGCATCGCCGGAGAGCTCGCTGAAATATGACGCCGCCTCGCGGCAGATTGAAATCTACCCTATCGCCGGTTCACGCCCGCGCGGGCGACGCGCCGATGGTTCGCTCGATCGCGATCTGGACAGCCGTATCGAACTGGAAATGCGTACCGACCATAAAGAGCTGGCGGAGCATCTGATGCTGGTTGACCTGGCGCGTAACGATCTGGCGCGTATCTGCGAGCCCGGCAGCCGCTATGTAGCCGATCTGACCAAGGTGGATCGCTACACCTTTATCATGCACCTGGTGTCACGCGTGGTGGGTACGCTGCGGCACGACCTTGATGTCCTGCACGCTTACCGCGCCTGTATGAATATGGGCACGCTGAGCGGCGCACCGAAAGTACGCGCCATGCAGCTGATTGCTGACGCAGAAGGCACTCGCCGCGGCGCCTACGGCGGTGCCGTTGGCTACTTTACCGGCAGTGGCGATCTTGATACCTGTATCGTTATCCGCTCGGCGTACGTTGAGGATGGCATTGCCACCGTACAGGCTGGCGCAGGCGTGGTACTGGATTCACAGCCGCAGGCGGAAGCGGACGAAAGCCGCAACAAAGCACGCGCCGTGCTGCGTGCCATTGCCAGCGCACATCACTGCGAGGAGAGTTTCTGATGGCCGATATCCTGCTGCTCGATAATATCGATTCCTTTACCTATAACCTCGTCGATCAGCTACGCACCTTTGGTCATCGCGTAGTGATTTACCGCAATACCGTTGCAGTCGATACCCTGATTACACAGCTGCAACAGATGGAAACACCGATACTGATGCTGTCCCCTGGCCCCGGTACGCCATCAGCGGCGGGTTGTATGCCCGCCCTGCTGCGGAGACTGCGCGGGCAGCTGCCGATTATCGGCATCTGTCTGGGTCATCAGGCGATTGTAGAGGCTTACGGCGGGCGTGTCGGTCAGGCGGGCGAGATTCTGCACGGCAAAGCGTCAGCGGTTCATCACGATCAGCAGGCGATGTTTGCCGGATTGAGTAATCCGCTGCCGGTGGCGCGCTATCACTCTCTGGTGGGTAGCGATATCCCTGCGGAGCTGACCGTAAATGCCACATATAACAACATGGTAATGGCGGTACGGCACGACGCCGATCGGGTGTGTGGCTTTCAGTTCCACCCGGAATCCATTCTGACCACGCAGGGCGCACGCCTGCTGGAACAAACTCTGGCCTGGGCGCTGGCATAAGCGGAGGAGCACGCGATGCATCATATTCTGGAGAAGTTATATCAGGCGCAGCCCCTGACGCAGGCGGAAAGCCACCAGCTGTTTACGGCGATCATCACCGGAAAGCTGGAACCAACGCAGCTGGCGGCGGTGCTGGTAGCAATGAAAGTTCGTGGCGAACGCCCGGAAGAGATTGCCGGTGCGGCATCCGCACTGCTGGCTGACGCACGTCCCTTCCCGCGCCCCGGCTACGCCTTTGCCGATATCGTCGGCACCGGCGGCGACGGCAGTAACAGCATCAATATTTCCACCGCCAGCGCTTTTGTCGCCGCGACCTGCGGTCTGAAAGTGGCCAAACACGGCAACCGCAGCGTTTCCAGTAAGTCCGGTTCATCCGATCTGCTGGCGGCCTTTGGCATCAGTCTCGATCTGCCTGCGGAAAAAGCGCGGCAGGCGCTGGACGATCTTAACGTCTGTTTTCTGTTTGCCCCGCAATATCACACCGGTTTCCGTCACGCGATGCCGGTTCGCCAGCAGCTTAAAACCCGGACGCTGTTTAACGTACTGGGACCGCTGATCAATCCGGCACGCCCGCCGCTGGCGGTCATTGGCGTTTATAGCCCCGAGCTGGTGCTGCCAATCGCGGAAACGCTGCGCGTGCTGGGCTATCAGCGTGCGGCGGTGGTACACGGCGGCGGCATGGATGAAATCGCAGTGCACAGTGCCACTCAGGTGGCAGAGCTGCGCGATGGCGATATCACCAGCTATCAGCTGACGCCGGAAGATTTCGGCCTGCCTTATCATCCTAAAGAGGCGCTGGCAGGCGGCACGCCTGAAGAAAACCGTGACATCCTTGCGCAATTACTTCAGGGTAAAGGCGAACGCGCGCACCAGCATGCGGTAGCCGCTAACGTAGCGATGTTATTGAAAATATTTGGTAATGAAGATTTACGCGAGAATGCCCAACGAGCGCTGAGCGCTATCGCCAGCGGCCAGGCCTATGAGCGCGTCGTCGCATTAGCAGCAAGAGGCTAAAGATGCAGGAAACCGTACTGAACCATATCGTCAGAGATAAAGCGCTGTGGATCGAGCAGCGTAAACAGGCGCAGCCGCTTGCGTCATTTCAGCAGCAGCTGACGCCTTCCACACGCAGCTTTTATCATGCGCTTCAGGGTGCGCGTACCGCGTTTATCCTGGAGTGTAAAAAGGCTTCGCCTTCCAAAGGGGTCATCCGCGCAGAGTTCGATCCGCTGGCTATTGCGCACGTTTACAAAGATTACGCGTCGGCGGTCTCGGTGCTTACCGATGAGAAATACTTTCAGGGCAGCTTCGATTTTTTACCGCTGGTGAGCGCGGCTATCACCCAGCCGGTGCTGTGCAAAGATTTTATTATCGATCCCTTTCAGATCTATCTGGCGCGCCACTATCAGGCAGATGCGATTTTGCTGATGCTTTCGGTGCTGGATGATGAGCAGTACCGCTCGCTTGGCTGCCGTCGCACACAGCCTGGAGATGGGTATCCTGACCGAGGTAAGTAACGAAACGGAGCTGGAACGCGCGCTGGCACTGGACGCGAAGGTAGTAGGCATCAATAACCGCAACCTGCGCGATCTGTCGGTTGATATTAATCGTACGCGCCAGCTGGCACCGCGCCTCGGTCACGGCGTAACGGTGATTAGCGAATCGGGTATTAACAGCTATGCACAGGTGCGCGAGCTGAGCCGCTTTGCCAACGGCTTTTTGATCGGCTCGGCGCTGATGGGCGAAGAGAACCTGCATCTGGCGGTACGGCGCGTGCTGTTTGGCGAAAATAAGGTATGCGGCCTGACTAAACCAGAAGATGCGCAGGCGGCCTGGCAGGCGGGCGCGGTTTATGGCGGACTGATTTTTGCCGCTGGCTCACCGCGTCAGCTGACGCTGAGCCAGGCACAGCAGATCGTCGCTGCCGCGCCGCTCTGCTACGTTGGTGTATTCCGCGATGCGGCAATTAGTGACGTTGTCACCAGTGCCGAAACGCTGCAACTCAGCGCGGTTCAGCTGCACGGCAGCGAAGATCAGGCCTACATTAATGCGCTACGCAGCCGCCTGCCGCAAAGCACGGCGATTTGGAAAGCGCTCAGCGTGGGCGATGCGCTGCCATCGCGCAATTTGCAGCAGATTTCACGCTACGTGCTGGATAACGGCGCAGGCGGTACGGGTCAGCATTTCGACTGGACGCTGCTGGCAGGCCAGCCGCTGGATAACGTGCTGTTGGCGGGCGGTCTGGGTGCGGATAACTGCGTATCTGCCGCACAGCTGGGCTGCGCCGGGCTCGATTTTAACTCCGGCGTTGAAAGCGCGCCGGGCGTCAAGGATGCAGAAAAAATCGCCGCCGTGTTTCAAACGCTGCGCGCCTACTGACATAACGCCCGCAGGCTGTGGGCGGCTAAAAGGAAACCAACGCATATGACATTACTCAATCCTTACTTTGGCGAATTTGGCGGTATGTATGTTCCCCAGATTCTGATGCCCGCGCTGCGTCAGCTGGAAGAAGCCTTTGTCAGCGCCCAGCGCGATGCAGACTTCCAGGCGCAATTTATCGACCTGTTAAAAAACTATGCGGGCCGTCCTACCGCTCTGACGCTGTGCCGTAACCTGACCGCAGGCACGAAAACGCGCCTCTACCTGAAGCGCGAAGATCTGCTGCACGGCGGCGCACACAAGACCAACCAGGTGTTGGGCCAGGCACTGCTGGCAAAACGCATGGGTAAAACCGAAATCATTGCGGAAACCGGCGCAGGCCAGCACGGTGTCGCCTCGGCCCTCGCCAGCGCACTGTTGGGCCTTAAATGCCGCGTTTATATGGGTGCGAAAGATGTTGAACGTCAGTCGCCTAACGTATTTCGTATGCGGCTGATGGGCGCGGAAGTCATCCCGGTACACAGCGGTTCCGCTACGCTGAAAGATGCCTGTAACGAGGCGCTACGCGACTGGTCCGGCAGCTACGAGAAAGCTCACTATATGCTGGGCACTGCCGCCGGGCCGCATCCCTATCCCACCATTGTACGTGAATTTCAGCGCATGATCGGCGAAGAAACGAAAGTGCAGGTGCAGGAAGCAGAAGGACGCCTGCCGGATGCGGTTATTGCCTGCGTCGGCGGCGGTTCGAACGCTATCGGCATGTTTGCTGACTTTATCGATGAGCCGAATGTGGCGCTGATTGGCGTTGAGCCAGCCGGACACGGCATTGAAACTGGCGAGCACGGTGCTCCGCTGAAACACGGTCGCGTTGGCATCTACTTCGGTATGAAATCACCGATGATGCAGACCGCAGATGGGCAGATTGAAGAATCCTATTCGGTATCTGCCGGGCTGGACTTCCCTTCTGTGGGGCCGCAGCATGCCTATCTGAACAGCATTGGGCGCGCCGATTATGTTTCCATTACCGATGCCGAAGCACTGGAAGCCTTTAAAAAACTGTGTCGCGCGGAAGGCATTATTCCGGCGCTGGAATCTTCTCATGCGCTGGCACATGCGCTGAAGATGATCGAGCAGAACCCGGAAAAAGAGCAGCTGCTGGTGGTTAACCTTTCAGGACGCGGCGATAAAGATATTTTTACCGTTCACGATATTTTGACAGCGCAGGGAGAAATCTGATGGAACGTTACCAACAACTGTTTAAGCGCCTGCAGGATAAGAAAGAAGGTGCCTTTGTTCCGTTTGTTACGCTGGGCGATCCCACGCCGACGCTTTCGCTGCAAATTATTGATGCACTGGTAGAAGCGGGAGCAGATGCGCTGGAACTGGGTATTCCCTTCTCCGATCCGCTGGCCGATGGCCCGACCATTCAGAACGCTACGCTGCGCGCCTTTGCCTCCGGCACCACGCCCGCGCACTGTTTTGAAATGCTGGCGGCTATACGTCAGAAATATCCCGATCTGCCCATCGGTCTGCTGATGTATGCCAACCTGGTGTTTACCAACGGCATTGATGATTTTTATGCCCGCTGCGCGCAGGCAGGCGTCGATTCAGTGCTGGTTGCCGATGTGCCTGTTGAGGAATCCGCCCCCTTCCGCCAGGCAGCGTTGCGTCATCATATCGCCCCGATCTTTATCTGCCCGCCTAACGCCGATGACGATCTGCTGCGCGCTATCGCCTCATACGCGCGCGGCTACATCTATTTGCTGTCGCGCGCAGGGGTAACCGGTGCGGAAAACCGCGCCAGCCTGCCGTTGAAACATCTGGTAGATAAGCTACGTGAGTATAACGCCGCTCCTACGTTACAGGGCTTCGGCATTTCCGAGCCGGCACAGGTCAAACAGGCGATCGCTTCCGGTGCTGACGGAGTGATATCCGGCTCGGCCATTGTAAAAATTATTGAGCGTTACCACGCAGAGCCGGAAACCATGCTGGCCGAGTTAAAGCAATTTGTCAGCGGCCTGAAGGCAGCCACGCATTAATCTTCCCAGTGCCTTACATCAGGTAAGGCACTCTTTATAAACATCTTTTTTCCCTTCCCGATTTGTATTTTCCGCTACCCTCAACCACACTTAAGTCGCCGTTTATCGAAACGGTAACAGCCTTTTTAAACAGGGAGTAGCAGGATGAAACTAATGAAATTGTTTACCGGTACAGCCACCGCAGCCGTCGTCGCACTGTTGCTGAGCGCCTGTGCGCCAACGTCAACACAGGAAGGCACCGGCGGCTATATTGACGACACCGTCGTCACCACGAAAGTAAAAACAGAATTTTTGCGCGATGAAACGCTGAAAGCGCGCGAGATTAACGTCGAAACCTTTAAAGGTCGCGTACAGCTGAGCGGTTTTGTCTCTTCGCCGCAAATGGCTAATCACGCAGTGGAAGTGACGCGCCGCGTACCTGGCGTGAAGTCTGTGGTTAACAACATGCAGATTAAATAAGCTGTCTTTCAAGGCCGCGAGAGCGCGGCCTTGAAAGACATCGATGCTGCTGACAACTCTCCGCTCCGCGCCCAACGGATGACGTCAAATCAGGCGATACGGGGCAGAACGTCGCTATTTATGGCCCTGCGCGTTAAATTTGTCCCCGGTTATTGTCCGACATTACCGTTTTCCCATCTGCCTGACAAAAGAAAGTTAAGTGCAAAATAGTCCCTCAGACCACGGGCTTAATCACTTTTTCTGCCTCACGTGGAAACTTTTCACACAGCGCCTCGCCCATTTTAATGACAGCATCGACAAAATCGCCGTCCAGCTTAATTTCAGGATGCTGACGAAGCACCTCCACTAATACCGCTCCTACCAGTAGATCACTTTTTAACGCAAGTGTCATAAACGCCTCCGGTTTCGCTTGAAATACACCGTGATCTATAGCACAACTTTTGCCGCTTCGGATTCTTACACCATCACACCGGCCAGATTCAGATCCAGGCTAAAGTAGACATTTATCGCGCTTTAATGTCTTCAACGGTATAAACAGGTTTGCTGAGGCGGCGGCGTTACCGAAACGCAGCATTTCTTTTTGACTTTTGCCTGGCAAATTGTGCCTTATGCTTTTTTTTAAAATGCGTTTGAATTTAAAATAGGAAAACCGGGCATCCGGTAACCCGCTTTGTCTAAATGTTAAAATTTATCACTCTAAATGGTGAGTTTTACGTTGCGAGAAAAAAGCGAAAGGATTATTTTGCTGTTCTTCCCGTGAGATTTTGGTTCGATGCCTCGGAGGGGCGGGCGATCAAATGAGCGATATTCTTAATCCCTGTGTTTCCTGTGGCGCCTGCTGCGCCCATTTCCGTGTTTCCTTTTACTGGGCTGAAGCTGACGATGCCGGCGGATGCGTCCCTGCTGACATGACCGAGCCGCTTAACCTGCTGATGCGCAATATGCGCGGCACCAACGCACGCGCGCCGCGCTGTGTCGCCTTGCAGGGCGAAGTGGGCCAGTGCGTTTCCTGCGGCATTTATGAAAACCGTCCCACGCCCTGCCGTGATTTTGCCATGTCGGGCGAGAATGGCGTCTGGAATGAAGCCTGCGATCGCGCACGGGCAAAATATGGCCTGCCGCCGCTGTTTTCTGCCAGCCTGCCGTCGGTTACGGAAAGTTATGTAAGTCTGGGTGCCAGTTCAGCGTCAGACCATGTACAATCGCCGGATCTGTAAACCGGTTATTATCAAAGGAGTGTACATGTCCATCACGGCGGGCTCGCTATACCGTGACACGGGTAATTTTTTACGCCATCAGCTGGTAACAGTTGTGCTGATCGCGCTACTGACCTCATTTATAACGGTCATGCTTAACCATGCGCTCACGCCAGGTGCCGATCAGCTCTCTATTCTCAATGAAGGAGATAACGGCAACGCCAGCTCGTTGATCGAAATCATTCAGAATATGACACCTGAACAGCAACAGGTGCTGCTACGCACTTCAGCCGCCGGCACCTTTGCGTCGCTGGTGGGCAATACGCTGCTGCTGGGCGGGATGCTCTGTCTGATCCCGTTGGTTTCATCGGGCCAGCGTATCAGCGCCCTGCGCGCTATCGGTGCTTCCGCGCCTTTACTGCCGCGCCTGCTGTTGCTGACGTTTCTCATCACGCTGCTGGTACAGCTGGGCTTTATGGCGCTGGTCGTCCCCGGCATTATCCTGGGCATACTGTTTTCCCTGGCGCCGGTGATTCTGGCTACGGAAAAAACCGGGATTATTGCCGCTATGCGCGCCAGCTCACGCCTCGCCTGGGCGAATATCAAACTGATTTCACCAGCGGTGTTGGTCTGGATACTGGCTAAACTGGCGCTGCTGCTGATGTCGTCTTCATTTGCCGTTTTGCCTGTCAACATCGCCGCAATAGTGATTAATGCTCTGAGCAACCTGGTGTCAGCAATACTGGTAATTTATCTGTTCCGTCTTTATATGCTGCTGCGTTAAAAGCAAACGGCATAGCTGCTATGCCGTTACGTTTTTACTTTCAGGCACCATCTGGAATTGACTATGAAACAACTACTCGACTTTCTTCCGCTTGTCGTCTTCTTCGTTTTCTACAAGCTATACGATATTTATGTCGCCTCCGGGGCGTTGATTGTGGCTACAGGCCTGGCGCTGGTGATCGGCTGGATTATCTATCGCCGCCTGGAAAAAATGACTATCGTGACCTTTGTGCTGGTCGCGGTATTTGGCACCCTGACGCTGATATTCCATAACGATGAGTTTATTAAGTGGAAGGTCACCGTCATTTATGTGCTGTTTGCGCTGGCTATGCTTTACAGCCAGTTTTTTATGGAAAAACCACTTATCCAGTCGATGCTGGGTAAAGAGCTTCAGCTGCCGCAGCCGGTCTGGCGCAAACTGAATATTGCGTGGGCAATCTTCTTTTTCGCCTGTGGCGCGGCGAATATCTACGTTGCCTTTTGGCTGCCGCAGGCATTCTGGGTTAACTTTAAAGTGTTCGGCCTTACCGGGCTGACGCTGCTGTTTACTCTGATATGCGGTATCTATATTTACCGCCTGATGCCGCAACAGCAAAAATAACCGTTATCGCCCGACGCTCATCGCCGGGCTTTTTTTACCATGATAAAAGAACAGCGCAATGGACAACGATCGCAAGCCGCAAGGCGAAATGGTGCTACGTACCCTGGCAATGCCGGCAGATACCAATGCCAACGGGGATATTTTCGGCGGCTGGCTGATGTCGCAAATGGATATCGGCGGAGCGATTCTGGCGAAAGAGATCGCTGAAGGACGCGTGGTTACGGTGCGCGTGGATGGGATGACCTTTCTTAAACCGGTTGCCGTAGGCGATGTGGTTAGCTGCCATGCCCGCTGTATCCGCACCGGCACCAGTTCGATGACGATTAACGTGGAAGTATGGATTAAAAAAGTCTCTTCCGAGCCGCTGGGCCAGCGCTACTGCACCACCGAAGCAAGCTTTGTTTACGTCGCGGTTGATGAAAATGGAAAATCGCGCCCGCTCCCTGCCGGGAAAAGCCACTTTCAGTCGGCAGAGTAGATAAAAAAACGGCTACCCAAAGGTAGCCATTTTTTCAGCTGGCGGTTTTATTCCATGCTGGTGCCACCGTTAATACGGAACACGATGGTCATCGTCAAATTGCTGCCGGGCTTGCCGCTTTCATAGCGCCATTTTCTCATCGCCTGTTTAACGTCGCGCTCAAACATATTGCGGGGCTGGGCGGAAAGAATGCGGATATTGTCAACGCGTCCGTCGCTATCCACATCATACTGCACGCGAACGCGCCCTTCGATACGCAGCGCAAATGCGCGCGCCGGATAGGCAGGCTTGCCCACGCTCAGCGCCCGCGGCCCGGTAGATATTGAGCGCGAAGGCGCGGAAGAGCGCGTCGGCGCGGTAGATGGACGCGCAGAAGCCGACAACGGGTTATCATTATCAAACGGCGAAGCCTGACGCGGTTCGGTATGCGGCTTCACCTCTTTACGCGGTTTGACCACTTCTTTTTTAACCGGTTTCGGCTTAGGCTTAGGTTTCGGTTTCGGAATCGCTACCGGCTCTGGTTTCGGCGGCTCCGGCACCGGTTCGGGTTCAGGCTCCGGTTGTGGTTCCGGCGCGGCCTGCGGTGGCGCAGACTGAGGCTCCGGCTGCACTTCGGGTGCCACCAGCGAGACGCTAATCGGCTGCGAAGTTTTAGGCGCTTCAATCACCTGATGAAATGAAGTATAAAGCAAAGCGGCAATCACGCTGCCGTGCAGCACCACTGAAAGCAATACGGGTATTGATAAGCGGCGAGGTAAAGGAGTCGTCAGCGTTGTCATAACTATTCGATTGATTAAGTGAAGCATCGATTTTAAATGCAAATAGCAATCAGTTTCAACAACTCAGCCGCCGTGCGGATCAGAAAAAAGTGTAAAAAACCGGTTCGTTGCGGCAGGTCAACAATGTTTTATCTTTTCATTTGCACAAGCAATTACGATAACTTAACGTAACTGCCAAACTGACCCGCCCCCTACAGGAGTAACTATCGTGCTGTATGTCATTTATGCTGAAGACAATGCTGATTCGCTGGAAAAGCGTAAAGCTGTGCGTCCGGCTCATCTTGCCCGCCTGGAACTGCTGCGGGATGAGGGACGCCTGATTGTTGCTGGCGCTATGCCCGCCGTTGACAGTAACGATCCGGGCGCTGCGGGATTCACCGGCTCAACGGTCATTGCAGAGTTTCCTTCGCTGGAGGCCGCGCAGGCCTGGGCGGAAGACGATCCTTATATTGCCGCTGGCGTATATAAGCAGGTCGCCGTCAAGCCGTTCCGACGTGCGATGTAAATCACGGTAAGACGAATAACTTTCTGTCATTGCTCCAAACCCCCTTCTCTGCCGGATAGCCGTTTTCCTGTCCGGCAGTTTACTACGTGTCTGTCATTCTGCCCTCAACCTCGCTCGCGGCAACAGAGAAGCCGCACTCATCTGACCACACAAAAAGCTTAACTACAAATTGTACAACTTTAAATTTGTTGTATAAGTTTATGCGGTGGCAATTAATCATGCTGTACTTCATCGCTGAAAGTGGCGTTTTTACCCATTTTTAGCATTTTTTATTTATGTGTCGCGTCAGCCGCATCGCTGTTATTGCACTGCGGAGCGCAGCCATTTTATGGGGCTTTATCATGCAACAGGTTTCTACTACGGAGTCTCAGATTTCTCAATATTTCGAAACGTCTGCACCGCAGTTTAACAGTGAGAAAGAGGTTATTGCGGCAATCCGCAATGAACTGGCTACGGTAAAAAGCGCGTTCAGTAATAAAGATATTATTCTGGCTCTGATTGAAAAACTTGAGACAGAAGAAGACACCTTACGATGCGATATTTACCGCCGGGCGCTGGAGAGTATTGTTCAGCCAACGCAGGAAGTACGCGTTTAGCCTTTTGCGGCTACGGTTATTTCCCAGGAAACATCCTAATACTAAAGTGGTACGTTGAGGAATTTCAGTGTTCAGCTACGTTTAAAATAACTCATAAGCTACTCCATGATGGAGGCATTTAGCTCAGGGATGAGCTATTTTTCGCTAATGGAAATGCGGCGGTAAAAACCTTTGACTCAATGAGGTCAGCGGTAAACCCGGGTTCAGCAGGGATAGCGGCAGAAAGAAAGAAGGCCTGTGAGTGACAGACAGGGAGCCGAATGCTCCCTTGCTTATCATCGTCAGAACTGATTATGAATAAACAGTACCGAACGGCGCTGCTGCTGTGCCAGCCGATGTCGAATGACATGGATACGCCCGTAACGGCGCGACTGCCCTTCCAGCCAGCGCGAACGCCTGCGCTGAACCTGACGCAACATGCGCCAGCGAGCAACTTCGTTTTTGCTCCGCCTCATAACAAATACCCGATTGCATAACAACGCGGCGCATTATAAACCCATTTGGCGCGACACAACATCCTTCACTGACGCCGACAAAGGGTTTCGCACTCCGCCATCTCCACGTACACTTCATCCATCAAAGCGCGAACTGGATTTCCACTTAATGACTACATTTTATACTCTGATCAGCTGGCTACTGTTTTTTGGTTACTGGTTGCTGATTGCGGGCGTAACGCTGCGTATTCTGATGAAGCGGCGCGCGGTTACGTCAGCAATGGCCTGGCTGCTGATTATCTATATTCTGCCGCTGGTGGGGATTATCGCTTATCTCTCTTTTGGTGAGCTCTACCTGGGGAAGCGCCGGGCAGAACGCGCACGCACCATGTGGCCTTCAACGGCCAAGTGGCTGAACAATTTAAAAAGCTGCCATTCCATTTTCGCCACCGAACACAGCGATGTTGCGCGCTCGCTGTTTCAGCTGTGTGAAAATCGCCAGGGCATTGCCGGGGTTAAAGGTAACCAGCTCCAGCTGCTGACCAGCTCCGATGACACCATGAAGTCGCTGATCCGCGATATCCAGCTGGCGCGGCATAATATTGAGATGGTGTTCTACATCTGGCATCCGGGCGGCCTGGCGGATGAGGTAGCGGAATCGCTGATGGCGGCGGCGCGGCGCGGCGTTCACTGCCGTCTGATGCTCGATTCAGCGGGTAGCGTCACTTTCTTTCGCAGCCCGTGGCCAGCGATGATGCGCAACGCCGGTATCGATGTGGTGGAGGCGCTCCAGGTTAGCCTGCTACGTGTTTTCCTGCGCCGGATGGATTTACGCCAGCATCGTAAAATGGTGTTGATCGATAACTATATCGCCTGGACCGGCAGCATGAACATGGTCGATCCGCGCTACTTTAAACAGGAGGCGGGCGTCGGTCAGTGGATCGATCTGATGGCGCGTATGGAAGGCCCGATAGCGACTACCATGGGGATTATCTACTCCTGCGACTGGGAAATTGAAACCGGCAAACGTATTCTGCCGCCGCCGCCGGATACCAATATTATGCCGTTCGAGCAGGAGAGCGGGCATATTATTCAGACGATCGCTTCCGGCCCTGGCTTTCCTGAAGATATGATCCATCAGGCGCTGCTGACGGCGGTCTATTCAGCACGTGAGCAGCTGATTATGACGACGCCCTACTTTGTTCCCAGCGACGATCTGCTGCATGCCATTTGTACCGCCGCGCTACGCGGCGTTGAGGTGAGTATTATCGTGCCGCGGCATAATGATTCGCTGTTGGTCGGCTGGGCCAGCCGCGCCTTCTTTACCGAGCTGCTGGAGGCGGGGGTAAAAATCTATCAGTTTGAAGGCGGCCTGCTGCACACTAAAAGCGTGCTGGTGGATGGTCAGCTTAGCCTGATTGGTACGGTTAATCTGGATATGCGCAGCCTGTGGCTCAACTTTGAAATTACGCTGGTGATTGATGATGACGGCTTCGGCAGCGATCTGGCGCATGTACAGGATGATTATATTGCCCGCTCCCGCCTGGTAGATATTAAACGCTGGGCTCATCGCGCCTGGTGGCAGCGAATCGTTGAACGACTGTTTTACTTCTTTAGCCCGTTACTGTAAAAGGTGCGGAAATGCGACCACGCCTGCGGGCATACAGGATAGATCATGGACTTAAATAACCGTCTTACCGAAGATGAAACGCTGGAACAGGCTTATGATATTTTTCTTGAGCTGGCGGGTGATAATCTCGATCCGGCTGATATCATCCTGTTTAATTTACAGTTTGAAGAGCGCGGCGGCGCGGAGCTGTTCGATCCTTCTGAAGACTGGCAGGAGCATGTTGATTTCGATCTCAATCCGGACTTTTTTGCTGAGGTAGTGATTGGTCTCGGCGAAGCGGAAGGCGAACCGGTAACCGACGTGTTCGCACGCGTGCTGCTCTGCCGCGAGAAAGATCATAAGCTGTGCCATATTCTCTGGCGGGAATAGCGCAGCGTTGCGCCTGCGACAGATATCTGAAGAGAAAAACGGCTGCCCTTGCGCAGCCGTTTTGACAGGTGTTTACAGCGGATCAACCTTCAGGCAGGAAACCGCGTGGCGAAAACCGCCTTCCAGTAGCGGACGCGTTTTTGCGCACTCCGGCCCGGCGATCGGGCAGCGCGTACGAAACACGCAGCCCGATGGCGGGTTAATCGGCGACGGCAGCTCCCCTTCCAGCAGCTGAATTTCCTTGTTTTTCTCCCGATCGGGATCGGGGATCGGCACGGCTGACATCAGCGCACGGGTATAAGGATGCTGCGGATTGTTATACACCTCGCTGTAGGTGCCCAGCTCAACCGCGTGGCCCAGATACATCACCAGCACGCGATCGGAAATATGCTTCACCACCGCCAGATCGTGAGCAATAAAGATTAACGACAGCCCCATCTCGCGCTGAAGCTGCTGTAACAGGTTAACCACCTGCGCCTGAATAGAAACATCCAGCGCCGATACCGGCTCATCGCAGATAATCAGCTTCGGTTCCAGAATCAGCGCACGCGCAATGCCGATACGCTGGCACTGACCGCCGGAAAACTCATGGGGATAGCGGTTAATCAGGTTCGGCAGCAGCCCCACTTTCATCATCATCGTTTTGACGCGATCTTTGACTTCCTGACGCGGCATCGAAGGATGATAGGTGCGCAGCGGTTCGGCAATGATATCGCCAATGGTCATACGCGGGTTCAGCGAGGCCAGCGGATCCTGAAAAATCATCTGGATATCGCTGCGCGCCTTGCGCCACTCCTCTTCGCTCTGACCGAGCAGATCGCGCCCCAGCCAGGCGACACGCCCTTCCGTTGCCTTCACCAGACCAATGATCGCCCGCGCCAGCGTCGATTTGCCGCAGCCTGATTCGCCCACTACGCCCAGCGTTTCACCTTCATACAGGCGCAGGCTGACGCCATCTACCGCCTTGAGCGTCTTAGCGGGCTGCCAGAACCATTGTCTGCCATCTTTTATATTGAAATGCACCTTCAGATCGGCAATTTCAAGCAGTACTTTTTTCTCAGCTACGGCGTTCATGCTAATTCCTCCACCGGCTTAAAGCAGGCACGCAACCGCCCTTCGCCAAAGGGTTCCAGCGGCGGCGCGCTGGCGCAAATTTCCATAGCGTAAGGGCAACGCGGCTGAAACGGACAGCCTCCAGGCAGGCGTAACAGGTTCGGCGGATTGCCCGGAATCGTCATCAAGGTATCGCCTTCGGTATCCAGACGCGGCACCGCGCTGAGCAGCCCCAGCGAATAAGGATGCGTCGGCTGATAAAAGACATCGCGCGCTTTGCCATATTCCATGGTGCGCCCCGCATACATCACCAGCACCTTATCGCAGATGCCCGCCACCACGCCTAAATCGTGAGTGATCATAATAATGGCGGTGTTGAATTCATTTTTCAGCTCGTTCAGCAGCGTCATGATCTGCGCCTGAACGGTCACATCCAGCGCGGTAGTGGGTTCGTCAGCGATTAAAAGCTTAGGCCGACAGAGTAGCGCCATCGCGATCATTACGCGCTGACGCATCCCGCCGGAAAACTCATGGGGGTACATTTTCATGCGCTTACGCGCTTCCGGCATTTTCACCGCATCCAGCATCCGCACCGACTCTTCAAACGCCTGCGCCTTATTCATCCCTTTGTGCAGCTGCAACACTTCCATTAGCTGTTCGCCGACGCGCAGATAGGGATTGAGCGAGGTCATCGGGTCCTGAAAAATCATCGCCACCTGCTCAGCCCGCAGCCGGTTTAGCTGTTTCTCCGGCAGGTTGAGGATTTCATTACCGTTGAAACGCGCCGAACCGGTGATGTTTCCGTTACTGGCTAACAGGCCCATCAGAGCAAAGGCGGTCTGCGATTTGCCGGAGCCGGATTCGCCGACGATCCCCAGCGTTTCCCCCGCCCGCAGGCTGAAATTCAGGTTATTTACGGCGGTAACCGCACCGTCTGGCGTGCTGAAGGTGACGCGCAGATCTTTCACATCCAGCAACAGGTCGCTTCCCGCGTTTTGCGTTACCGCTGGTTCCAGTTCAATCGTACTCATCGGGAAACTCCTTAACGATCTTTCGGATCGAGGGCGTCACGCAGGCCATCGCCGATAAAGTTGAAGCAAAACAGCGTAACCACCAGGAAACCGGCGGGCCAGAGCAGCAGCCACGGCGACACTTCCATCGAGTTAGCGCCATCGCTGAGCAAAGCACCCCAGCTGCTGAGCGGCTCCTGAGTACCCAATCCCAGGAAACTGAGAAAGGATTCAAACAGGATCATGCCCGGCACCAGCAGCGAGGCATACACCACTACCACGCCCAGCACGTTAGGCACAATGTGGCGCAACACAATATTGATAGTGGAGACGCCGCCAACCTGCGCCGCTTCGATATACTCTTTACGCTTCAGGCTCAGCGTTTGCCCGCGCACGATACGCGCCATATCAAGCCAGGAGACCATGCCGATAGCGACAAAGATCAGCAGGATGTTCTGGCCGAAAAAGGTAACCAGCAGGATTACGAAGAACATAAACGGAAAGGAGTTAAGGATCTCCAGCAGACGCATCATCACCGAATCGGTTTTGCCGCCGAGGTAACCGGCCAGCGTGCCGTACAGCGTGCCAACCACCACCGCCACCAGCGCTGCGGCAATGCCCACCATGAGTGAAATACGCCCACCAATCGCGACCCGCACCAGCAGATCGCGCCCGGAGGAGTCGGTGCCAAAGTAGTGTCCGGAAGTGATATCCGGCGCGGCGGACATCATCGCCCAGTCGGTATCGTCATAGGTAAACGGCGATACCCAGGGCGCGATTATCACAAACAGCGCGATCAGCAGCAGCGTAAACAGGCTGACCAGCGCTGCACGGTTATGGATAAAACGACGCCGCGCATCCTGCCACAGGCTGCGCCCCTCTACCTCAAGTTG
The DNA here is from genome assembly GCF_009914055.1 of Mixta intestinalis. Classification (NCBI taxonomy): domain Bacteria; kingdom Pseudomonadati; phylum Pseudomonadota; class Gammaproteobacteria; order Enterobacterales; family Erwiniaceae; genus Mixta; species Mixta intestinalis. The sequence goes on from NZ_CP028271.1 coordinate 1,558,490, forward strand.
TTCGCTGAAGGAATCCAGCGCAACGCTATTTTTTTTACTCAATAACATGGCGAACCCCGGAATTAATAGCGAATTTTCGGATCGATAACGGCATACAGCACATCAACGATGGCGTTAAACACGATGGTCAGCGTGCCGACCAGAATCGTCAGGCTTAATACCAGCGAATAGTCACGGTTCAGCGCACCATTAACAAACAGCTGACCGATACCCGGTAAGCCATAAATCGTTTCAATCACCATGGAACCGGTAATAATGCCGACAAAAGCGGGGCCAAGATAAGAAAGTACCGGCAGCAGCGCTGGCTTTAGTGCATGACGCAGCACGATGCGGCGTAGCGGTAGCCCTTTCGCACGTGCGGTACGAATAAAGTTAGAATGCATCACTTCTATCATTGAGCCGCGGGTAATACGCGCAATGCTGGCGATATAGGCCAGCGACAGCGCCACCATTGGCAAAATCATAAATTTAGGTGCCCCGCCATTCCAGCCGCCGCCGGGCAGCCATTTCAACGTAATGGCAAAAATTAACACCAGCAGCGGCGCAACCACAAAGCTGGGGATCACCACGCCGGTCATCGCGACGCTCATTACCGCATAATCCCACTTGCTGTTTTGATTTAATGCCGCAATGACTCCCGCCGTTACTCCCAGCACCACCGCGAAAATAAATGCCGCCGCGCCAAGCTTCGCTGAAACCGGAAAGGCACCGGCCACTAAATCGTTAACGGTATAATCTTTATATTTAAAGGAAGGACCAAAATCGCCGTGCGCCAGCTGAACCAGATAGCTGCCGTACTGCTTCCATATGGGATCGTTTAGATGATATTTCGCTTCGATATTTGCCATAACTTCCGGCGTTAAGGCACGCTCGCCGGTAAAAGGGCTGCCAGGCGCCAGGCGCATCATAAAGAAGGAAATGGTAACCAGAATAAACAGCGTCGGAATAGCTTCAAGGAAGCGACGCAGAATGAACTTTAACATTGCCCGTACCCGATAATTATGGCTTCAGCACCAAGGCTGAAGCCATATTGCTTCATCAAGGGGCGGCACGAGGCCGCCCGGAAACCTGCATTAATGTTTAATGATATAAAGATCTTTATCGTGTGAGTTATCCAGCGGATCTTTACCGCTGTAGCCGCCGACGTAAGGTTTCACCAGACGCAGGTTTTTGTAGTAGTAGATCGGCACGATAGCGGAATCTTTATCCAGCTGTTTTTCTGCTTCGCTGTAGAACTGGCTACGGTCAGCGTTGCTGGAGGCAGCTAGCGCCTGCGCCAGCAGTTTATCAAACGCCTCGCTCTTATAGTGCGAGGTATTGTTGCTGCTGCCGGAAAGCATGGTGTTTAAAAAGCTGGTCGGCTCGTTATAGTCGGCGCACCAGCCAGCGCGAGCCACATCAAAGTTGCCCTGATGACGGGTATCAAGGAAGGTCTTCCACTCCTGATTTTGCAGTTTTACCTCTACGCCGAGGTTCTTTTTCCAGATAGAGGCGGCGGCGATAGCCAGTTTCTTATGCAGATCGGAGGTGTTATAGAGCAGATTAAAGGTAAGCGGTTTGCCGGGGCCATAGCCCGCCTCCGCCAGCAGTTTCTTTGCCTCTTCGTTGCGTTTTTCCTGCGTCCAGTTCATCCATTCTGGCTTAGTAATCGCGATACCATCAGTATAAGGCGGGGTGTAACTCCAGGCGGGATCTTCACCCTGCGCCTTCACCTTGTTGACGATAATGTCACGATCGATACCCAGTTTCAGCGCGGTACGTACGCGCACGTCGTTAAACGGCGGTTTCTGGTTGTTAATTTCATAATAATAAGTGCAGAGATAGGGATCGGCGTGGATCTCCTGCGGGATCTCTTTTTTTAGTTTCTGATAAAGCTCGATCGGCAGATAGTTATAGGTCATATCGCTGCCGCCGCTGCGATAGCGGTTGGTATCGGTGACCTCAGAAGAGATTGGCAGGAAGGTGACTTTATTCAGTACGGTGTGTGCGTTATCCCAGTATTGCGGGTTGCGCTCTACGACCAGACGCTCATTGATTACCCACTCTTTGACTTTAAACGCGCCGTTGCCGACAAAGTTTTCCGGCTGCGTCCACTTATCGCCAAATTTATCCACTACTGGCTGATAAACCGGCGACATTGAATGATGAATAATCAGCTTATCAAAATAGGGCACCGCCTCGCTCAGCGTTACTTCCAGCGTACGATCGTCAATCGCTTTTACGCCCAGCGTATCGGGTGTTTTTTTACCGGCGATAATATCGTCAACGTTCAGCAGGTGGCCATATTGCAGGTAGCTGGCATAGGGAGAGGCGGTTTTCGGGCTGGCCAGGCGACGCCAGCTGTAGACGAAATCTTTCGCCGTCACCGGTTCGCCATTGGACCATTTTGCCGTATCGCGCAGATGGAAAATCCAAACCTTACCGCCCTCTTTGCTTTCCCAGCTCTCCGCGACGCCCGGTATCACTTTGCCGTTGTCATCGGTAATTGCCAGCCCTTCATAAAGATCGCGGCTAACGTAAGCTTCCGGTACCCCTTCCACTTTATGCGGATCGAGCGATTGCAGCTCGGCACCGTTACCCCTGATGAGTTCCTGTTTATCCGCCAGCTGAACGCCAGCCGGCACGTTAGCTGCCAGCGCGCTGGTTGCCGTTAATGCACCCAGCGCCGCCATAACACTCAGCGCGACCAGGCCTTTTTTTGTGATGTTGTTCATGTTTACTCCAGTTTTTTATAATTACCGCGGCATCAGCCTGCGGCTTTTCCCGCTGTCCGGGTAACCTGTCGCAGTCTTCGGAACCTGAAGCTGGACGGGTGTATTTTTACTTAAGGGCTACCATCATCTGCATCCAATCTGTGTCGGACGTCAGGTTAATGTTGGGTGATGTAATAATATTTAATCTGCTGATGATCCTGCGGATCTTTACCGGTATAGCCACCAATCCACGGCTTAACCAGCCGCACGCTGACGCGGTAATAAACCGGCACCAGCGCTGAATCTTTATCCAGCTGCGCCTCTGCCTGTTGATAAAGCGCGACACGCTCGGCATCGTCGGTAGTGTTAAGCGATCGGGCAATCAGCGTATCGAATGCCGGGCTGCGGTAAAAAGCCGTATTGGTAGAAGAATTGCTGAGCAGCATATTAAGGAAGGTGGACGGCTCGTTATAATCGGAACACCAAGTCGCACGTGCAACGTCGTAATTGCCCTCATGCCGCGTATTCAGCATGGTTTTCCACTCCTGATTTTGCAGCGTAACGTTAGCGCCAAGATTCTTTTTCCACATGGAGGCAGCAGCAATCGCCTGCTTTTTATTCTGATCGGAGGTGTTATAGAGCAGTGCAAAGGAGAGCGGCTTATCGGCGCTATAGCCCGCTTCCGCCAGCAGCCGTTTCGCCTCAGCGTTACGTTGCGCCTGCGTCAGATTAAACCAGGCGGGCGCGGTAAAATGTCCACCGTCAATATAGGGCGGCGTGAAGCCAAAAGCGGGAATCTGCCCCTGCCCCATGACCTTCTCGGCAATGATCTGCCGATCCAGCGCCAGCTTCACCGCAGTACGCACGCGCACATCGTTAAACGGCGGACGTCGATGATTTAATTCATAATAAAAAGTGCAGAGATAAGGGCTAACGTGAACCTGTGCGCCCAGTTCTTTTTTCAACTTCGGGAACAGTTCCGGGGGAACGGCGCTGTTTGTAATATCGATATCGCCGCTGCGGTAGCGATTAACATCGCTGGTTTCTGAGCTAATCGGTAAAAAGGTGGCGGTTTCAATAACCGTGTGGGCATTATCCCAGTATTGCGCATTACGCTTCAGCGTAATTTTTTCATTAACGATCCAGTCACTTAGCGTATAGGCACCGTTACCCACATAATGCTCCGGACGCGTCCATTTATCGCCCCACTGCTCTACCGCCGGGCGATAAACCGGCTTTAAGGCGGTGTGCGCCAGCATAGCGGCAAAATAAGGTACCGGCTGGTTCAGCGTAACCTGTAGGTGATGTGCATCCAGCGCCTTAACGCCCAACTCAGATGGCGGCTGCCGTCCGGCAATAATTTCATCCACGTTAGCGATGTGCGCATATTGCAGATAGCTGGCGTAGGGAGATGCCGTTTTCGGATCGGCCAGGCGCTGCCAGCTATAGACAAAATCCTGCGCCGTTACCGGCTCGCCATTGCTCCAGCGCGCATTTGGACGCAGGGTAAAGGTCCAGACATTCTTCTCCTGCTGCCAGTGTTCGGCAACGCCGGGTACCAGGTGCCCTGAATTATCAGTTGAAAGCAGCCCTTCCAGCAAATTAGCAATCACCTCGGTTTCCGGCACGCCTTCCGTTTTATGCGGATCGAGTGAAGCCACCTCGCTACCGTTATTGATGGTAATTGCCTGTTGCTGCGCCAGCTTCGTTCCCGGCGGTACGCTGGCAGCTTGTGCATTACATAACGAAGCGAACAGAACGGTTATTGTTACACTGCTGTAGCGCTTGAAAATGGCTGATTTCATTCGGTTCCTTGCTCTTAAAAAGTTACCGCTCAGGCAGTTAAGCAAAATTCATTCTCAATTTATGAGAAAGGAAATTTCTTTTACCGGAAATTAATAGATGAATTTTTTTGCGCCAGATACAAATGCCAAAAATGTTATCTATTTCTCTTTTATCACGATCGTTGATATCAAGAAAGGTTTATTTTTACCAACAAACTATGATCTATCCTACTGATATCAATACCGAAAAAAAGCATAAAAACAGTAAGCGTAGCGGTCAAGATCTTTCATCGGTTACAAAACAAGCAAAAGTTTATAACTTTGTTTTTACCTGGCATTTTTAGCTGCCGTAATGCAGGTAACCCTGATAAAAGGCTTATAAATGAAAAAAATAACGCATGCTATGATGTGAAAATAATCACATTGACAGGGAATTAAACGTATAAGGGAAAGTTCAACAGAGAAGCTAATAAGGTATGCAGCGGTAAAGCCAGATGAATAAACGCCCTAAAAAAGTGCATTAGCTGGTACGCATGCACAATTAAAGGGCGCAACATTTATCACAGGAAAGATAGCGAGAAGCGGGCCTGCCCTCTGTTGATGAGACAGCGCAAACGCCCGCAGAAGGTTAAGCCAGCAGGCCCGGAAAACTGGCTTTCAGGCCGGTAATGATAAACTCGATGCCCAGCGCCATCAGCAGCAGGCCCATGATACGGGTAATAACGTTAATGCCGGTTTGTCCCAGCACGCGTACCATCATCGGTGCTGCACGAAAAAGCAGCCAACAGCAGAAAGCAAACAGTGCGATGGCCACGCTGAAAGCAAACAGATTCAGCCAGCTGTGGTAGCGGGTACTCCAGACGATAGTCGAGCTGATTGCGCCCGGTCCGGCCATCAGCGGCAGCGCCAGCGGCACGACACCAATACTTTCGCGTACTGCCGTTTCTGATTTTTCCTGCTTATTCTGTTTATCCTCCCCCAGCTTGCCGCTAATCATCGACATGGCGATGGTCACCACCAGGATTCCCCCTGCGATACGGAAAGAATCAATAGAGATGCCAAAAACGTGCAGGATGGCGTCGCCCAGGAAAAGCGCGGACCACAAGATAATCGCCACGGCCAGATTCGCCGTCAGGTTAGTTTTATTTCTTTCAGCAACAGCCTGATAGCTGGTCATGCTGATAAACACCGGAATAATGCCGATGGGGTTAACCAACGCAAACAGACCGACAAAAAATTTAATATAGCCAGACAAATCCAGCGCCAGGTTATTCACACACCACTCCACAAAACTGTGCTAAAGTTAACTGGCTTAATTTAATAGAAAAGCCTCACGGCAACCAGCCCATTATGCCAGCATAATATGCTTAACTAAGCATCAATATTAGGTATAAACGCTATTGTTAATAACCTGATTAGCATGTGATTCGAATTAACAATAATTCCCCATTATATTGTGAAAAAATCGATCCAGTTCAAAAAACAAGCCTGCTGAAAGGTGTCAGCTTTGAGGAATATTGATCTGCATCAACAAAAGCCTACCTCGATCCAGGTAAGCTCACAGCATCAAAAGGAGTTGATAACGACAGGCGCTGTATGTTTTAGCGCTACTGCCATAGAAACTCTTTCAGTAAACGGCATGAAAATAAGTAAAGCGCAAAAATGCGCGCCCTGCACAGCGTGATGCTGGTAAAGGTTTTCTTCAGGCTCGCTTACTAAAAGAGTTTAACTTCTATCAGGAGAGCATTATGGCCGTTACCAATGTCGCTGAACTTAACGCACTCGTTGAACGTGTGAAAAAAGCACAGCGCGAATATGCCAACTTCACTCAAGAACAGGTCGACAACATCTTCCGCGCTGCTGCGCTGGCTGCTGCCGACGCCCGTATTCCGCTGGCTAAAATGGCCGTTGCGGAATCAGGTATGGGTATTGTGGAAGATAAAGTGATTAAAAACCACTTTGCCTCAGAGTATATTTACAATGCCTATAAAGATGAGAAGACGTGCGGCATCCTCGAAACAGATGATACCTTCGGCACCATTACCATCGCAGAACCTACCGGCCTGATTTGCGGTATCGTTCCCACCACCAACCCGACCTCAACCGCTATCTTTAAAGCACTGATCAGCCTGAAAACCCGTAACGGTATTATCTTCTCACCGCATCCACGTGCAAAAGATGCTACTAACAAAGCGGCAGACATCGTATTGCAGGCCGCTATCGCTGCCGGTGCACCGAAGGATATTATCGGCTGGATCGATCAACCTTCTGTCGAACTTTCTAACCAGCTGATGCATCACCCCGATATCAACCTGATCCTGGCAACAGGTGGCCCGGGCATGGTGAAAGCGGCCTACAGCTCAGGTAAACCGGCCATCGGCGTTGGCGCAGGCAATACGCCGGTAGTGATTGATGAAACGGCCGATATTAAACGCGCCGTAGCTTCTATCCTGATGTCAAAAACCTTCGATAACGGCGTTATCTGTGCGTCTGAACAGTCTGTTATCGTAGTAGATTCCGTCTATGAAGCCGTACGTGAACGCTTCGCCAGCCACGGCGGCTACCTGCTGCAAGGCACAGAACTGAAAGCGGTTCAGGATATTCTGCTGAAAAATGGTGCGCTCAACGCAGCGATTGTTGGTCAGCCAGCAGTGAAAATTGCTGAAATGGCAGGCATCAACGTACCGGCAAATACCAAAATCCTGATCGGTGAAGTTAAAGTAGTTGATGAATCCGAACCTTTTGCGCATGAAAAACTGTCGCCGACGCTGGCAATGTATCGCGCCAGTGATTTTGCCGAGGCGGTAGATAAAGCTGAAAAACTGGTGGCGATGGGCGGTATCGGTCACACCTCCTGCCTCTATACCGATCAGGATAATCAGCATGAACGCGTTAACTATTTTGGCGACAAAATGAAAACCGCGCGTATTCTGATTAACACGCCTGCTTCTCAAGGCGGTATCGGTGACCTGTATAACTTTAAGCTGGCTCCTTCTCTGACGCTGGGCTGCGGCTCCTGGGGTGGTAACTCCATTTCGGAGAACGTTGGACCTAAACATCTTATTAATAAGAAAACCGTGGCCAAGCGAGCTGAGAATATGTTGTGGCATAAACTTCCTAAATCTATCTATTTCCGTCGTGGTTCGCTGCCAATCGCGCTGGAAGAAGTGGCAACGGATGGCGCGAAACGTGCATTTATTGTCACCGACCGTTTCCTGTTTAATAACGGCTATGCCGATCAGATTACGTCCGTCCTGAAGTCTCACGGCCTCGAAACCGAAATTTTCTTTGAAGTAGAAGCCGATCCGACATTAAGCATCGTGCGTAAAGGCGCTGAACAGATGAACTCCTTTAAACCGGACGTGATTATTGCGCTCGGCGGTGGTTCACCAATGGATGCGGCCAAAATCATGTGGGTAATGTACGAACATCCGGAAACCCATTTTGAAGAGCTGGCGCTGCGCTTTATGGATATCCGTAAACGTATCTACAAGTTCCCGAAAATGGGCGTGAAGGCGAAAATGGTCGCTATTACCACGACATCTGGTACCGGTTCTGAAGTTACAC